>JBEICB010000308.1:0-4738 GCA_040373655.1 Pirellula sp. | reverse complement strand
GAAAATAGCCCCGCAGTTTTTCCATTTTCCTTATTGGTGTGACCAGAGGTGTCACTGCCCCTCTTAATAATGCTAGCAATCCACGACTTTTCTGTTTGTATCGATTGCAGGGGTAGCCATGAATCACAGTTTCAACTCGCACCGGATCGGGCGTTTCTCGATCATCTGGTGATCACTGGATGGAGCAATGGTCTCGAGGCACGCCTCCTATCCGGCATAGAGCGATAAATCTCCGGGTTTGGCTTCCCCCTCGCGGAACAAACCCTGGGCATCGAGGGTGGTGTCAGGTGGGAGGTCTCGGATAGTTTCCGAAGAGAGTGTGACTCCCGCAACTGAAGTAAGGGTTTCAAACTCAGTTTGACCCTCGTGTTATACCAGCAGGCCGACGCCTCAAAACGTCGGCCTGTTCGCGTTTCTGGCCCTTGTTTCCCCAGTGTTTCGCGAGTTTCTCGCCTCTCGAACTCTCCCCATCGCGACCACTCTCCGGTAATCGGCGCGAATCCTCGGCGGAGCGTTCTCTCCCGTTCGCTACCCGACTCTCTAGACTCTCAATGTCGCGCGACCCTCGGGTTATAAAAATCACTCTAAACCCATAACCCGATTTAGGAAAATCAAAGTTTGGCTTGGACGATGCTATCCAAACATCATCGGCGAACATAGGCGGGTACGTCGCTTACCACAACGGACCGCGCGGCAACGATGGCTCCATCACCGATTTTGACACCCGGCATCACGAGCACATCGTACCCCAGCCAGACGTCGTTCCCGATGAAGGTATCGCCCTTGTACGGAAAATCGCCCGGCTCCGGCGTTACAGACTCCCATCCGTTTCCGAAGATGTAGAAGGGGTATGTTGAGAATCCGCTAATCTGGTGATTGGCCCCGCTCATGATGAACCGCACACCGCGAGCCAAGGCACAAAACTTGCCGATTACCAGCTTGTCGCCAATGAACGGGAAGTGGTACAAGACACACTTCGCTTCGAACTGCTCCGGTCCTTCAGGGTCGTCGTAGTAGCTGTAATCGCCAATGACGATGTTCGGGTTCTTGACCAATGGCTTCAGGAATCCGACTTGTGGGAAGCTTTTCATCGGGTACGGATCATCAGGTGATGGCCCCTGCATACATGGCTCCTTCGAAGAGTGTTTCACTTATGATAGTCGTTCTCCAATTTCCGCGAGTCGGATCCTCGCTTGGGTCGGGAGAGCTCTTCGCAGCCTGTTCAACCAAGGACACCGGCCAATTATCTGCCAGCGTCCCGGTCGTCGTTATTCGGTCTTACCAATCGATCACCATCCCGGTGAAGTCCTGCGCTCTGCGCTAGATGCGACAAGAACTGTTCACGCTGCGCTGGTGAGATCATGACGGCCTTGAAGATTCCCTTACCAAATTGGATGTGCAAGCGATCCAGGGAGAGAGCGGGAGAACTCAGCGGGTTGCGAGTCGGACGCACCTCCAGAATGTTCTGGAACAGAACGTTCTGGCGACATACACCAAAACGAACGATAAGACGATCGCCGCCAATTCCGTACCGCATGGGGAAAACGAGGCCGATGTAGATCCCCGTGAAAAATAGCAAGGAGCCGAAGCCCCAGGCCATCTGAATGGGATCGCCAGTCCTTGCCGAGGACGTCGCGACCACTGAAGCAACAACCGGAGGAACAGCCAGCAGTGGCACCAGCCACCAATCCACCTTGGACTTGTACCATCGAATCAATTTGGCTTCCAACTCCAATGTCCCCTTTCCCCCAAACTAACAACCTCCTGTGACGAAGTGAATGCAGAATTGTGTCTACTGACGCTTCGCCGAGGCCCCCGTCATGAACAAGTTGACTAGCGCTTGTGCAAGGTCTTGCGGGAGATATCGTTTGGGCCGCGGTTTGCGTGAGAATAGATTCAGCGGTTGATCGACCAGGCTGCAAAAAGATAGAGCAAGGAACTCTGCTTTGGAAGCTGCTAACGAGCCCGTACGCATACCGTGTTCCATGATGCTGACGACAAGTCGAAATCGCTTCTCCGTCAACTTGTCTAGTACTCCATCGATCTCGGGGACAGTCGGGCCAAAGTAGGTTTGAAACATCAGTCGTGGTACGCGCGGATCAACACAGCAGTGTTCGAACGATGATGTGACGAATGCAAGAAGCTTACTCACAACCGTCGATTCACATGCAATGAGCTCTTCTAATCGTTGTTGGCTCTCACCATAGTGTCGCTCGATCAGAGTTTGCAACAAGGACGCTTTGTCAGCAAAGTGATGATAAAGCGTGGGCTGGGTAACTCCGGCCGCTTGCAAAATGTCCCGAATGCCTGTGGCGGCAAAACCGCGTTGCGAAAACAATGTCAGAGCTTCATCGAGTAGTCGCTCGCGGGTGTGAGTCGCTGCTTCACTTCGTGTGCTCATGGAGATTGGTCCACGTCTTTGCGAGTCTGCTTCAGATCATGGCCCAAGTTATCGAAGATCGTGTGAATCAAGTCTTCGGTTTTGTCGGCTGTCAATAGAAAGAAACAAAACAACATCTCGTCCGTTGTCTCTTCACCCCAAGTGACTCGCTTGGGCGGTGAGGATGGATTCGATGGATTGGCAGCCGAGTTGTCGAAAACCGCTTCCACGACCAGCTTGGTCCCAGCCTTCAATCGGATCGGTCGCTCGTAATAGTATTCGTCTTGCCAGTTGTAATTCCACATTGGTATATCGATCAGCACGTTCGGTTGTTGCTTGGGTTCGGTTGCTGTTACTCGCATCGATTTGCCCAGCAGGTGCATGTGAGGAACGATGCCGACCATGATCATGTCTTTGGGCAAGGTATAGGTGGTCGAGCGTCGATAGTTGGCTTCACCAGCGAGAATGTCCATTTCATAGTTGGCCATCCAAATGCTCCCAACCAGCTTTGCCGGTTCCTTCAGCGAGTCGGCCACTGGTTTGTTGACGAAGTAGAGTCCTATCTCGGACTGATCCTCCTCAACCTTACCAGTCGGATGGTAATGAACTTGCACGACCAAATCGCTTCCCTTCTTGAGATAACGCCCCATGTCGTTGGGAAGTCGCCTTGCCGTGTTTCCAACGGACCAACCACCCAAAGCGCCACTCGGCAAGAATCCGGGACCACCAAAGTTGCCATAGCCTGGCTCGGGCGTCGCGGCATCAAGCTTTCTCGCTTGGTCCTTATCGTCCAAAAAAAAGACCGCGTGATGAACTACCCGCTTGTTACCCGGATGGAACTCGACTGCTGCCACCAGTTTGTCCTCGGGAATTTTGACCGGTATGACGAAATTCTGGAGTAGGTCTGGACCGCTGGCTGGCACGGTGAACGGTTTCTGCATTTTGACCACCAGATCGGGTTCACCTAATTGCCATCCTTCCGCAAATGTGGCGGCAGGCGGCAAGTCTGCTTCATCGCCGAAGGTGCAACCCGCCTTAACCCAATCGGCCAACAGATTTAGCTCTCGATCGCTCAGCCATCGTTGCCCGATGAATCTGTGCGCCGTCTCGGGTCCTGGAATCCATGGTGGCATGATGCGTTGCTGTGTGACTTCAGCAATCATCTCCGCGTACGACTTCGCTTCTTCGTAATTGGTTAACGAGAACGGTGCTACTTGGCCAGGACGGTGACACGTCTCGCAGCGTTGCTGCAGGATGGGGGCGATATCGCGAGCGTAGGTTACTTTAATCCCTATCGCATTTACTCGATCTGGCGGAAGCACGCAGCCAACCGGTTTGGTCTGGCCGACTACTGGTTTCTTGTTGGCTGCAACGGCCTTGATCGCATCTTCCAGATAGTGACTCTCGACATTCACTCGTCTTCGGCCGATAGCTTCGTAGGCGTTATCGATCGCTCCGCGATAGACGACTTCTCCATCGGCGTTGATGAAAAACGCCTCGGGTACATGAGTCGGCTTCAACACGTCCGAAAGAAGTTGAGAACCATCAAAGAGAATCGGAAACTCCGCTTTGTATTCAGCAAAGTGCTTTGACGCGTTCTGCCTCGATGTCGTTGGCTCCGACAAGACACCAAATAGCTCAACTCCAGGTGGCAATGCTTGCTTCAATCGATTGAGTTCGGAGATGTACGAATTAGAAATCGGGCAACTGGTCGAAAGGAAGACAAATGCGCGATGCACGTGCTTATCGTTGTCAGAAAGAGAGTAGCGATTGCCATCCAACGACTGCGCATCGAAGGGAAAGTGCACATCTTCGACGAGTTGCCCTTGGGCTCGCGTGCTGCAAACACAGGAAATGCACAGAAAAACACAAAACAAAAGTCGCATTCGCGGTACTGCTCCACTTCGTTGAAACCCAACTTGCAAATATACCGATCGGTATACCTGCGATTGCAAGTGTATCGACCGGTATACTGCATGTCAATATTTGCAGGCGTGCCCGATACACAAGTCAGCTGACCGTTGTCGCTCACCCGCAAGACGCCCAATCTTTTGGGCCTAGCCGAACAGCTGCATCGAACGTTCGAGCAATATCGGTTCCGCAGATGGGATGCTTGGTCGCTCGCGCTTACCTCACACCGACAAAGCGACTCCCGATTACTCCCACTAACCCGTGCGCATTCTCTCTGAGTCGGCATACATAACCCGGGTCAGCTAATGCGTTTCCAGCTCGCACACTTTGACCCCGGTGGATTATGCCATGACTAATCTCTCTTTTTCAGATCTCTCGATCAGCCAGCGCCGTGACGCACTGATGGCAGTCTACAGACTCGACGCTTACCCATACATTCGCAGGCTT
>JBEICB010000369.1:0-3057 GCA_040373655.1 Pirellula sp. | reverse complement strand
TGCCGTCATCGTGATAATCTCATACCTGATCCCTTCAACGTCTGAATCCGTGGCATAACGAGCGGCTTGTTTCGCCTTACTCGAATACTGACGTTCGATAGCATTTACGTCAGCCTGCATCAGTGGTTTCACTGTAACTATATTCTGATTAGTTGGATTCTCGACTTCAGGTAATCCTCGAACCCAAGACACCTTCCGCTGGTGTTGCCACGCAACTCCATCGTGGGTAACAGGGTTTTTCGAATTGAATATGTAGTCGCTCTTGATTTCTCCCTTACAGACGATTTTCGGACCACATTTTACATAAATCGTATCTCCAGATTTCATGTCATAGGCAAAACGCTTGAGACTCGTTCGTTGCGTGCCTTGTAGCATGTCCCACTGATCCTTAGTCTCATCAACATCTTGCAGTGACAAGTCAATGTCATTCATGGGATCGTACTGAATGATCGCAAGCCCACGCTCCCGACACTCAGGCCAAAGATCATATCCATTCTTTCCAACACGAAAGGCCATTCGCCATGCTTTCATGATTTTTTGACCAATCAATTCTTTCGCACAGGATACTTTGAAAATGTGTGGGATGCCCGTCGTCAATCAACACGGTTAGAGATCTTCGTTGATTGCCAACTACTCATCATCCTCGTCGCCGAGGTCGTCTTCGTCTCCGTCAGCGGAAATCGACTCTAGGTAGGCCGTGCGGACTTTGCGAAGATCGTTTTTTTTGTTATCCGGATCAACCAGGAAAAACCACCATCCGTTCCGAACGCTACCAACAATCGCTCCTGCAGCATCCGATGGTGACGAGTAGATCCTCCCGCCAACATCGAGACTCCCGTCACTCAGCAGAGTTGCCGTTGTATCGGCGAATTTCTTCTGCCGCGGATACAAGACTGCTCCAGGCTGCAACCAGCCAGCACTGATCAGATCGGAGAGGTCTACCCGATGACTGTAGTGAGTTTGCTGTGTTCCTTGAGGCGAACGATGGCCTTCGGGCACTGGCCAGATTTCGACGATGGTCTTTGCCAGTTCGTCTGTTCGTTGTCGCACACTGGCATCAGTCCAGGTTTCGCATGACGCTTCCGAGAATCTCCGATTGAGAAAAAGAACGTCGTGTGCCTCCAGAGCCTTGCGTTTGCCAGAATCCCCAGACCACGGTCCATTCGAAACCTTGGAATTGAGCGATGAAGTCAATAACGTCAAATTTCCAATCGTGTGAATCAACGCTTCGCGTTCAACCTCGCCTTTGGGTCCGTCCGGATGCTTCCAATGCGTCTGCCACTTTCGAGGCATGACGTGCTCAATCGCGAATTTCGCCTTAGTAACTTGCTCGCCACCTTTCCCTGCCTTGCCAAGCTTCCAGCCTCGTAAATGGTCTTCGATTCCTTCAAGGACCATCCGTAATCGACCTCGCTGTAACCGGCGGTAAGCGGGGAGGTACCGCAGAGTGTCCCGGACCTCCTGATCGTCTGGCCAATAACGACTGTCACTCGTTTGACCCGCCAGAAATGCTTCAATGGAGTCACCAGCAACGACCCGTTTATCCTCTTCCTTCAAATGACGTATCACTTCCGCAACGAGCTGATTGTAAGCCTTCGTGGTTGCTCGAACGAGCATACGGCGAACCATCCAACTTTCGATGACGGCCAGCGCTTTTTCAATTTGCTGGGCTGGTACCTCTGGCCGGTCAGGATCGTATAGAAACAAAACGATAGGTTTTACCACTTCACTTTCGAGAACACCCGTTCGATAAGCAAACAACTGAAGTCGATTCAGCTGGCTGTTTGCGAATGATCCACTCTCAATAAACTTTCGGTAAACTGCAGCTGCACGATCCAGTTTCCCGAGAAGGGATTCCATTCCGGAGTGAGTTTCGGTTGAGTAGCTCTTAAACTTCGAGAAGACTTCTCTTGCGACGACTTCTTCGCCCGTCTGAGCGACGAGCCAATGGTTCAGGAAAACAGATGACCGTGGATAACGCAATCGACCAAAGGCTACTTCGGTTTCCCAAAAAGCTGTCTCGAAGTCTTTCCAGTGCTTCTCATAGAGTTTCTCTACATCGCTCCCCTCTTCCAACAACTGCTGAAAAATGAAGTTCTTGATGAGGTCGGCTGCAGTCAGTTGCGAGCCACGGGCGTTGAGCGTTTCAAAGATCTCCTGTGCATTCTCTTCAGCATTAAGATCGATCACCACCATCTGAAGAAGCTCGCGAGCTGCAGTTTCAATCGCGATTGCACGAGACTGAACGCAATCAGGACCTTTACTGGTCAGCCATTCCGCAGCCCGATCTGCGAAGAAATGGTGAGCTTGGACCATTCGCTCATGCTTGTATTTGAGCACTGAGTAATCTATGGGAATGGACGCCGCCATCACCTCATTGAAAGCAGGGCGATCACGATTGGTCGGCCATACTTTAAAACGATCCTCCGGCTTTCGACAAAACGGAGAAGCGTTAACCACCAACGTTTCCATACGCAAGGCAGCGGCTTCCGCATTCACCGCAACTAGTTGCGAGTGCAGTGCATCAAAGAGAAGTTGCAAGGTCGTCAGTCGTTGTTGACCATCAATGATGATCCGCTCTTGCATCGTGCCGCTAGCATTCTGAACTTGCTGAAGGACCACTGCACCGAGAAAATGCGGATAATGCTTTATTCCTGGTTGGTCCACGAGCTTTTCCGCCATGCGAGCCATATCTTTCCAGAGCGGTTCCCATTGGTTCTCTTCGTTCCAGACGTATGGACGCTGAAAAAGAGGCACTACCAGCCTTTGCGGCTGCATGAAAACTGCTTGCGGGTTGCGAACTTGTGTTTCCATAGCGTTCTTTTACTTGTGGCTCTTTGATGGTGCTTCCATTTGGGTTGAGAATAAATGCTATTCCACTCCGAGTGCCTTAAATGCGGCGTCACGGGGGTCGGCATAAAAGCTGGTTTGAAACTTGGCGAATAGTTCGCCAGGGATCGTGGGGATGTCGCGGACGCTGGCCATCGGCAAAAGAATCCGCTTCGCACCGGAGTCGGCTGCGACTTGCAATGACTCGGCGAGATTCTCTACAGGCAC
>JBEICB010000299.1:0-4999 GCA_040373655.1 Pirellula sp. | reverse complement strand
CTTCCGTTAGAGGATCGGATCCCTTGCAGCTCACCAGGCGACGAAGATCTGCAGATCTAGTTGAAGACGGTGGCTCGGTTCAGGAAAAACTACTTCTTGCCAGCGGCAAAGTAGATCCGGCTACCCTTCGGTACCCTTGGGTTTCTCACAAATTCGCTTGGGCCGGTCTTGTTGCTTGTGCATTAGCACTCGTTTGGTCTTTTCTCCCCTCCTGGACTAACCTTGTGCAAGCCTGGGAGCGCGAACCAGATTACTCCCACGGCTGGTTCGTAATTCCCATCGTTGCCTACCTAATGTGGTCCTTCCGTGACTCGATGCCCCCCCTCCGGGCAGGGTTCCATCCCGGCGGCTTGATGTTGCTTATCGTCGTTCTTTGTGTACGCCTATTTTCCCGCTGGGCCTACCTCGATTTCGCCGATGGTTGGATGATACCCTTGACCGTTATCGCTTTGAGCTGGGTTCTCGGCGGTTGGGCTTTCGCCGTATGGGCGTTTCCTATGCTCATCTTCCTGTTTTTCATGATCCCGTTACCATTCCGAATCGAGAATGAACTCAGCCGACCACTTCAATGGGTAGCTACTCACGGTAGCGCCGGAGTGCTACAGCTTCTCGGACAACCAGCAATCTCCCAAGGCACCACCATCCTGCTCGGTGAAAACGTTTTGGAAGTAGAACGCGCTTGTTCCGGTCTGCGAATTTTCTTTGGCGTCTTCGCGCTCGCATATGTTTACGCAATGCTCGCCCGGCGTACCTGGTGGGAAGGCGGATTGATCATCCTTGCTGCAATCCCAATTGCACTCATAGCGAACATATCGAGAATTGTGGTCACCGGTCTTTGTTACCAATGGCTCAGTGGCGAAGCAGCAAAACAATTTTCGCACGACATAGCAGGATACTTTATGATTGTACTTGCAGGTGCACTCTTCGGTGCGTTTGTGATGTACTTGAGATGGCTGATCCAGGATGCCCAGACAATGGATCAAGTCGCTCTGCGAAGAGCTTAAATTAGACAGTACACGGTTGCTTTTGTTTGGATGGAGTAATTCCTAATGGCAGATAATCCTGGTAAACTCGCTAGAGTTTCATCGGTCTCAGTGGCAGGTAGCCCAGCGCCCAACTCCGTTGCGCGGCGAGCATCAAGCTTTGGGATTCCAACGCTAGATGCGGCATTTTTCTGGAGCCTGTTCCGAAAGAACTGGGCTTGGATGATCCCTGCAATGCTACTGTGCATCGCTATCGCCTCCGCCGCAGTACTCGCTTTCTTTAGACCTTCATACCAAGCGAGATTCCGACTCGAAGTTGATCCCAGTACGTTCGTGGTGTTCAAAGATGGCTCCGTTCGACCATCCTCCGAGTTCGTCGATCTGCAGAAAGCAATCCTTCTCGGAAATAGCGTTCTCGAGAAAGCCGTCGCAGACCGCGTGATCGCTTCCGTTCCTGCAGTCGCTCAGGCGAAAGATCCTGTAGCTTTCTTGCGAGAAGAAGTCCGAGTTTCAAGCTCCGCAGGGTTCCGACTCATGGACGTGCGGTTCGAAGACCCGGATCCAACCGCTGCCGCCAACGTGGTCAACACCCTAGTTGATGAATACCTCCGCACCCGTAGAGCGATGGACGAAATCCGCACGTCCACGCAAGAACGAAACGTGCTCGCAGCATTGTCCAAAGCAGAAGCGGAAGTTGAAGCAGCAAAGGCGAGAGTGCGAGACTTGAGCGTCCAAGCTGTGAAAAGCGATACGCTTGTTGGGGAATCCGAAAGTGGCAAAATTGATACGTCATACCTCGATGGAATCCGTATGCAACGGATGGAACTTACCAGTGAATTGGCCATCCTCGAATTGAATCTTGCAGAAGTTGAAGCAGCATATAAGCGGGACCAGCAAGCCAAAGAGGACGGCGGCGAAGAAACCAAACCCGTTGACATCACTCCAGAAATGCTCGACAGAGATGTCGTGGTCGGTGCCGTCATTCAACAAGTCGAAACTGCCAAAACTTCGTTGCGCGATTTGGAAACAGCCACGAATGTTGGGGTAAAAAATCCAATTTATATTCAAGCTCAACGACGCTTGGAGTTTCTGCAAAAAGAACTCGAACGCGTCCGGGAAAGCAGAAAAGCAGAACTGTCTAATCGCGGAGTTCTCGCTTCCGCCGACGCTCGCCGAGATCGCATCACCGCCCTGCGAGATAAAGTGTCCGAGATGAAGACCAAGCGAGACGTTCTTGAAAATCAAGTCAAAGAATACCTTACATCATTGAAGCAATCCAGCGCAACAAGCGTCGACTTGCAGTTCGCAGAAGCGGACCTCGAAGAATGGAACAACATTCGCGCGACAGTGCACAATCGCCGGATCCAATTGCAAACCGAACGCGATGCGATGGACTCAGTTAGAGAACTCGAACGAGCTATCGCGCCCCGTTTACCAATCGAAGAACTTCCCTACAAACAGCTTGCGCTCGGCGGTATGGTTGCTGCTACCTTTCCATTCCTCATAGCCTTGCTTCTCGAAATCCGAACTCGTAGAGTCGACGACGCAGCACAACTCGAATCGAGAACTCGCCTCTCCGTCCTCGGAGAAATCTCCACTATCCCCGTCGCAACTAACGGGAAACTTTCCAAACGTAAACGCTCCCACGCCCGAGAGCTTCGACTCTTCGAAGAAAGTGTGGACTCGCTATCTACCACCCTAATTTTGAGAGAAGACCTCAAAGGCTCACAAGTCTTCACCGTAACGAGTGCCCTTTCTGGCGAAGGTAAAACGAGCGTGTCATGCCAGTTGGTGGTTAGTATGGCTCGAGCTACCGGCAAGAAAGTTTTGCTGGTCGACGGTGACCTTCGAGCACCCGACGTACACCACGTTTTCGGACGCCAAATGTCACCCGGACTCGTAGGCTACCTATCCGGTGATGGAGACTGGAGAGAATATGTAGACCGTGAATGGAACGAATCAATCCACATCCTCTCCGCTGGATACCTTAAGGGAAGCCCACACCGATTGATGAGCTCGGGCAGATTCGAAAAAATGATAGCCGAGGCAAGAGAAGAATATGGATTCATCGTCGTAGATACCCCCCCGTGTTGCCAGCTAGCGAAGCCCTTCTGTTTGCAACCGCTGCCGACGCCGTGTTGATTTGTGCTTTGCGGGATAAAAGCCGCATTGAACAAATGGTTCAAGCATATGCGAGAATGGAATCCGCAGGAGCACGAGTCGCCGGTTCGGTGCTCTCAGGCGTGCCCGTGAAGGAATACGCTAGTTACTATGGCGATTACTACGAATCCAAGGCTTAACACGTTTACAAACGTACAGCCACGCTGCCCGGCAAAAGGGCAGATACCTAACGCCCTAAATGCGCGTCAACAGACCGACGCGCATTGTTTCAAAAAATGTCTCGATCTAGCCACAGATGAAAATCCATAAACGCTCCACCCCAGAGACCCGCCAGCGGCTCATTCTCAACTGGAAGCTAGCCGTGGGATCGCTGATCTTGCTGACAGTGCTTGGATTGTCCGGCGTAATTATTAGAAACGTTCAAGTCGAACGCGTGAAAAGTGCCCTGGGCGAACGCGCGGCGGAATTGTCAAAGCAGGACAATTGGCGAGAAGCGACCACTGTCTTAGAGAGCCTGCTACAACTCGATCCGACAAATCCGGAATTCAAAGTAAGCTACGCAGAAGCCGCCGACAAAGCCGCAAAGACCTTCCCCGAATACTCGCTGGCCGTCTCTCTTTACGCAGCAGCAATCGGTGGATGCGAGGCCAGCCCCGAATTCAAAGATCGAGTTCCAGCACTGAGAACTCGAATGATGGAACGACTATTTGATCTTGGGCGCTACGAAGATGCCATGGAGCAAATACCGAGACTGTCCTCTCCGGCCATGGATCCGCTCCTGCTGAAATGGCTCGCTCGATGTCGCTTCAAACTCGCACTAGATAAACGCTCACACTCCTTCTCAAGTGCATCCCAGTCACTCATGTACGAATGGCTGGTAACCGCCTCGGCAATGCACTCGGTCGATCTTCTACTCAAAGCACTCATCGAAAACCCGGGTGACAAAGAGATAAGCTATTCAATAGCTATCGCCTGCCTGGAAGACGAAGGATTCTTGAGGAACTCTCAACTCGGGAACGAAAACCCCAAAGCTCTAAAAGACCGAGCTTTAACTGTCGTCGATCGTATGCTATCGACCCATAGAGAAGACCCTGAAGCCTGGTTGATCCACTTCCGCATTACCTCACAAATTGACCGAATTGCGGCGGAATCCGACATTGTTCAAGCCCTCGCACTCGCTCCAGAAGATCCCGAAATCGTTCTTGAGGCAGGATTGCATTATCTAAACAGAGCTAAAAATGCATTCGGTGTCTTAGAACTAGAAAAGAAAGACGAATGGCTCGAAAAAGCCGAAACTTACTTCCGCCTCTGCCTCGAGAAAAACCTCAGACGCGACGTACAAACATACCTAGGGCTAGGTGACACACTCTCGGAACGATCGCGAAAGGAAGAAGCCCTAGCGGTTTGGGAAAATGGTATCCGTGTCGCCACCGCTCCGACCTCCTTGCTGTATTTCAAAATTGCTGACTACTGGCTGCGCGAGGGTAACCTTGAGAAAAGTCAGCTCATTCTCCAAGAAATGGATCGCGTTCTTCGCGATCAGAGCACCATGGTCAGCAACCGCTTCCAAGGGTATCTCGAACGACTCGGCAAACAAGCTTGGGCGAGCTATTACGTTACCAAGCGGGATTACCTCTCCGCCACCAATCTTCTCGAACAAGTCGTTGCAAGTAACTTGGAAATGGACTCACGCAACCGATCAGAGTTGTTCGCGTTCTTGGCCGGATGTTATATGCGATCCGGGCAGTATGACCGCGCCGCTGCTTACTACGAAACGGCAGCAAGTCTAACGCCAAACGAAGACGAAAGATACCGTGGTGCAGCCGAAGCTTGGGCCGCTACTGGTAGGTACCGAGAAGCGATAACTCAACTACAACGCGTTACTCTCAAGTCCG
>JBEICB010000028.1:0-33856 GCA_040373655.1 Pirellula sp. | reverse complement strand
TGGTTAAGCAAATGGTGCAATCGGACCTTGAAAAACCGCCTGAAACATTCCGACTTGAGCGAGGCGATTTTTTAAGTCCCAACAAGGAACGAGGTGTCTTGAAGGCAAACATCCCAGAGATGTTTTCCCAAGGGCGAGCAGTGGAGATGAGCAATCGATTGGATTTAGCCAATTGGTTGGTGTCTCGTGAGAATCCGTTGACTTCACGAGTCATGGTCAATCGCGTGTGGATACGTTTGTTTGGGACAGGTCTGGTAGAGACGGAGAATGATTTCGGTTTTCAAGGATCGGCACCGACACATCCAGAGTTGCTCGATTGGCTAGCCAATCACTGGATGGAGTCTGGATGGAGTTTCAAAGAGTTGATTCGATCGATTGTGACTTCTGCAACATATCAGCAGAGTAGTCATTGGCGATCGGACGTCGAGCAGATAGATCCGTCGAACAAGTGGTTAGCAAGGCAATCCCGGATACGGGTTGATGCGGAGTTAGTGCGCGATCAAGCGTTAAGTGCTTCGGGAAGCATCGATTTGCGGATCGGAGGACCGAGCGTGCATCCACCGCAGCCCGCAGGTGTGTATAACTTCACTCAAACTCCGAAGGCCTGGAAGGAGGACACGGGCGGGGATCGGTATCGCAAAACGATGTACACCGAATTTTTTCGCAGTGCTCCTTATCCGTTGTTCACGACGTTTGACGCACCAGACTTTAGCAATACCTGTACACGTCGTAGCCGCACAAATACGCCACTACAAGCTTTAGCGGTCGCGAACGATTTGGTCTTTTCAGAGTTGGCGATGCAACTGGTAGAACGCAGTCAGCGGGCCCTCTCGTCGATAGATACGAAAGGTGAACAAATCGAAGCTGACGACCCGTCGAGTGTTAAAGAGCGGATTCGATGGATGATGCAATTTGCCTTGTGTCGTCCACCTTCAGATCGTGAATGGTTACGTCTTGAAGAGTTCTATCGGTCTGCTAAAGAAAGTGCGAGACAGAATCCGGGCGAAATTTCCATTGAAACGATGGCTTGGTTCCAAGTGGCAAGGGTGTTGCTCAACACCGATGAATTCTTGAATCGGGAGTGAGTCATGCGAGACAATAGTGACAGAGTAATGCAAGACAAGGTCGACATTTTCCACTCAGCGCGGCGGGAGTTCTTGTCAGCCAGCGGACTTGGGTTAGGGGCGATGGCACTTCGTGCTCTGATGGCCCAAGAAGGATTTGCGAAGGATGGAGCTGGACGTGAATTGGAAATTTCCAATCCGCTCGGGATGTTAACGGCTTACCATGTTCCACCACGAATCAAGAATGTGATTTTTTTGTTTATGGCGGGTGGGCCGAGTCAGTTGGAATTGTTTGAAGACAAGCCATTGCTCAGAGAGTATCACGGACAATTACCGCCAGAGAGCATAACGCAAGGGAGGCGATTTGCGTTTTTGCCCGGGGATGCCAAGTTGCTCGGGAGCAAGAGGAGTTTTCAGCGGTACGGACAAAGTGGCATGGAGCTAAGTGGGTTATTGCCGCACCAGCAGAAGATTGTCGACAAGGTGTGTTGGTTGCGAGGGATGAAGACGGACGTTTTTAATCATGGACCAGCAAAGTTGTTCATGAACTGTGGCTTTCAAGCACCTGGGCGACCGAGCATGGGTGCTTGGGTCACCTATGGACTAGGATCTGAATCACAGAATTTACCCGGCTTTGTCGTTTTGCAGTCGGGACCACGCGGTCCGAGAGCTGGTAACACGCTTTGGTCTGCAGGATTTTTACCTTCGAAGTATCAAGGGGTACCATTGCGCAGTCAGGGGAGCCCGATTCTGGATTTAGAGAATCCCAAGGGGGTTACGGGAAGTATGCAGAGAAGTTTCATCGATGCGACCCATGCGATGAATCAGCTCAGGTATGACGAGATACAAGATCCGGAAATCCAGACTCGTATTGCAGCTTATGAGACCGCTTTTGCTATGCAGAGCAGCGCACCGGAGCTGATGCGATTAAGTGACGAAACTGCAGAGACGATGGAGTTGTATGGAGCAGAAGTTGGCAAGAGCTCGTTTGCGAACAATTGTCTCTTAGCTAGACGACTTGTGGAGCGAGGGGTTCGATTTGTGCAGTTGTATCACACCGATTGGGATCATCACGGTGGCAAGAATGCTGATCTGGATGAAGCGTTAGACAAAGTATGTGGAGAGGTTGATCAAGCTTCGGCTGCTTTGGTTTTAGATCTTGAACAGCGTGGGATGTTAGATGAGACCTTGGTGATTTGGGGAGGTGAATTTGGTAGGACACCGATGGGCGAGCCTAGGGACACCACAGGGCGAGATCATCATGTGGATGCTTTTACAATGTGGGTTGCCGGTGGTGGGGTTGCAGCAGGTAAATTGATAGGAAAGACGGATGATTTAGGATTTTCAGTGGTTGAAGGTCAGGTGCATGTACATGATCTGCATGCGACCCTCTTGCACATGTTGGGGATTGATCACGAGCGTTTTACGTATCGATTTCAAGGACGTGATTTTCGGTTGACGGATGTCCATGGACGGGTGGTGCACGAGATGTTTAGTTAAGGTGCGAGAGATTCGTGGCGAGGCAATTTAGGGCTCTTCAAGAATTATTGTGGGCAGGAGTAGATGCTACTGGCAATCTTCGTGCTAGTGCTCCTGCTAGTACTCCTGCTAGTACTCGAAGCCCTTCCGTCAGAGTTTAGGCCACTAGGCTATTGAAAATTCCGCAAGGAGCCAAAAACCATTTCGTTAGCCACAGTTGCTTTCCGATTGCGATCACAAGCACCGTTTCACTGAGCACGACCACGAAGTCACTGGGGCCAAAACTTCTTATGTTTTGACCACTGTCTTACCTGAAGACCCCAATTTAGCAGTACGATGTTAGCAATACATAGACGCGATGCGCGAACATTCGAAGACGGTCATTGCGTGGATATCGACGATGTCATCGACGTTGGGAGCGTATCCTCCTGCCATCGCCACAGCAACGGGGATGTTGCGGTCTTTGAGGGACTCTAATACGAGTCGGTCTCGCATTCGCAGTCCTTCCTTAGTGAGAGCGAGTTTCCCAAGTCGGTCTCCGACGAACGGATCAGCACCGGCGAGGTAAATGGCGAGGTCATAGGGCCCTGCATCGAAAACTTGCGAGAGACCTTGCTCAAGTGCCGAAAGATATTGAATATCTTGCGTGCCATCATCAAGATTAACATCGAGATGGCTCGGGAATTTGCGAACGGGGAAGTTTTTTGCACAGTGGATGGAGAAGGTAAACACCTCTGAGTCTTTGCCGAGTATTTCAGCCGTACCATTCCCTTGATGTACATCGCAATCGATGACACAAGCGCGTTGAATGGTCCCTTCGTCCAGGAGGGTGCGAATAGTCACCGCTGCGTCATTGAATACGCAGTATCCTTCGCCACAGGCGCGCATTGCATGGTGTGTACCACCGGCAAGGTTCACTGCGACGGCTTCGCCGAGAGCTGCTCGCGCCGCGGCAAGCGTAGCACCAGAGCTTCTTCGCGAGCGTTCAACCATTTCCTTGGACCACGGAAAGCCGATACGCTTGATTTCATTTTCTGTGAGTTGTCCTGCAAAGACGCGGTCGACATAGTTCGCATCGTGAGCGAGTTTAAGTTCGCGTTCACAAGCTGCAGGAGGTTCAAGAAAAACGTCGTCGAAGTGTTGTGGTGAGGCGACCAGCCGATCGCGCAGTTTTCTATATTTGGACATCGGGAAACGATGTCCGGGAGGCAATGGTAATTCGAATCGATCGGTAAAGAAAAGCTTCACTGGGGTAGTGGATGTTCTTCTAAATGCTGTTGTATAGAAGCCAACAATGGGTCAATTGTCTTCTTTTGAATACGGTGAGGGGGAGCCCAGTTCCACCAACGGTAATCAGGGTGTTCGGTGCATTGTAGGGAGATAGGTCGAAGAAGAAAACCGAGGAAGATGGTGAGTTCCTTGGTGATTTTTTTCTCGCTGCTCAGACCGCTGTAGCATTTGCGATTTTCGACTTGGTACCGATGGACGAAAGCAAAATCTGGATCCGTCCATATAGCATCGGGGGGGATGCCGGTTTCTTCGTAGAGTTCTCGAACTGCGGCTTGAGAGATTGTTTCGTTAGGATCGACGTGTCCTTTGGGAAGATCCCAGCGGTCGGTGTGCTTCATCAAAAGGAATTGCAAGTCTCCTGCTTCGCGCCGGAAAATCAGGTAGCCGCTCGCAAATACGCTTGGTTTCTCGTCTGTCATTCGTCTAAGTATTCGTACGCTTGTGTGTTCTCTTTTATCGAAGGCGGCCGAGACAATTTCGATCGACATGGGATACAGACCTTACGCAGGCTTGCCCTGCCATTATCATACAGAGCTTGGATTAGCAGGGGTAGGTAAACGGTGGGTTGTTCGTGAAGAAGGGGTACAGGGGGGCGGATGAAGATCTACACGAAGACGGGAGATGCAGGTACTACAGGATTATTTGGCGGTCCTCGGGTATCGAAGGACGATGCACGGATTTGTGCCTATGGGTCGGTCGACGAACTCAACGCCGTGATTGGGACGGCAAGAAGCACTGGACTGTCCCCCCGTCTTGATGGCATGCTGGCGAAGATTCAGCATCAGTTGTTCTCCATTGGTGCCGAGCTGGCCACGCCCGAACCGGAAGAGCACAAGCTTAAATGGAACAACGAGCCGCACGTAACAGAATTGGAAGGTTGGATCGATGGAATGGAAAAGGACTTGCCACCCTTGAGGAATTTCATTTTGCCTGGCGGAAGTCCACAGGCAGCCCAACTGCATCTGGCGCGAACCATCTGTCGACGCGTTGAACGAGAGATTGTTCGCTTAGGACATGATCGTCGTGTAAGCGATGTGTCGCACATCGTGATTTTTTTGAATCGTTTAAGTGATTTGTTGTTTGTGATGGCACGATTCGCGAACCATGAACTCGGTGTCTCCGATGTGACTTGGGAGAGCCCGCGAGCGGCATCAAAGACAGAGCCGTCTTAGGATCTAAGCGATAAAACCGACTCTCTCCGCTGTGAATTGGTGCTCCGCTGTGATGTCGGTGCTGCGCTGTGATGTCGGTGCTGCGCTGTGATGTCGGTGCTGCGCTGGGAAATGATATTCGTACTCTAGAAGAACCATTCGGACTGAGACTTCTAGCGGCTTGCCTCGCGTCTTTATCTCTTTGGGTGAGCCTTTTTGGATCCCGTAATGGTGTCGAGGATCCGATCAAGCCGCCCTGACGTGCGATTGACGCTTGCGATTCCGCAGAGACTTCCAAGTCGCTACGGCTTGCTCGCACACATATCCAACATCTTCCCGTGTTAAATTTCCGTGAGTCGGGAGATTGATCCCCAAAGCAGCACACTGCTCGGCAACCGGATAAAAACCCGCGCGATGAGAATACATTGGCATCGTGTGAATGGGGTAAAAGACCGGGCGACTCTCGATCCCCTTCTCACTTAACGCCTGAATCCACTCATCCCGAGAGACCGCTGCATCCGGCCGCATCAATACAGTAAACATCCAATAAGATGGTTCAGCCCAAGCAGCACCGTACGGCAACTGAAAAATATCTTCGTAATCTCGCAAAGCCTCAAAATACCAATCTGCAATCTCCTGACGCCGACCCACATGAATATCAAGCCGCTCCGCTTGAGCCGTACCTATCGCAGCAGCCACGTTGGTCATGCGATAGTTGTAACCAACTTCTGGATGCCAGTAGTTCTTGTTCGGATCAACTGCCTGCCCTCGCAAAAAACGCATCCGAGCTGCATACTCCTCATCCGATGTCGTAATCGCTCCACCTTCCCCCGTCGTGATCGTCTTGTTCCCGAAGAAACTAAACGATGAACCATGCGCTAAAGAACCAATCTTGCGCCCCTTGTACCTGGCTCCTATCGCCTCGGCGGCATCTTCGATCACAAACAACCCGTGACGCTTGGCGATCTCCTGGATCGGATCCATGTCCACCGGGTGACCATAAAGTGGTACCGTCATGATCGCCTTCGTCCGCGACGTAATCGCATCCTCGATCTTCTCCGGATCAATCGATAAATAATCCGGCTCACTGTCGACAAATACCGGCGTCGCTTGGCAATACTGTGCCGCATTCGCCGTGGCTATGTATGAAAGTGTCGGCATGATCACCTCGTCCCCAACGCCAACCCCCGCAGCGACCAACGCCAAATGCAAAGAGGTCGTACCGTTGTTCGTGACCACCGCGCAAGGAACCTCGCAGTACTCCGCTAACAATTTCTCAAATCGGTCGATGTACGAACCACGTGAAGAGATCCAAGTCGTCTTAAGGCAATCCATCACGTAAGCAATTTCATTGCCGTCGAGTACCGGTTCCGCGACCCGGATATTGCGTTGTGTCATGTCTGGAGAATCCTTCCTCATTGGTGACCGGCGAGCAATGTAATTCCCCAAGCACTTCTAAGACAACCCCAGATTCCGTCCCTTCCCCGACTTCCCAATCCTGCCCCACTTCCCACCCCCCTCATCCCAAAATCAACCAAAAACAGTGTTTCTTATGAAAGCCACCCCAAAGGTGCGGTTTACGTTGACCTGAACATCGACGGCAACCTACAATATCACTCCACTTACTCGGAGATGTAACAATGCAAATTAGTTGGATCGAGGCCTTTCGCCGGTGGCAAGTCGCAGCAATAGGACTCATTGTGTCCGTTCTCTGCGCCGGGCTCCTCTGCGTCGCATCAGCAGCCCGAGCCGAAGCACAACCCCCCACCGAATTCCCGAGCTTGGACTTTGGATTCGGTGCTGATGGCCAAGCTGGTTTGTTTGGTACCCCGTATTCGTTTTCCGGGACCTACCAAGTCGATCCCAAGAGCCTCAAAGGTAAGGTATCGGTCACGGCAAAAATGTCCGGCAAATACCACATCTTCTCGACCACCCAAGGTCCTGGCGGACCGACTCCGACAACCATCAAACTGGTCAGCAAAGATCTTAAACTTACAGGACCCTTTGTGCCCGACCGATCCCCAGAAGTCGAAAACAATTCTGAGTTCTGGCCAGGACTAGCAGTCGAGCAATTCCATGACTCCGTGACTTGGACCGCTCCCATCCTCTTCTCCGCATCCCCCGGAGAAATGCCCGGCACCATCGAACTGACTCTCGATGGCCAAGTCTGCGAGAAGAACTGCATACCTATCCTTGCCGAAAAAATCGAAGCGACTTTCTCTGGCTGGATCGAAGCCGCTCCTAACGCAACTGCCACTGGCGTCTTCCGAGAATCCGATAGCCCCATCGAGTGGAAAGCCCAACTCAGTCGCTCGGTAGTTAAACCCGGAGAAAAACTGGAGCTGATCCTCGAAGCGATCCCCGATAAAGACTTCCACATCTACAAACTCGACCCCAAAGAAGATGTAACCGAAAACAGAACTCTGCTTGTACTGACACAAAAAGCCGGGGTAAAAGCCATGGCACCCCAAGTCGACAAACGGGTGACCAGCAAAGATCTCGGTGTCGGTGGTGTCGTCAGTTACTACGATGGGCCAGTTACCATTCGCGTACCGTTAGAAGTCCCAGAGACGGCCGTTGAGGGTGAAACTCCGATCGAAGCTCTCCTCGGGTTTCAAGGATGCACCAACGGCGCTTGTGACCGCCCTCGAGGAATTGCACTGAAAGGGACTTATCAAGTCTCGCTGACCAAGTCCGATACAACACCACTGCCCTTAGGAATGGAAGCGACCAAGTTTAATGCCGTCGCCGAACATCCGTCGCGTTTGAACTGGTTTGAACCTGACAAGGTAGCGCTGACTCTCACACCCTACGAAGTGTTCAGCAAATTTTTGCTCGCCCTGCTCGGCGGATTTATTTTGAACTTCATGCCCTGCGTTCTACCCGTCATCGGACTGAAAGTCTTAGGCTTTGTCAATGAAGCTCACGGAGATCGCCGCACCGCTTCGATGCTCACTCTGGTATACTCCCTCGGGATGATCGCCGTGCTACTCGGTTTCGGAATCGCATCCTTAGTGCTGCGATGGCTTACCGGTCACGCTCTGGAATGGGGCGCTTTATTTGGGAACACATCGACCCAAGTTCTCTTCACCGGTTTCATGTTCACGCTCGCTTTAAGCTTCTTGGGAGTGTGGGAATTCCCAATCCCTGGATTTGCCACGGGCGCAAAAAGCACAGAGCTCACATCACGCCAAGGTTTCACAGGTGCGTTCTTTAAAGGGGTCATCACCACATTGCTGGCCACCCCATGTAGCGGTCCATTCCTCGGTAGCGCATTGGCCGTCTCTTTATCCCAACCTGCATGGGTCGTGCTCCTGATCTTCCTGGGGGTCGGAGTCGGAATGGCCTTCCCTTACCTGCTCGTCTCAATGTTCCCAGGTGCGATGCGATGGATTCCCAAACCCGGTCCCTGGATGGAAACGTTCAAAGAATTCCTCGCCTTCCCGTTGCTTCTTAGCGTTGTCGCATTCGTCGCTGGATTCCCTGAAAAAGAACGAATCCCAATGATGTCAGCACTGATCTTCATTTGGTTCGCTTGCTGGCTCATCGGTCGCGTTCCGCAGTGGGAACCGAAAAACAAACACATGCGAGCATGGATACTCGGTACCTTCGCCGCCGTTGCCGGAACGATCGGATCGTTCTACGTCCTGAAACCCTCTGTATTTGAACTCGAGTGGGTACCCTTCACCGAACAGCGATTGCAAGACACGGTCGCGGAAGGAAAACCCGTATTGGTCGACTTTACCGCCGAATGGTGCCAAAATTGCAAACTAAACCTTGCCGTTGCTATCCATACTCGCAAAGTCCATGAATTGGTCAAAAAGAATGGGGTCGTCCCCATGATCGCGGACCTGACACGCGACCCCCCCGAGCTAATGGCCAAACTCCGTGAACTCAAAAAGATCGCGATCCCCGTTTTGGCGATCTATAAACCTGGAGATCCTCAGAATCCAATCGTCTTGGAAGACTTATTGACGGAGTCCCAAGTCCTCGAAGCGCTCGAACAAGTCGGGCCGAGCACGACGGATATCCAATCTGCAAACGCGGCACCCCCCCAGTTGCGTTAGCATCCCGCCGAACTGCGTCAACTCTCCCGCCCATCAGGTCGACCATGCCAACCTCTCAACTTACCCCACCAAGGGGCCCGCGCGCCTGTTCCGTTTATTGCTTCTGGTTGGTGCGTTGCTTTTCCCTAATCCTCTCACTCGAGACCTCCTCACAACATCTTTTCTCCCAACAACCTGCCACTGAACCCTTGCAAATCGGCACCCGTCGCGAACTCTTTATCGACCGCTATCTAATCGATGCGCTCGATGGGCTCACGCTTAAGTTGCATGAGCCAAAGCCGACTGAACCAATGCAACAACCCGCCGATCCCATGGAGTACGGAACCATCGTATGGGATGGACAAATCTATCGCATGTATACGCGAGAAGGCCGCGGCGCTAAGTTCGACGGTGATGTCACAGAAGTAACCCGCTACTGTGAAAGCCGCGACGGAATACACTGGACTAAACCTTCACTGGGTATCGTCGAACTCGATGGAAACAAAGACAATAATGTCATCCTCCACGAAGCCCCCTACTGCCATAACTTTGCTCCCTTCCTCGACGAAAACCCTGACGCACCCGCCGAGCACAAATTCAAAGCGTTAGCAGGAACGATTAAATCTGGACTTGCTGCATTCGTCTCTTCTGATGGCATCCATTGGAAGAAACTTCAACAAGCACCCGTTCTAAATTACACCAAAGAATACGCGTTCGATTCACAAAACGTTGCATTCTGGTCCACCGTCGAATCACAGTACGTTTGCTACTTTCGACATTTCCTCGATGGCAAACTACGCTCGATTTGCCGAACCACTTCGCGAGATTTTACGCAATGGTCGGAGCCGGTACCCATGCGACCGAATCTACCGGGCGAGCATCTCTACACCTCTCTGGCACACCCCTACTTTCGCGCTCCACACATCACGATCGCTACCCCCACACGGTTTCATCCTGAACGAGGAGAATCCACCGACATCCTCTTGATGACGGCTCGTACAGACCGCCCGTTTGAACGAACGTTTCGCCAAGCTTTCTTAAGACCAGGACTCGATCCAAACCGCTGGGGAAATCGCTCGAACTACGCCGCTTGGCACATCGTACCCACAGGCTTTACCCCCCAAGGCCCCTCCGAGCTTTCGTTATATGTGACTCCGTTTCGAAGATTCACATTACGACTCGATGGATTCGCTTCGCTCCATGCAGATGCCGACCCTGGTATCGCGACCACAAAACCATTGACGATGGGTGGAGATCAATTACAAGTCAATGCCTCAACGAGCGCAGGAGGATCTCTACGCGTTGAACTCACCGACCTTCAAGGCGTTCCTCTCGAAGGCTTTCGCCTCGAGGACTGCGTTCCTTTTGTCGGGGATGCAATTGAATATCAAGTACGTTGGAAAGATCCATCGAAATCTCTCTCGAAGCTCATTGGACAGCCCATCCGTATCCGCTTCGAATTGACCGACGCCGATCTATACGCCATTCAATTCGTTGCGACAGAACAGAACGTCTCAGTCAACACACCTTCTGATTCAGCACCGCTCACAGCGAAGAGCCCACCCGAGTCCTCCCCGACAACTTCCGCACAAATCGATTTCACTACCGAGATTCGACCTATCCTTCAGCAACGTTGTTTCGCCTGCCACGGAGCGTTGAAACAAGAAAGTGGACTGCGACTTGATACTGCCAAAGCGATCCATCAAGGCTCCGACAGCGGCCCGATCCTGCGCATCGATGATGTAGAAGCCAGCGAACTATTGCAGCGCGTGACGACCGACAAGACCGAGATCCGCATGCCCCCAGAAGGTCACGCGCTGGAAAGCGAACAAATCGATCGCTTGCGAACTTGGATCCAACAAGGTGCTCCACTGCCATTAAATGACTCCCCAGAACCGGCTCCCAGCGACCACTGGGCATTCAAGCAACCTGTCCGTCCGCAACCTCCTCCACTAACCGAACATCCAATCGATGCTTTCCTAGACCAAGCCCTCCAGCGAGAAGGCTTGGCTCCCCAACCAATCGCTTCTCCAGCACATCGACTGCGACGCTTATATCTCGACTTGATCGGCCTGCCTCCCCCGATCGATGTACTTGAAACTTTCGAACAGAATCCCTCAACAGAAGCCTACACGGCCATCGTGGATCGCCTGCTAGCTTCCCCTCAGTATGGAGAACGTTGGGGAAGACACTGGATGGATGTATGGAGATACGCGGATTGGTTCGGACGGCGGTACGTGCCCGATGTCTGGAACAGCGCTCCGCAATTGTGGCATTGGAGAGATTGGATAGTTCGCTCGCTGAATAACGACGTTGGCTACGACCAAATGATACGAGAAATGCTCGCTGCCGATGAGTATAAACCAGGGGATATGCAAGCTGCCGTAGCGACCGGTTACATCATCCGGAATTGGTACGCACTGAATCCCAACGACTGGATGCGCAACACCGTTGAACACACAGGAAAAGCTTTCTTGGGTCTGACATTTCAATGCGCTCATTGCCACGATCATAAATACGATCCGATCACCCAAGAAAACTACTTTCAGTTTCGAGCATTCTTCGAACCGATTTACGTCCGACAAGATCGTATAGCAGGCCAAGCGGACCCGGGCCCCTTTCAAGATTACGAATACAGCACGTTGCGAAAAGTACAACGTTTGGGAACTGTAAGTATCTTCGATAATAAGCACGATGCTCCCACCTGGTTCTATACCGGTGGAGATGAACGCAATCGAGTGGCCGACCGAGGATCAATCCACCCCGGCTTTCCAGATTTCCTCAAACTCAATAATGCAAATACCACCTTACCAAACCAATCGATTGCCCCAATCGAGCTTCCCGCCGATGGCTGGTATCCCGGCTTACGACCCGATCTGATTCGCTCGCAACGCGATGAATATGAACGTGAACGGACCGAAGCACAGGCAGCTCTGCAATCAGTAAAACAAGCGGAGGTACCATCGATCAACATCGACGAGACCAAACGACAGGAGTTGCAACTAGAACTCGATTCACTACGCGCTCAAGCCATCTCAGGGACTGCTCAAAAAAGCCCTCTACAAGGCAAGCAATCGTTGGTCTTCGATGCGATCACCGGACGACGCATGCTCTATCGAAGTGTTCCTGAAGTCGATGCAGTCAAAGAACTCGATACGGTTTCGTTCTTAGTGACCGTCCCTGTCGATGCTCATTTCAATTTTCAGCTCACTCGCAACAACGCGACCGGCGCGACCGCAACGTACATCGGGTTCGAAAAAGGGAGTATCAAATCCTATAAGCCCGGCACCTTCGAAGAGTTCGAAGCTGGACGCTACTCCGCAGAGCACATGCAATGCACACTGCAAGTGCGTCTAACCCTTCATCCTGAAAAAGATCAATGCACCCTGGATGTCACAACCCAGCAACTTACAGCTCCAGAAACACTGGTAAAGGAGGTATCAATTGCCTTCAACGGCTGGAACCCTGTGGGGAATCCAAACCAAGGTATTCTGTTCGATGCTCGGCCCGGTACGTTTGCGGTGATCGATGACTGGAAGTATCAACACGCTACTACCGAACAATCCCCGTCTGCAACGCCACTGCTCGCCTTTACGTTCGAAGCAGATCAAATTGCGGATCAAGTCGATTTAGCAGGAATGCTAAATTGGGAATCTGCCGCAAGCTACAGCATTCCACCTGCAACCTCGCTTGTCGCAGCAGCTTGGAAGTCCCCCGATGCTCGCGACATCGAAGAGAAAATCGCTCGCATCGAACAAATTCTGCTCCTTCCAAAATTACCGCTACAGGCAGCCGAAGCCAAGTTGCGATGGAAAGAATCGCAGTGCAACGATTACGACCAGCGACTCACAGCTGAAACAGCGCGTTACGTTCGAAAACTATCCGAATCAAGCGAAGAATGGAAATCGTTGAACGCTTTAGCCTGTAATGCACAGCAACAGTTGGATCTGAACAAAGGACAATGGGATCTAGCCCAAAGCTCCCTGGAAATCGCGGAAATCGAAGTACAGTTAATGGATCCCAAGCTCCCTGCTGATCAACTTGAATCCCTACAAAAAAAGCGCGTTGGGGTAATCCAGCGTCACCATGATGCACTTGCCGCATTGAACAAAGCTAAAACACAGCTTTGCGATTCCTACCGTCCACTCTCGATACAGTACCCAAAAACGAGTACTGGACGACGCAAAGCTCTCGCAGATTGGATTACCTCGCCATTAAATCCGCTGACCGCACGCGTTGGAATAAACCACATCTGGATGAGGCACTTTCACCAACCCCTCGTAAACACAGTATTCGATTTCGGTCGAAATGGCACCAAACCAACTCACCCCGAACTTCTCGATTGGCTGGCCGTCGAATGGATGGAGTCGGGCTGGAGTATGAAACACATTCATAAACTCATCGTTACCAGTTCCGCATACCAACGACAGTCGAGCGGAAAGGATAATGCCGCTGCAAACTCCGACCCAGACAACCGTTGGCTATGGAGGATGAACAGCGGGCGCATGGAAGCCGAAGTATTGCGAGACAGTTTACTCGCTGCTGCCAATTGTCTTGACCCCACGCTCGGTGGCCAAGAACTCGAGAACTCCGAATCGTTTACCACCTACAGGCGTAGTTTGTACTACTCTTGCCAACCCGAGGAAGACGGAAAAAGTCCACTTGGAATGCTCTTCGATGGCCCGGACGCGGCAGACTGTTACCGACGCACTCGCACCATCATTCCACAACAATCCTTAGCGCTGACCAACAGCGGTTTGATCCATTCGCTTGCCCCAAAAATCGTTACCCAAATTGATGCGATCACAGCGAATCGCACCGTCACCCAAGACACAGCGGCGCAGGAAGTTGTTAACGAAAGCAGTGCGAATGCCCACGATTTTATCGATGCAGCATTCCGCCATTTACTCAATCGGTCACCACGACAGGAAGAACTTCAGGTATGTACAGCTTTCTTTGCGAACGAACCCAAAGCAAAGGAAAGCCTAGTGAGGATTTTGGTCAATCACCCTGACTATCTCACGATCCGATAGCGAAAAAGCATTTCACAAGCAGTGAAATTGCTAAAGCAACCGCTTCAAGAAAACCTTCAGTGTCGCCAAACGTAGCTTCCAGCCCGAGACGGGCGATACATTCGCTTCATACCCAAATGCATTCAACTGGGTCTTCGCGTACTTATCAAAAACAGCTACGGTCGTTTTGTCCATGCTGGTCTTCCAAGCATACGTACGCGATGCGATCGGTGGTGCATCCGCATTGTAATGCTGGGAACTACGCTCCGTAGGAATCAACGCTTGACTGTTCTTGTGATACTCCAACATCTTGTCGGTGTAGGGAATATTCAAAAAGCCACAGATTCGGCGAAGATTGCTTTCGGTATCGAGAACCAAGTCCTCATAGCGAATTTCCATATATCGATCAGGAGGCAACATTTTACCCATGCATCGACCGAGTCGCACATGATCCCGCCACCACTCTGCCGCTTCGATTATGTCACTCGGCCCCCAATCCATTTTCAACACGGATTGTGCAACATCTCGCCCGTCTCGCACAATATGAATGAACTTTGTTTGAGGAAATAATGCATTGATATCATGCATTCGGTCCAAGTAATCCGACTTGTCTCCCCAATACTTCTTGCCGTGCGCACGAGCGTAACAAACGTAAATCGCATCAATGACATCCGACAGCGTAGGATTCGAACCTAACTGCGCCTTGACTTCCTCCAACGTAGGAACCTTGTCCCATTTCGAAAGAAGATCTTCTTTGAGCAAATCACCGATCAATCGATCCAAATTACTTGCCACTGACAACGGACCATATTTGTCCAGTTGCCCGATGTAGTTCGTGATGAAGTGCGTCTCGTAAGGAATGGCCACATCAGGATGACTGTTAAGCATTAACCGGATGAGCGTCGTCCCGGAACGACCAACCCCTACGATGAAGAATAGATTGTTGTGCATTCGTGATTGACTCAGATTGGCTGATTTCCCGGCGGGTAATCCTTCTTAGCACGATACCCTAAAACGACTGCCAAACCACAAGCAAAGTGGTGCCAATAGCACTCAAATCAGGAAATCAGGAGACCGGGAATTGGCACAGTGTACTAACGCCAAATTCATTGTCAAATGAAGTCTTCCCGAAGACCGAATCAAGGGTTAACGCTGCTTTTTTGCTCCTCGAATCGATGCCGGAGAATCCTCCAGAGCGACTTCCGGCTGCCCCGACAAAATGTCACCCCGGCGGTTGCTATACAGGGCCGCTTCGTCGATCCCATCTCCGTCGAAGTCGCCTGCGACAACTCCCAACCCATCCCCTTGAATTTCAAAAACCTTATCCGTTACATCCAATTGACCATTCCCATTGCTGTCAACCATGACTTGATTCCCCCGTACGACCGCGATCTCATCGATCCCGTCCCCATTGAAATCTCCAACCAAAGGGGAATCGCCGGCCTGCCCGAATTGGATAAATCGGTCGAATTGCCGATCGAGCTGCCCGTCTCCGTTCGTATCGAGAACCCACAAACCCTCATGAAAAATCCCCAAAGTGGAAATTCCGCCTCCATTGAAATCCCCCGCGATCGGGCTATCCCCTCGTGTGCCAAAACCAAAAACGTGATCGACCACGTCGGAACGAGCCTCCCCACGCTCGCTGCGTTGCAACCATCGCACCGCTATTTCCTCCTCCAAGCTCGGTGGGATATTTTTTGGCTTACTGCGTAGCCGATTCTCGGGATCAGGCAAACCCGGTTCGCGTTCAATCGCTGCGCCATCGCCACGCCAAGCAATCCCCCACACCCCGATGTCGTCCTTGCCGTCTCCATCCCAATCGCCGACAACAGGTAGATCACCAACAGCCCCAAGCTTGGCCCAGATATCTCCCCGGTCCCACTCGCCATTCCCATTGATGTCGATCAACCACTCGCCATCCTTGAACAGTGCGAGCTCGTCGATCCCGTCTCCATTGAAATCACCTGCAAGTTGAATTGCACCCAAAACACTAAACGCGTTGCGCGAAACCACCTTCGTCGGTCGCTTCTGCGTGGACACAATACGCCAACTGCCACGGTCGATGGTCTCTACGGTCCAAGTTTCCACATCGAGCATTTTCGCTAACTCAGAAACCTTTTCGCGCTCGACCAATGTTCGATCTTGATACCCACGCGGCTCACCTGCATTGATGACACTCAAATGCCAAGTGTAGTCGACGGAGAAACCTGCAATGCTCTCCGGTAAACGGATTGGATCCACCGGCGCTATCACCATGTACCTTGGCGGTGGCAAAAATGAATAAACGTTGTCGCGCTCCAGACCCGGAATCACAATATTACGTTCGATAAGCGGCGCCGGAGGAATCACCGGTGGTGGCTCCGGCGGTTCAGGAGGTTCCGGTGGCTCAGGGGGCTTAGGAGGTAAAACTCCAACCAAAATTTCACTGAAGTGATTCGACACTGAAATACCGCGCGCGGTGACACCTACCATCAACAACGCATCGCGACCCGGATCAGTGGTCGGATTGGACTGCAGAATTGTCAATAACGCTGCTATCCCCGACGGTAGATCCTCATGAGCGTTGATCGCATATCCACCCGTACTCCCTGGAGTATCGATTCCATCAAACCAGCCCGCAGGTTGCGTCTGATAGACGTGGTACTTACCGGGTCGCAAGCCTTCGAATCGGTACGCACCCTTTGAATCCGTCCGCTGTACAACACCTTCAATTCCATAATAACCTGGCAGGTAATCATCGGCCTGCAACCGGCTACCATCCTGACGCCGTAGCTCTAGACTTACACCTGCAATCGGTAAATCGTCTGCCGAAAAAATACCATCCCGTATTCCGTGTAAATCCGAAGGGGGCAAACCTGTTTCGGTCAGCAAAATTCCGCCATCTTGGAACACGAGCCCACTCAACATTCCCGGCGGTATCTCGCGGAAGTCATAAATCACTGCTTCGTTCCCGTCCGGCAATACGATCATCGCAATCGTATCGATTACCGACGCATCTCCCCCAACGCTACCTGCTTGTTGCCCACCTTGGAAATACCCTTCCGGCTGCTTTTGACGCAACGTATAGCGGCCTGCGGCTAACCCTTCGAATCGATAACTTCCATCGGAAGCCGTCCGAGTCACCGCCACAACTTTTCCATTTGCGTCCAACAGCTCAATGATTACCTGACCAATACCATTCTCGCGGGCTTCCCGACTTCCATTCTCATTGAGATCTTCATACACATTTCCTGCAATCGAACTCGGCAACCGCTCACAGAAATCGTACTCAACTCCGTCTTGGCCCCCAAGCAACGCGATCGATTCAATCCGAGTTCCGCTCCCTGCTACGCCATTGATTATCCCATCGATTTTGCCAGCCCTAGAAGCTCCATCGATCAATCCAATAGGCTGTGACTCAATAATGCTGTACACACCTTTAGGCAACGCGTCGAAGCGATAAACACCGCTAGCATCGGTCTGCGTTGTCGCGACGACATTTCCCAAACCATCGACCAAAGTGATCTGGACACCTTCGATCGGACGAGATCCTTGTGGGTCGGTAGAGAAGCACGAAAAGCCAGGAAGTCCGATACAAACATGCCCCGTCAGCGTCGAAGGTTCTATCTCTCCAAAGAGATAAGAAATACCAACGTCGCCTCCATCGAGTACGATCTCACTGATCGTATCATTGGCGATCAACTCACCGCGTTGCTCTGTTCCAACCCGCCCTACGCTATCTTGTCCATCAAAAAAACCAACAGGCTGCGTCTCGACAAGTCGATAGCGACCTGCCGGTAGTCCATCAAAGCGATAAGATCCATCGGAACCGGACTGAACAGTGGTCCGAATCGATTGACCGGTAATCGTCTGTAGCGAAACCAATTCGATCGTTACCCCTGCAAGCCCTCGTTCCGTCGTATCAAAAATGCCATTGTCGTTGTTGTCGAGATATACAGAACCCCCGATCGATGCCGGAATAAATTTCTGTACAGCATTGATCGCTACCCCAGCCGTACGGTCTCGCCGACCCTGATCGTTATCTGCAGGCAGATCCAGAGCAAGCCCCGCACTGCTGGCTTGCCCTAACGCGGCATCGTAGCGATTGACAAAACTTCCGCTTGTGCTGACATCCTGAAAATGCCTCGCTTCAAACGTCGCTGTAAATCGGCTTCCCTCAAACTCCGCTCCTGAGGTGATCGGGTCGAGACCCTCATTGAATTCCGCAATGTCATCGAGCGAATATAAATGCTGTACCTCATCCACATCGATCGAAAAGTGCAATCGATCACCTGCGTAGAAGTTTTCAAAGATAAGAACCAACTGCATCGAACCATCCGCCACAGATGCCGTGACTTTGGCGTTCGGATCCTTTGCCTCCAAAGAAATTATTTGGAAAGGAAACGAGTGATCCGCACCGCGACTCGGGACCTCCACCCCATTCACCAACGTTGGAACTTCGTCTGTATCGAATAGATTATCCGCTACGCTGTAACCTGCCGCTCCTTGATCCGTACTTATAACCAACTGCGTCAATCGCGTCCCAACGGCACCCCCTTCAAAGGTCACGTAGAACGAATCGCCATGCGCATCGGATCCTGCATCCTCTTCGATATAAACACCCCCCACCCAAACCGGCTTGTCTGCGGCACTGCTCTCTAAAACAGGACTGGAAGTAGCCATCAGCGCTACCACATTTCCCGGATCTAAGCCTCCCGCATCGAAGAGGTCACGTCGTTCAAGTTGTTCGAGACTACTGCGCCGTGAATCCCTCGGCGGATTACGAAACCACTCGCGTAGTCGACGTGTCAGGGATCGGAAATTTCTAGCCACTTTCGAACGGCTCATCGAATCCGCTCCTGAGCGCCTGAATTCTCGAAACGAGCACTGACCGGATGGACGAATCGCCCTTCCTCATCCAATTGCATCAAGGCGTCTGAGATGTTCCAAGCTCGTATCGTCGTATCAAAACTACCCGAGTAAAGACGATTACCATGAGAACGCAAAACGGCGATCGTTCCATCATGCCCTATCAACTTGCAACGCCCCGCTAGCTTGCGAACAAGCGCCGAACGAGCCTCCACCAAATCGGCCTCACGCGTAGTCTGAGAAACTTGCAACGCTCGGCCTTGCAGAGAAGTTCGAGTCGGTTCCACCACGCGAATCGTATTGTCGCTGCCAGACAAAGCGTACCGCTCGTCACCTAATCGCTCGATCGCCATCAACCGCCCCGCACCAACCTCCAATTGATACTCGATCGATTCCGACTTGCGATCTATCCCAATCATCCGACGATCTTCCCCAACACTATAAATCAATGTATCGTCCCCGGAAAATACGATCGCCCGTATCCGATTGGTATGCGATTGCACCTCCATCACCACGTCCCGCTTGCGACCTTGAACCATCGGTACCCGATCTAAGTCCAACAATCGAACCGCTCCGTCGCGCCCACCGTAAGCCAAAGCTCGTTGGTCATTGGATACTGCGATTGCCCGAATGTCTGAACAAGCACTCTCATGGTCGATCGACCAGAGCATCTGATCCAAATCCAGCCGATACAACGCATTGGAAAAACCAGCCGCAACAAGTGAATGTTCCCCAACAAATTTGATGGCAAACAAAGCATGATCAACATGTTGTGCATGAACACGCTTCCAGCTTCCCCGCTGAACGTCTTCTCGACGCCAAACCTGTAGCAATCCATCCTTGCCACAAGCACCCAACCACCCCCCATCCTTGGATATCTCAAGCGATTGAACCCAATCTTCATGAGGTTCTAGCAATACCGCATCGACATACGGGTCCGCCTTGCCCTGCAGATCAAACCACCGAATCGCATGGTCATCACCAGCAGCTACCGCATAACGGCCACTGGGATCAATCGCCAACGCCGTTATCACTGGGCTCGATTGCCCTACAACCGCTGGAGCTAACCGCAGAATAGAAGGCACAATCGGATCAGCCGCTACAATCGCGCCATTTGATCGCCAAAAAGCACAAGCTAACCCGCCGAACAGCGATTCACGCAGGAAACGACGACGCGCAACAGTCCTCGGTGCGTTTACCGAGCGATTTCCTTCGTCGTGCATAAGTCTCCTCCTCATCCGGCGTTCTATGGACACACTTCGAGCTTTCTCGACTATCGACGCTACTCGCGGATCCTCTTTTGAGAAACCAAAGCTAGAATCAAAGGGGTGAGATCTACGATCCAGTTAGAGAATCTGTAACGGTTGCGAGGAAGGACAAGCCACCCATGCAATTACCACCATGGCGCGAACTTTTCCACGGCTCCCTGCGGCGACAGTTCCTTGTGCCCCTCGTCTCACTACTGCTCCTGATCAGCCTGACCGTTACCCTCGCCGCACAAAAATTCGCCGTTCGATCGGCTAGATCAGCCACCGAAGCGAAATTGCGAGACCTTCTCGAACTCTGCAAACTCGCTCGCTTCCCTCTGACCGATTCAGTCTTGCAACAACTCGGCGATTTCACCGGATGCAAATTGCAACTTGCAAACCAAGTCCCCGCCGTCGACAAACTCTGCACCGTAGAATTACTTCCCTATCAAAGCTTCGACGCCTACGCGATCAAACTGCCTCCAAACGCCAATACTCCCGCGTCCCCCCCAAGCCGCTACCTCTTGGCTCTCGCTAGCCCCCGAGAACGACTCGAACGCGAAGCACAAGCCTTCTGGCTACCCATGGCAACTGGCATCCTCTCGACCCTCGCAGTCGGTGTCGCTGCCCTTTGGATCGCTAACCGAATGGTTCGACGTCTTGAATCCTTGGAATCCCAAGTCCGACGGATCGCCCAAGGAAATTACGATACCGTCGCAGTCAATCCAAATGCAAAAGACTCGATCGCATCCCTGACACGCACCATCAATGCAATGAGTCAACAACTCGAAAAGGCACAAGGCGAAATCGCACGCGCGGAACGAGCCCGACTGATCAATATCATCGCAAGCGGAATGGCGCATCAACTCCGCAATAGCCTCGCGGGAGCACTCCTGCTCCTACAAACGGTACTCAAACGCTTAACTCCACCACCCGAAGAAATTCCTTTCGCGATTCAACAAATTCAACTCGCAGAAGAATCCATTCGACGACTCCTGACCATCAGCCGACCCGAGCGCAGCATCGATGACCAACCCCTATGCGTCGGCGAAATCAACAAACAAATCGAATGTTACACCCAAGCGATGATCATCCACCATCAACTGCAATGGCGAACGGATTGCCATCCCAGTGACGAAAACCGACTCGTCCCAGCCGGAAACTCCGCAGTGAGCTCACTGCTCAACCTCGCTATCAACGCCATCGAAGCCCACATCGAGGACCAACAAAAAAACCAGTCGAATCGCACCGACACCATCGGTACCATCGAATGCCGCTACCACTTCAACCCCGATTCCCAACAGCACCAATGGACCATCCGCGACAACGGACCAGGCCCCGATCCGAACATCGTGTCTCAAATGTTTGATCCCTTCGTAACCGGAAAACGCGAAGGCGTCGGCTTGGGTCTACCTACCGCCGCACTGCTCGCACGCGAACTCGGTGGAGATCTCCAATGGAGACGTCAAAACGGCTGGACCGAGTTCGAATGGGCAATTTCCGCCCACCCTAAGAGTAAAAAACACCCATCGCCAGCATGAGCGAATCGCGCCACAATTGCGTAATCGCGCTAGACGCACGAAAAACCAAATACCAAAATCCCAATACCGTCACGCGAGCAGACTAAGGTACCTAACTTCATGAGCACCATCTGGATTGTCGACGACGAACCCGCAATTTGCTGGGCCCTGCGCGCGAATCTCGAAGCAGATCGCCACGTCGTCGAAATCTTCTCCGCCTCCGAACCCGTGATCCGTGCCCTGAGAAACCAACTACCCGATCTGATTCTCCTCGACGTTCGACTACCAGGAATCAGCGGAATTGAACTCTTGGATGCGATCAAAAAAGATCACCCACACATCCCAGTGATTCTCATGACCGCTTTCGGGGATCTGAAAACAGCAGTCCAAGCCGTTCATGGAGCCGCCTTCGAGTATCTAACCAAACCCTTTGATCTCGAAGTTGCATTGCAAGCAGTCCGCAGGGCACTGGCTCAACGCCACCTGCGACCCGCAAACTTATCCACCAACGCGAAAGACCATTCCGACGCCACACCCCAACCTTCCCAATCACCCGAAGCGGAAATGATCCTCGGAAAATCTCCAGCCATCCAAGCGGTATACAAACAAATCGCCGTGGCTTCGTCCATCGACTCGATCGTTTTAATCGAAGGAGAAGAAGGCACCGGAAAAAACCTAGTAGCCGATCGTATCCATCGCTTCAGCCAACGCAAAGATCAACCGTTCCTTATGATCAGCGCAATCCCTGGCAAAGATTTGGAGTTCGAAACCGAACTGTTCGGTTCCGGCCGTAGCGATACCGAACAACTCCAACCCCTCCGCACCGGACTGCTCGAACTCGCTAATGAAGGAACCGTCTTGATCGACGAAGTCGGCGCTGTCTCTCTGACGAATCAACTTCGACTCATCCGCGCCATCGAAAGCCAGTCCTTCTGCCGAATCGGTGACTCCGAACCAAAAAAACTTCGGTGCAGATTGTTGTTCACCTCAAGCCATAGCGTCGAAAAACTACTCGCCGAAGGTGAAATCGATCGACGACTCGCCTCCCAACTCGAAGTATTCCGCATCGAACTCCCCCCTCTTCGCGAACGTCGCGAAGACATCCCAGCTATGGTCCAAACCTTCCTCAATTCCAAATCCCTACCTGCCGGTAGCAAAATCACAGAACAAGCCCTTGAGGAGCTACAACGCAGAAATTGGCCCGGCAATATTCGCGAACTTAGACATGCGATCGAAAAAACCGCATTAAAAGCCACTGGTGGAATCATCCATCTCGAAGATCTCCCGACCGAAAACTCAATCGCTGCATCCTTATCTCACCAACCTGAATCCCAAGTCCAACTCGACAACGCGACATGCATTTGGACAAAAGATCAATTGCAATCCAAGTCTTCCGAGGACAACCAAGCTGCCGGTCAGACGCAAGAAGATCTACCAGGGATGCTCTACGATGAATTCCTCGCAGTTGTCGAACCGGCTCTGCTACGCAGCGTGCTAGAACATTTCCAAGGTAACCGAGCTGCTGCTGCCAACATGCTCGGCTTACACCGTTCCACCTTGCGGCAAAAAATGCGACGCTATCGACTCGACGCCGACAAGTGATCGTTCCAAAGCATCACTTCACTTACCCCACTCTTCGCCGGTAACTTGTGCCGGAACACCAAGCGAACCTTGCTGCTTTGAACCGCCTCAAAGCGAACTTCGTTCCACTGACTTCCTGCCGGCTTCTCCGGTCGAAAGAAGGGCTTATCGACCGCTTCCCATTTTTCAGCCTTCCATACCTCCACTCGATACGACTCCGGCGCTTGAACCCCTCCCCGGTCGTCATAAATGGCAAGCTCCAATCGATTGAACTGCTGCACTGAGCCCAAGTCAATCTCCAACCAATCCTCTTCTTGTTTGGATTCATAACTCGTCCATCGATTGACAGGATTCGGATTGAACACGGTCTTGCCGTCATTCGCCTTCTCCGCCGTACCCCCAAATCGATCGCTGTGCGATGCACTCGCTTTGGGAAACTCTTTCCCCGGCCCCCGATACGCAAGATTACCCGCTGGAGGTGGCGCGACCTCATAGGGCATAGTTGCGTTCCCCCAGCCCTCAATCTCCGTCAATCCCACACGCATCCCTTTCTGTGGAACCATCTCGATGCGGATCTGTTGAACTTGCGCCCCTACTTTGACCCGCGTCGGACAATGACCCCTGAAGCCCTCCCGCGGTACCTCCACTGGTGTCTGCCACTTGCCGTCAACCATCCAAGTTACTTTCAACGACTCCGGTAACGCGACCGTCCCTGCTTTTACCTTCGTAACCTCTCCTGCGTCCTTGCGACCCTCGGCTGTCCAAGCAGGCAACGTATCATCGAGGAACTTTAGATCCAACGTTTCCATCGTTCGCGGCATTCCTAAATCGATATCGATCTGCACACTCTCTACCGCTTCGCTCTCCCAGCGATTCGGTGGATGCTGCATGTACCAATAGTTCCCATCGCACAATTTCGCAATCGATGTCCCATTTTGCGTGCTGGTGGCAGCAATCTTCGGATAATACAGCCCATCATTACCAACCAAATGGTTCACCCACTGCTCCGGCGACTTGTTCTCTTCCATCACCTGCGATTTTGGCAACTCGATCTCCAACGGCACCATCTCCTTCGACTGCTTGGCCAACTTCCCGTCAACAAAAACTAATAACCCTTCCCCCTTGCCGTATCGACTGCCCGCTTTGTCCCAAACCACACTTATTTCATGACCTCGAACCTGCAAACCATCGAGCGCGAAATACTCCCAACCGTTAGGTACTAATGGTTTTATAGAAAGCGTTTGGACCGATGAATCCTTGTGCCCATCTTCGATTCCAACTAAACCTGTGATTACCAAATCACAAAACCCGGAATGGAAATAATGTTCGCTATGGTTGTAACCATCATGCCCTTCAAACGATCCGGTGTCGGGATGCAAGGCTTCTGCCAAATACGGCCTGCCCTCTTTGCGGTGCGACTTTGCATAAATATGCAACAACTCTGCGTAATCTTCCGCAGAAATCCATTCTGTTTTGCGAGCTTGCAACAAGTTCGCTAACGCTTTGAGAGTCTGCGTTGTTGCATAAGGCCATGACTGACCGCTCCACCAACAACAGCCCTTCTGAAGCAAAAACATCGGATCGTTGCGCTCGACAGTACTCGGACCATAGTCCGCATAAAATCCATCGCGATCCATGAGTTTCGCCCAAGCCTCATCGTACGCATCGCTCGGCTCCAACATTCCAAATTGCCAAGGTACATATCCGATCAACTCTCTACCGTGACTATCGCCTGCAAACCTGCCCTCTTGATACACAAGACTCCCCGCAGGAATCGTGTAACCATCTCGCTCTTCGTTGTTCTTGAACATCGGAAAGAAGAATTTGCGCTTTGGATCCCAAAGCTTTTTCAGCATGGTTTCTTTCAAGCCATCTGCAAACGAATCATATTCCTTCGCAATCTCCAATTTCCCAACACGACGCGACATCTCCGCAATCGCTTTGGCATCCGCCCACATATAAGCATTGAAACTCGGACGATAACTCGGTGCCCCTCGCAAGATATCCTGCGTCTGCCGGCTAGCTATATTGAACTCCATACCGTCGTCATGCCCGGTTTGCCAAAAAAGCCCCACCGACTCGTCGTAATGCCGCTTCTTCCATCCATCGAAATTCTTGATCAAGTTCGGTAACAACCTCTGCACCAATTGCGGATCAGGATGCACTGCATCAACAGCCAAGAGAGAATCAGCCAACCAAGTCGAGTAATTCCGAGGTTGAGCACCTGGCGTTTCGAGCCAGTATCGAGCGTAATCTCGAGCAATCCGAGGATCCCTCAACCAACGCGCTTCGTATAGCTGATGCCCAGCAGGACAACTGATCGCCCCGTAAGCACCCGACCAAAACGGTCGGTCGATGAATTCGGTAAACAAATATCCAGTGTCCGGATTCCCATACGTAAGGTGCTTGGTGATCAACTCCCATCGATAGTAATACGTCGTTACGATCTCTTGATCCGGACAATCAAAGAATGGAATGTTCGCGACGAACCAATCCCAATCTTGATTGTCAAAATAAGTCTGCTCCCGAATCAATCGGTCCCGATCAAGTATCTGCCCACTCGCAAGCTGTGTACTGCAGTCTGCTAGAACAACAGCTAAAAGTAATGAGAAGGATCGTAGCGATGAACAAAAGGTAGGACGTTGTTTATGTTGCATGAGTCGAATCATGAGAATTGGGAGGAACACCAGTAGAATCACCGACCGCAATCGGCCCCTTTGGTTTTCGAGAGCCCGCGATAAGGAAGTAGAACACAGGAGTCAAGAAAATACCGAAAAACGTTACCCCTAACATCCCCGAAAACACGGCAATCCCGAGCGTCTTGCGCATCTCAGAACCTGCACCACTAGCCAGCACTAATGGAATCACCCCTAAGATAAAAGCAAACGAAGTCATCATGATCGGACGCAATCGCATTCGACAAGCCTCCACTACCGCTTCTCGTCCTGACTTTCCATTATCTTGCAACTGCTTTGCAAACTCGACGATCAAAATCGCGTTCTTGCTTGCAAGCCCCACCAGCACCACAAAGCCAATCTGAACAAAGATGTTGATATCCAAACCCACCATCGCAACACCAGCGACCGAACATAACAAACACATCGGTACAACCAAAATCACCGAAAGTGGCAAAATGGTGCTTTCGTACTGCGCAGCCAAAACTAAGAAAACCAAAACCACCGCCATACCAAAAACCAACAATGCGGTGTTCCCAGCTTGTAACTGTAGATACGTCAACTCCGTCCACTCCGACTTGATCCCATCCGGTAGCTTCTGCTCGAGAATACCTTGAACCCTCTGCACCATCTCCCCAGAACTCAAACCTGGCACGGTTGCACCATTGATCGATGCAGCCACAGCCCCGTTGTATCGCGTGATCATGGCGGGCCCTAACGTTTCTCGTATCGTCGAAAACGTAGCCAAAGGAACCATCTGCCGTAACATCGTCCGCACTCGGAACTGACCAACCTGCTCCGGTGTGCGACGATACTGCGGGTCGGCTTGCACGTTGACCTGCCAAGTCCTACCGAATTGATTGAAGTCATTCGCATAAGCCCCCCCAAGCTGGACTTGCAAAGTATTAAAGACATCTTGCAACGGTATACCTAAAGACTTGACTTTCTCACGATCGATGTCGACGAACATCTGTGGCGTATTGGATCGAAAGCCGTTTAGCATTCCGAGAATGCCAGGTTCGCTCGATCCAGCAGTTGCCACTTCATCTGCGACCGATTGCAAGTTGGCAAAACCAAGATTACCCGTGTCTCGCAACATCAGCTTGAATCCACCCGCACTACCGATTCCGTCCACCGGTGGAGGACCAAACACTGACACGATCCCCTCGTCGACACCGTGAGCCCCCAGTTTTCGGATCTTTGCCCCAATCACCTGCGCCTTCTTTTCAGCCGTTTCGCGATCATGAAAAGGTTCAAGAATCACAAACATGCTGCCAAAATTGGAACCCACTGCATTCTGCACGAACGACTGTCCTGTAACCCCGATCGTGTGGTCGACACCGGGGATCTCTTTACAGAGCTTTTCAAACTGATTCATCACCTCACGGCATCGTTCGACCGAAGCCGAATCGGGTAGCCGAACATCGACCAACAGATATCCTTTGTCTTGGGCAGGAATAAACCCCGTTGGCGTCCGTGTCATCCCATAATAAGTTGCATACAACAGACCGGCATAAAGCAACATCACCAGCGCTCGACCCGTGACCAATCGCGAAACCGTTCCTGCATACAAATTGGAACTCCAGCTAAAAAAGCCGTTGAACCATCGGAAGAACCAACCGAACAAGAAATTGATGACTTTGGAAAGTGGATCCTTTTGCTCCGATTTCGGCTTTAGCAACAACGCGCACAGTGCGGGACTGAGCGTCAATGAGTTCAAAGCCGAAAAGAAGGTCGACACGGCGATCGTCACAGCGAATTGCCTGAAGAATTGACCGGTGATTCCAGCAATAAAAATGCACGGAATAAAAACACACATCAGCACGAGCGAAATCGCGATGATCGGTCCAGAGACTTCGGACATAGCTTTGACTGCCGCATCCCGAGGTTGCATGCCATGCTCAAGATGATGCTCGACCGCTTCGACCACCACAATCGCATCGTCCACCACAATGCCAATCGCTAACACCAATCCAAAGAGAGAAAGGTTGTTCAAGCTATACCCGATCCCATGCATGACTGCAAAAGTCCCAATGATTGCCACTGGGACCGCAATCAATGGAATGATGCTAGCGCGCCAAGACTGCAAAAATGCCAAGACCACAATGGCGACCAAGAGAATAGCATCGCGAAGTGCTTTGAAAACTTCGAAAATCGACTCCGAGATAAATGGCGTCGTGTCATACACGATTTTGTAATCGACACCCTGCGGAAAATTCTCTTTGAGCCGATCCATCTCCTCGCGGATCCGACTCGCTGTATCGATCGCGTTGGATCCAGGCTGTTGATAGATCGCCATCCCAATCGATGGGGAACCATCGAGCGTACAAGATGTATCCTGGTTTTTTGCTCCCAACTCGATTCCACCGTAAGTACGACGATCTTCTAACGTCCGTGTTTCCGTGATCACATCGCGAAGATATACCGGCGTACCGGATAGACTTGTTCCTACCACAATATTGCGGAACTCTTGCGGCTCCATCAGTCGACCTTTGGTCGATAGTGTGTATTGGAACGATTGCCCAGGTAACATCGGTTCACGCCCCAAGGCTCCCGCCGCGACTTGTACGTTCTGCTCTCGCAACGCTTGCATAATATCGGAAGTCGTTATCCCCAACGTCGCCATCCGGGTTGGATCTAGCCATACACGCATCGAGTAATCGAGCTGTCCGAGAAAACTGATATCCCCTACTCCAGGAATACGGACCAGCTCATTGCGCAATTGAATGGTCGCATAGTTGCTCAAATACAACTGATTTCGGGACTGATCGGGCGAAATCAAATTCACCACCAATAAAATACTCGGCGATCGCTTCTTTACCGAAACACCTGTCTGCTTGACTTCGCTCGGCAACGATGGAGTTGCAAGATTCACACGGTTTTGGACAAGCACCTGCGCCATATCCAAATCGGTTCCGACCTCAAACGTCACTGCGATAGAACAACCACCGTCGTTCGTACACTGCGTCGACATGTAAAGCATTTTCTCAACACCAAGAATCTGCTGTTCGATCGGAGCGGCAACCGTATCCGACACAACATCCGCACTCGCTCCCGGATAGAAACAGGAAACTTGAATCGTTGGAGGAGTGATGTCAGGATACTGAGCAATCGGCAATTGCCAAACAAAAACCGCACCCGCGAGGGTGATCAATATCGAAATAACGGCCGCAAAAATCGGCCGATCGATGAAGAACCGAGAAAACATCGTTAAACCCCTTCCTTCGTCGCTGCAGGTGTTGCAGCAGGGGCAATCGTAGAATGAATACTACTGACATGCTCAGTCCGCTCAATCTCAAGTGTCGCATTGGGACGAACTCGCTGTAGTCCGCGATAAATAATCTCTTCGCCACTTTCCAAACCACGAGTAATTACCCGCTGATCTCCGATCAATCGACCTAACTCCACGGTCCGCCGTACCGGTTTCTTGTCCGCACCAATCACAATCACATACCGAGTATCCTGATCCACGCCGATCGACTGCTCCGGAACAACCACCGCTTGATAAGGCTGTGAGACGGGCACTCTCGCACGAACAAACATTCCGGACTTGAGCAAATTGTCGGGATTGCTAAAGATACCGCGAAGCTTGATCGATCCAGTATTCTCGTCAATCTGGTTCTGAATGAAGTCGAGTTTGCCTTGGTGCAAGAAATCCTTTTCATCCGCAAGCTGGATCGCACAGGGGATGTTCAAGTCCCTGAGAAGCTTCGATTTCTCCTCCTGACCTCCAGCAGTACTGCCTTGCTCTACAGGTTCTTTTTTAACCAAAGCCTCTTCACGTTCCAACCGCTGATATCGCAATACCGACTGTTCATCGACGTCAAAGTAAACGTACATCGGATCGGTTTTCACGATGGTGGTAAGCAATGTGCCGGTACCTAAACCTCCCGTAACGATGTTTCCAGGCGTCACTAACGCACGATCGATACGACCCGCGAGTGGACTGCGAACTTCGGTGTATTTCAAATCCAAAGCCGATATCTGGGAGTCAGCCTCCGCTGCGACCTGCTGCGCTTGAGCCTCCGTCAGCGCAGCGACGTTCTCTTCATACTCCTCTTGAGAAATCGCCTGGACATCGATCAAGGACTTCGCCCGAGCAAGCTTGCTCTTGGCAAGTCCCACACGAGCCTTCATCAAATCGATCTTTGCAAGTGCCTGCTGATGTGCAGCTTGATAAACATCCGGCTCAATTTTAAAGAGCAATTCATCTTCACGTATGTTCTGACCATCAGTGAACAAAATCTCTTTGATGTATCCTGTCACACGCGCACGCACTTCGACCTTTTCGGTCGCACTCGTACGTCCCACGAACTCGTCGTAATCGGTCACTTCCTGCGACTTCGCCAACACCGTTGCAACTTTCATCGGAATCGGCGCAGGTGCCGCCGCGGGTTTTGCACACCCAACCAACAACAAACTTCCTAATAAGAAACAAGCGGTACCCGTGAAGCAGCAATCCACCGTGAACCATCGCATCGTGTTCATAGTTGCCCAAATATCTTCCAGTAGATAAAAAATGGTCTACTAACTTACGCATATCGTGAAGCGGCCAGTATAGTCTGACCAATTACCTTCCCCAAGTACCAGCCAAAGGCTTCAACGGTACGATTGGTCGAGAACGCGATCACAATCCCCTGCCCTCCCCCCATCTTCCTGCCACCATTACTTTTAAACTTGTGAATCTTTAACAACCTATCATGGAAGGGTCTAGTTTCGAGTAAGATCAACAAAATCGAACTTCATCCGCAATTGTCCTTCAGTCCCACTGCCGATCATGTTTTGTTTTCTGAACCGTTTCCTTCCAACTACAGCGTCGTTCGTTCCAAGAACTATCCTTACCAAGAACAGGGCGAACGCATTCCTGTTGGTGAGTCTCTGTGCCGTTCTAAGCTCGTATGCGATGTCCTGTTTCGGCCAGACCGCCGAAGATCTCATCGTGGCGGACTTCGAACAAGCCACTTATGGGAACTGGAAAGTCACTGGAAATGCTTTTGGCAACGCGCCTGCAAAAGGAACGTTACCTGGTCAAATGCAAGTCGATGGATTCCGAGGCCAAGGGCTCGTTAATTCGTTCATCGAAGGTGACGACTCCGTCGGATCGCTTACATCACCGGAGTTTAAGATCGAACGCCCCTACATCGCCTTCCTGATCGGAGGAGGCAATAACCCAGAGAAGTTAGCTCTGCAACTTTTTGTCGGAGACAAACTCGTCCGGTCGTCTACAGGCCCGAACAGCAATCCTGGTGGAACGGAAAAACTGGATTCTGAGTCTTGGGATGTTCGCGAGTTCATCGGCCAGACCGCGACACTTCGAATTATCGACGAAGCGAAGGGAAGCTGGGGCCATATCAATATCGACCATATCGTCCAGACGGAAGTAAAGCCAAAGGGTTACATCACGAATATCGAACGCGAAGTCATCGCCTCAGCGCGTTTTCTTCATTTTCCGATCAAGAATGGTGCAGCGAAGCGTGTTGTTACACTTTTGGTCGACGGCCAAATCATCGTGCGCAACGATATCGAGTTAGCTGACCAAGAACCAGACTGGTGGGCTCCGATGGACATTTCGCAATGGAGTGGCAAAAAACTCACGTTGATCGTTGATAAATTGCATGAGGACTCTCAGGCGCTGAAACAGGTCGAGATACAAAACAAAATCAAAGGCACAGACAATCTTTATAGAGAAGACGCTCGCGGACAGTTTCACTTTTCTCCCAAACGAGGATGGAACAACGACCCCAACGGGTGCGTTTACTACAATGGGGAGTACCATCTTTTTTTTCAGCACAACCCGTATGGATGGGGCTGGGGAAACATGCACTGGGGTCATGCGGTAAGTAAAGATCTAGTTCACTGGGAAGAGCTAGGCGACAAATTGCTACCCGACGCGATGGGACCTATGTTTAGCGGTAGTGCGGTTGTCGACTGGAACAATACCAGTGGGTTTGGAAAGGATGGCAAGCCACCATTGGTATTGATTTATACAGCGGCAGGGAATCCTACGGTGCAAGGGATCGCATACAGCACCGATGGACGCAGCTTTACTAAGTACGATGGAAACCCAGTACTACCGCAAATCACACCGGGCAATCGAGATCCCAAAGTATTCTGGCACGAAGCCACCAAGAAATGGGTGATGGTGTTATACGTGGAATGGAAAGGGAAACACACCGTACATTTCTTCACCTCCTCGAATCTCAAGGAATGGGAATTATCAAGCATCAGCAATGGGGATGCGCCTGGTGGTGGATTTCTTTTTGAGTGTCCAGACTTTTTCCCACTTAAGATCGACGATCGATCAGATCGAACGAAATGGGTGCTGCTTGGAGCCAACAGCGAGTATGCAGTTGGAGACTTTGATGGGAAGAAATTTACTCCCGACGCAACTCGAATGCGTGGTCATCGCGGAAAAGGTTTTTACGCTGCACAATCCTTTAGCGATGAGCCCAAAGGACGAAGGATCCTGATTGGTTGGTGGCAGACCGAAACCAAAGGGTCTCCGTTTAATCAGAGTATGACTCTTCCGTTGGAGCTGGGTTTAAGGCAAACAGACGATGGTCCTCGAATAACATTTCAACCCGTGCAAGAGTTACAAGCATTGAGAGCAAAGACCCATCGCATTTCGATAGGAGAGATCGCGCCTGGGGATAAAAACCCGCTCGATGAAATCGAGTCGGACCTATTGGAGATCCAAGTTGAATTTGATGTAAGCCAAGCGAACGAAATTGTCCTCAATGTTCGAGATGTCATGGTGGAATACAACTGCGCTAAACAAGAGTTGAGTGTAGCCGGGCAAAGGGTTGCAGCACCTGCGGTAGGGGGCAAGCAGCGGCTATGGATTTACTGCGATCGAACGGGTGTAGAAGTATTTGCGAGTGAGGGGTTATGTTACGTACCGATGCCCTACAGCACACGTATAGAGAACAAGAAGAGCTTTTTTGAGGTACGTGGTGGAACTGCGATGATCGAATCGTTGGTTGTACACGAGCTTCAGTCTGCCTGGGAGCAACCTGCAGCAACACAGCGGTAAGCGATCTCCAGCGGGGATCTTTTAGATTTGAGTGGGGGGTGCCGTGAGCACCCTAGACAGGATTCGAACCTGTGACCTCAGCTTTAGGAAAGCCGCGCTCTATCCAACTGAGCTACTAGGGCAACCATTTACGTCATCGACAAGCGTCAAAATTGGCTTGGACTCCGTCCTACTATCATACTGACTCTTCGCGAAAGCTTCGAGGGCTTTTTTGGCTCCAAAAGAACTTGCCCTAACGGGGCACGAGGAGATAGCTCAGGGCAAGTGCACCGCCACCCTGGGGACACCAGCGAACCATCGCCGCTTCTGCCCTAACGGGGCACAAGGAGATAGCCCAGGGTAGAGCGCAGCGCCACCCTGGGTTACGTACCACCCACGCGCCGCAAAGCCCTGAAAGGGCGAAACAGAGACGTGATTATTGGCGCGGCGGAAAAACCATACATCGATTGGCGGTCGCGTAATATCGATTAGGTTCGTTAGCCAAACCTTCGGATCCAAACCACCGGGAATCCCAACAGCTTGCTCACCGACTGCCCGCAACTCATCACTCGTGACGATCTCAGCATACCTTCGCCGCATCGTCCGCAAAGCAAAGTCGTCCCCCAAGAGCTGATCCCAAAGAGCATGCATGTTGGGGGCTGATGGCTAAGAGGCGTATGAAGAGATAATGGTCCATCCGGCATTATCGTGGGTGATGGTACAATTGCTGGAGAAAGGCCCCCCCAGCAATGCAACACAAAGAGCTATACCAACACATTCTTGGACTGACATCCCCTTGGACCGTCTCCGAGGTCAAATTAGACATTCCATCCGAAGAGATCCAAGTGAGGGTCGAGCACCCTGCTGGTACAAAGTTCTGCTGTCCTGAGTGCTAGAAAGAACTTGCTTGCTACGATCATGCCGAGGAGCG
>JBEICB010000231.1:0-7057 GCA_040373655.1 Pirellula sp. | reverse complement strand
TCGAGTTGTCGGGCTTGTGGTCGATCTTGCTTTTGTCCGTTTCGACTGGGGCTGATTCCGTAAAGAGAAACCCATGATCGGCGGTGACGACGATGTGATTGCCGTTGAGGCTATTCACCACGAAATTGATCAGCGATGCCAATTCATCGATCGCTCGTCGTACAGCTTCGAAGGTCTTGTCTTCGGTTTTTGCATCGTCACCCGTCGAATCCACAGCGTCGTGGTAGATGTAGATGACCCGTTTGTCCTTGATGAACTCACGTCCTTCTTCTTTCCGCATGGACATGATCTCGTCGAACTTGCAAGCAGATCCACCAACCGCTTGAAGGATCGTGTCGCGTTCGCTCGCGATGCTGGACTTTCCATCGACTAGGACATCTGTTCCTTTGTAGCTGAGGTTCTTGTGCGGAAGCAGGCTAGCCATACCGAGTGCGGTGTAGGATGGCAGAACTCCAAGCTGAGCAGATAGCGTTGCCTCTAGTCGGTATTTGCCATTAAGCTCGGTCGCTAGCTCTTGAGCAGCTTCAAAACGAAAAGCGTCGCTGATGATCACAAAGGCTCGTCGATCGTCACCTTTCTCGAGCCATGGCTGCACGTGTCGTGAGTAGAACCGATACTGGTTTGGATTCCCGGAGATCTTCCAGTTTTCCAGAAGGCCGTTCGTAGGCTCGATGAACTTACCCCAGACGAGAGCAAGCTCCGTTAGATACCAATTCACATAGTGGGCTTCGATTTCACCCCGTAGTGGCTTGAGAATGCTCCAGCCTGCAGCCTCGGCCAGATCCGCCGACTCGCAGAAGTGTCGATAGAGTTGGTCGAAGCGGTAAAGTTCTTTCTGGTACGCGTTAACCAGTGACTCAGCGTCGGCGAACTCAAAACCGATCTTGTGATCATTTCGCAGCGAGTAAAACTCAGCAGCCGCGATGAGTGCGTCGTAGACCGCATGGAAAGCCGAACGCGGGCCATCCGCAGTATCGGCGATTGACAGCGTTGCCCAATGACCGGTTTGACGTCGTGTCGCGATCGTACGGATCTCATCGGCATTGATGGTGTCGACGGTATTCTTGACTAGGTCACGCAGCGAGCTGGCGATTCGCTTCTCGGCGTCTAGGAAAGTCGTCACATCGACCAGCTGCGGAAGGTCGAGGTTTGAGAGAACATCCTCGATCTTGAGGAGCGATGCAGCAATAGCCGACAGTCGGTCGTAACTGCTACCTTTGCTGCTGCTGTCCCGCCACTGGGCCAAGCAGACAACCGCATTCGACCAGCCGCTTTTGGGCAGCATCAGGTTTTGCAGCGATTGCGGTATCTCAGCTTTGATGTGGAACGCAAAATCGGTAGCGAACAATCGTAACAGGAGATTCTTCAGATTGGGGCTTTCCTCATCGTAGCCAAACGAAGACTTGACCATGTGCCAGAAAGGAGCGTCCAAGTCGAATTTCTCGACTTGAGTCCAAACCGCCGGTGGTTCATCCATGTCGAGGTCTTGGATTTCCGTCCAAGCGTGAAATAGCGTGCGGAGCAAATTGAATAGTTCCGCTTGTTCAGCCTTGGTGATGACCGCGATCATCTTTCGATCAAGATCAGGTGCAACATCATTAGGTTCGACCAGTGTCTTTAGTCGCTGTAGCCTGTCCTTGGAATCGAAGAACTTTCGGCGTTCGGCCAAGTGGGTTCGAAGATGAAGATTCGCCAGGCCCAATTCCTGGAGGAGAATACTGGCTCGATCTGCTCGGAAGCTTCGGCTGAAAAGTCGAATGTCCAGTAACCAATCATTTTCGTACTCTGGTTCCTCGGTTGGCGAGTACAACAAGAACTTGCACTCTGTCTCAAAGCGATCGATACGAACTTTCGTATCCAATGCACCAGCTTGGTGCAGTAGCACTGTCGTTACCCCATCAAGCGATAGAGATTCTATCGAATCCTCGAACTCACGATCGGGATCGTTCCAGAAGACGATGCGATTTGCTTCCTCATGAAACAGTCGATGCAAGACAGATTGGATTTGTTTTAGGTCCGACATCTATTTGGCCCTTACTTTGGATTGGAAAGTCGCAGTTCCCTTGTCTCCAATCTTCTCAAGCAGCTCTTTAGCATTCTTCTTGAACTCAAAGAAGGTCCTTGCAGCACCAAGCTCGTAGCGTGCCGGCAATGAGAAATCGCTCTTGGAAATCACGAACTTCCACAAGACGGATCGTTGATGCGGAAGCGAAGAATTTCTGGCGAAAGTATAATCACCAGTTACGCTTCCTACATAAATTGTTTTGTCTGGCAATGCCGGATATACGATCAGATCACCGACGCTTACTTCGTAGACAAACCGAAAAAACTTCCCTCCAATACCAGCTGAACCTGTCCTCGTCTGGTCGGGATGTTTCTCTCGATAAGCCTTGTAGAAGGCATCACGTGATTTAGGCAAATTAGCGAGATTACCTAGATCGGCATCAGAAAGTGCGATGACGCCTTCGTCTATAAAAAGGTCATGAGCTTCACCGCTTTTTCCTGCTCGAATTCCCCAGATTAGAGGAGCCTTTGATTCTTCTACAAGCTGTTTTCTCATTCTTCAATGCCCCCTGTCACCGTCTTCGCTTCTGCGAGTAGATCGCCGAATTTCGCGTAGTTGACTTTGACGCCATCATCTAGATCGAGACTGATTCTCATGTCCGCGTAGTGCTTAAGTCTCTCTTCGAACATAGCTAGCTCGGCTTGCTGCTTTTTGAGCTTATCTTGCTCTTTTTGAATTTTGTTTCGATGGCTGGTACTGGTTGCTTTTGTTTTGTCGCCATCAAGTTGGTCTATTCGAGCAGCAATCTGGCCTTGGAGTGGAATAACGTACTCCGTTCGCATGCGAGCCAACGTGCCTTCGTTGTAGCGATGAAGATAGACTAGACATTGAAAGGCATGAAGCTTGCCGCTGGAAAAGAGCCAGTAAATCGGTCTTGGGGGAAGCTTTGAACCTTTGTATTGCTTTAAATGATCCTTGTAAAAACCAGAACGAAAGTATCGACGGATTGTCTCTCTTGCCTGCTCGCCGCTGTTGCGGCCTAAACAGTCAGCAATGAAATTCAGATTCTCTTCAAGACATTCCTTGGGCCAAGCTACGGCAACAAATTCCTGAAAGCGATTTGACGCATCGTCGCGAATCCCCAAGTCCGTCTCCAAAAGTGGAAGAATGCCGTCATTGTCTGCCGGAAAAGTCCGGAAAAGACTAGAATCAAACCCCTCATTCCCGCTGAACGCGTAGATCAGTCCTGGTTTATCCAGGGAGTATCGCCCCATCATGCAACCGACCGAATAAGAAATCAATCGTCTCACTTCTTCAGCATCGGTGATTCGCTCCAGTGTTATATTCGACTCATCGCAAATGGGTGACATACAGTCATTTAGGTCAAATAGATCAATGAATACGGAGTTGTTTTCGGATTCTAACTGACACATCCGCTCAAAAGAAGAAGTGCATTCGGCTTGTCTTTTCTCGAACGCTACGGAAATAGTATTGCTTAGGTATTTCTTTTGGAGCAACGGATGCCGACTAAAATTCCAAGATGTCTCAAATGAGTCCCAGTCATTCTTTGTTATCTCAATAGCTTCGCTGGCAATCGCACTAATCAGCTTTGTCTTTTCCTGAATTTGGAAAGATCTATATGGCAAGTCAGCGACATTGCCAGCCAAAAAGTGCATCGTAGGGTTTATAAGCTGTAAGAAATCAAATACCGGCTTTGAGCAGAGATACGCACAAATCACTAATGGATCGCATCCAATGAATGTTGGACCCTCAACGTTAAATGTGAATCCGACTTCGGAAATTCTCGCACTGAAAGAGGCGCTGCTTGTGTGCGACCAAGTCACCCCTTCTTGGAACATGTATCCAAGATTTTTTGGACTCGAACTAGGATGAGATTTAATTCGCCTACCGTCATTTTCCCAATCAATAATGAAGTCTTCATTGCCGTACCATTTACGAAACGGACCTCCTTTTTTATGGGGAAACCATCGTCGACCGCTCTTCTCTGCATCTTCAAGACTTTGTGCTGTGAAGCAAATGTGATCAATGGGAACTTCGTGCCACAAACGTAGGAACATTCCATTGTCGCCGGTTTGGATACCTGAGCATGATGCTCCATGTTGGGAAAGCCGGTCCGAAGTTGAAAAACAGCGTCTAATGGACTCGCTAGCCGTGAAAGCGATTGGAGCGCCTGGAATACAATCAAATGAGGATGATGTAGCTGTAAATCGCCATTCGCAAGATGAGTCTGATATGGCGTCAAGAGCCCGAGGGGCCTGCAATTCAATCCCTGGAAATTGCGTGAGAGAGATATATGTAGCTCTATAATCGCATTTATTCCCAGTTGACCACGCCCATGCACAGACTGGCACGCAAGCAGGTTCAAAAGAATTGTATTCGAGTTGGATGAGCGAAGTTATCGACTGAGAATGGATTAGCCAATCTCGAAAAATCTCGAATGAAGAAAGATACATCCACACATAAGGTGCGACAGCGCTACACGACGATGAACTGAGCTCAGACATCCTCATTGCAAACATTGAGAAGACGTCAGCCTTTCCTGGTTTGTAATTTTCGGCTGCAAATGTTTTGAATTCTGAGTTCATACCACCTTTGTGACTCAGATAAGGGGGATTGGTAGCCACTACATCATATTTTCGAGCCAACAAGGTGGCTTGTCTCAAATACGGCAGGAAGAGTTGGGCAGAGCTGATGGCCAAGTCGCCGGATCTAAATACTTCAGCAATTCGATTTTCTATCGCCGGAATACTCGCTGCTAACTTCGCAGGAATCTTGATCAATGAGCCGAATGTTTTACCTTTTGCGAAAAGAGATATTACTTGACAAATTTCATCCTGTAATTGACCACTCGTAAATTCGTTTCCACAGATTGCATATGCAATTTCGTCGGCTTGATTCAGGCCGCCCTCCGCGTTTTGAATCGCTACAATATTCGGTTTAACGTCGCTGTCAAAAATACGACGGTCATCGGCACGGGCCTTCATCATCAGAGCAAACGCTGCAAGCTGCGCTGCCCGGTCGTCGATCTCCAAACCGAACAGGTTCTTTTGCAGGATCAAGGCCGGAATGTCCTTCGCCCGGTAGCCCCGTTCTTGGTAGATCGCTTTGAACAGGTCATACGCTTCGACCAAGATGTGACCTGAACCGCAAGCCGGGTCGAGGAGCGTCAGTTCTTCTGGGTTCAAGCTTGTCGGCGTGATCGCATTCAGTTGTTCCTGGACTTCGGGGGTCTGCTCGGCAGGCTCGATGTAATATTCCATCTGCTGCCGCAAGGCCGACTGCGGATAGGTCGCCAGCCATTGCCGACCGAGCGTGTTCTGCACGAGGTATTTGACGATCCAGTTGGGCGTGAAAAGCTGCGTAGCGGCAGGGATGTCCTCACTGGCAACGACTTTGCCGATCACCTCGTCCTTGCGTTCTGAGATGTAGAATTGGTAAAGCCAGCCGATGATCTCGACCTCTTGCCAATCGGATTCGTCGATCTCGTTGACTAGCTTGCGAATCAGAGAATCGGAATTCAACAAGTTGTCTGGGAGCAGTAATTCAGTTTCGTCATCGATCCGCTCGAATAGAAACGGCATGGCTGAGTGAAGAGCATTACACTGGGCAGTGAGCAGTAAGCGATACAACTCGCCTTCCTTGTTGCCAGCAAGCTTCAAGTCGATGACTCGATCTTTCTTGAGCCCTGCAAGTTCAACGTGCTCAGCGTGTTCCACGATCTCTGGTGTTGGTTTAGCTTCTGGGTGACTCAACACTCGGTAACCATGATCTAGATAGCCGTGCAGTTCCATGTACCGGATTGCAACCAAGCGATTGAACCACGTGTAAGCCATCGCCTCCATGGTTTGCTGGAAACCATGTCGTTTGATGCGGTCTTCTAAGGCTTTACGTTTGCGAGCGATCGCGATTGGAAAGCTACGGCCACCGATGACTGCCACATCACCTTTTTCGACGACCGCTTCGGTTTTATCTGCCGTCAGTCCATAGAACGCGGCACGGTCAACCATGGCCTGGATAAATTCTCGTCTAGCATGCGGAGCGTAGTTCTTGAGTTTGGTGCGGTCCATGATCTACCTATCGAATCTGAATGCGTTCGTTATTGGAAATTGCGGAGTCGAGTTGCTCTTTGAGGGCATTCAGAAACTCAGTTACATCGTCTGCTGATTCCAAATGTGATTTGGTCATCAAATCGGCTGGCTTGACCACGCGTTGCTTGCGAATGACTGGAACAACTGGAGTGGCGGTTCCTGCTTCCTCTTTGTCTTTGTCTGGCTGCGGTGGTGGTGGAGCACAAAACGCCTCGAATTTGTCGATTGCCTTGTCGTACTCTGACGTCGACTCAGCTTCGACTTGCGAGATATGGGCCAAGCTCTGCTCGGCGTTGACTCGGTCACGCAATCGTTCTAGCGGAGAAATGCATGCAGTCGCGAGAGTAGCCGGACCGTTTGCTGCCTCAATATCCTTGCGAAGCGATTCGATTTGAGCATCGATTTTTTGAATCGCCGAACTTCGCTTCGTCTGCAAGAGCGACGTATTCACCTCTTGAACAGTAGAAATCAGAGCTTCAACTTCTTTTATCTGTGAATACGGAGACTTGGCCTCCAGAATCTCGTGCATGCGATGCATCGCTGGAGCCGCCTTGGGGACTCGCTCCAAATCGAGCTGGTTGAGCTTGAATGCGTCGTACGCCTTGCGAAGTTTTTCCCAGGTTGGCTTCTGATGCTCGTAGAAATGCTCCAAGTCGTGAAAATTGTCGCTGACATCTAGTAAGTCTTGCTTTAATGTGTTGAATCGCTCGATGAATTTGCGTGCGTCTTTGTCGGCAAGAAGCGGAGCGATTACCGACACTCCCGCGTCGATCTCTTCGGAACCTGGGTAGTTCTTTGTGTCAGCCAGTTGCTTGTAGCCGTTGAGCGATGTTTGCCAGCTACGAAGCTTGGCTTGCAAGAACGAAAAGAGTCCGTCTTCACCATCTGGACCCATCTCCGCGAACAGATCTTTGCCAAGACTTCGTGCGTTCTGTATCGCTTT
>JBEICB010000287.1:0-5233 GCA_040373655.1 Pirellula sp. | reverse complement strand
TCTGGATTTGAATCAGTGTGAGGGGGATAAAGAGGTATCGGGATATTCACTACATATAGCTGCAGAGACGTGCTGGATCAAACACTCCGCGACGCTAAGATAGATGAATGAACAAAATGCTTGAGCGAAGCCCCCGACACGCCAGAGGAAAGAAGTAAATGGGGCGCGTTGTGATATACTTGCAAATATCCGTTCAAATCATTACGCTCGCGACAATGCTAACCTTTTGCGATTGTATCGTCGCACAAGACGTCGCAGCGAGCGAATCATTGATCAAGCTAAAGTCGCGAAATCCACAGGATATCGCATCTGCAATATCTTCGTTGCCGGATAGCTTGCTAAACAGCCCAGAGGTTGCTCGACAACTCACCCTGTTGCTCAACGACGAGCGTGTGGTGGTTGAACATATAATGCTGCGTGAAACCGTCGGCGAACGAGCTTGGTTCAAATTACTCGAACTACCATCCACCTTATCCGAAGCCATTTTAGAAACGGTTCCATCGCTCAAAACTAACGCCCGAAGGCAAGCGTTTGAGGTAGTTTCCCAAATCGGCAAACCGAATCCTCGTGCATTCGACATGATCATTCCCTACTGTGGTGATGTGGATGTCTATGTGCGCTCGCGAGCAATTTCGGCATTGAGTGCTGTCGCAGACGATAGCGATGATTCCATAAAGCAATTCGGCCACCTGCTGTTGGATTCCCATCCAATGGTTAAATGGACAGTACTCGACGCTCTGGACAAACGGCATCAACGCATAGCTGACGTCATACCAGAGGTCATCAAATTGCTCGAAGACGAATCAGATGTCTATATCGCCATATCCAATCACCACTCTCAGCCGGAAAAGCTAAGGGCCCGTGTTGCTCGTCTCTTGGCAAAGATTGGGCCGAAGGCATCGGATGCACTTGCGAAACTCAAGGTGCTTACTGGCCGTGGATACGACAAAAATGTTCGAATCTGGTCTGCGACTGCCATTTGCAGGATCTCTGACGCACCTTCGCAGGAATATCTGGATCTATTGGGACAATTGATGCTCGACGACATGGAGGACGAGTACGATCAAAACGATGCTCCGGATGCGATCACTCAACTTGGTCTTTTCGCTCGCCCGCTACTTGATTCACTTGAGCGTGCAAAGAAACACAAGTCCGCTCAAATCCGTTGGGAACTGGTAGATGCATTTTTTGCAGTCGATCCAGATTCAGCGGTGTCGCGTTGCCTTCCCCTGATGGAAGACGAAGACGAATTGGTGGTTGAATCCGTAATTGACGCGTTTAGCAAACGCGGTATCTCGGAACCGAGGGTGATTGCCGCGTACATTCGCGCACTGGGAAACCATGAAGGCACTTTTGATCAACCAGCGAGTTCCGCTGTTGAAGCCCTTGCGAAACTCGGGGCCGATTCGAGGGAAGCGATTCCTGCACTACAGAGACTTGCGCATGAGCCAATCATCTCGGATGATTTGAAAGAAAGAGTAGCTGCTGCTTTGACAAGCATACGCTGACAAGACCAATAACCGACGGAAATCGGGTAAGCCTGCCCGTCTCCCGGCACCTTTCCTCCACCACCACGTGCTAGTTTCTTTGAAGCTGTGATTTGGTATACTGACCTCTGAGAAATTCCTCATCTCAAACAGGGGACTTAAACCCCACAAACTAATGCCCATGACGGGCGTACCCAAAATGTTGAACGGAAGCGGGGATCGGCCGCTTCCTGATGGAAAGTTCACCTGCCCCCGCTCGGTCATCGGGGACGTTCGTCCAAGTGAGTGAATCGCAATGGCACCACGATATCCATGCCCAAATTGCGGTCATCTTCGAAATGGACCTGAGGCATCATGTATCGAGTGTCTCTACCCAAGACACAAGAAGCAAGTCGATGATCGAGTTCGCTTCTTGCAACTCAAACATCCCCCGTTTCAGTTTCACATCCGATCACTAATCGCTGTTACGACCGTAGCGGTAATCGCATGTGCTGTTACGAAGAATTGGGGGCTTGATGGATTGTGGCTTTCAATCCAGGTACTAATGTTCTTCTTCCCGGCAATCGAGTTTTTTTACTATTTTTGGATCAACCTTCGGTCATCAAAACCGAATGCTGTCGAAGAGTACGAGAATCGATTCTGGTAGTTGCATTCCTACCATCCAAATAATTAGAATAGTAAACAATAAGGACGAACCAACGATTGCAGCCAAGCCCTCGGTCACGTTTTTTAACTTGCGTGTAGTCACTTGCTCGGGCTGGCTGAATCAGGGCGTTCTTTCGCAAACTCAAACGGGATGGGGCGTCAATGGCTCGCCGGCAATCGATATTGATTCTGCTTCTTTGGGTTTGCATTGCTTCTTCCTCGACGGCACAAGACGATCTGAAGGTGATACATGGCAAAGGCCAGCAACTCGTGATTGCCGCATTTCAGCTCGACGTCGATCGCGTAAATGCCCTCCTTGCCGAAGGCACTGATCCCGATACTCGGCTTAGTTTCTACGACGAGAGTCAATTCGAAGATAAATATACGCTTGGATTTTCGCCTATTGGCTCTCACAATTGGACAGCGTTGCTTGCAGTCGCCAACAGTCACCGGGCACCACAGCCCAATCAACGTGCTGAAAACACTGTTGCTGGCCTCGATGCTTCCATGGCGAAACTGAAGGCAGTTGATCCGAAGCTAATCGCAGAACGTGACAGCCACCGACTTACAATCGCAAAGTTGCTCATTGCCGCGAAGGCGAATCTTGATTTGGATGACGGTTATGGCTCAACGCCACTGTCGTCATCTGTGTACAGCGGATTCGACGATCTTTCCCTGCTATTGATTTCATCAAATGCCAAATTGGATACCAGAACGAGCGTCACCATCGACGGCGATGGTGACATCACTCCGATGCATCGCGCAACCAGGAGTCCAAGAGTACTCGATGCAATGATCAAACGCGGAGCCAAAATCAATGTTGCGGATACCTCAGGCAGCACGCCGCTACACTGGGCCGTTCTGCATTGCAACGTCGAGAGTGTGAAAAGGCTTCTTGAGGCAGGGGCGAACGCTGCCGCAAAAGACAAAGAAGGGCGCAGCCCGGCCGACTGGTGCAAAACGTACGACGGAATCGAATTTCCCGATGATAAAGCGAAGAAGGAAATCTCGAAACTTTTGGAAGCCGCAACAAAGGAAAGTAGCGACAAAGCCAAGCGGTGAACCCATGCCGCCGATAGAGTCGTCAATTAAATCAACATCAAACGCGGTGGATAGGTGATCGCCAACATTACGCATTGACCGGCACCAGATGCCAAGATCGTTTGTTATGCGTAGATCCCACGTCATGTTCAAAATCCTCGACAACCCTATCAACAGTCCATTGAACTGGTACCATCGGGTCTTCTTTGCAATAAAATTTTCAACAATGACTATCGGTGATCACCTAATGGGGCGCGGTTCGACACGCAAATCCGGAAAACCGATAGGTGACGAAATCAGGCAATGTTGCCCGTCTGCGGGCACCCTCCGCAAACCACCAAGCGAGTGTTCTCCTGAATCAGTAGTTTGGTATACTGAGCTTCCAGAGATGTCTATCTCGCACCGGGGACCTCACCCCCACAAACCAATCCCCATAACGAACGCACCCTATTCGATTCACACCAAGCGGGGGATCGACCGCCTGAACTTTTAGAAACTTCACTTGCCGCCGCTGGGGCATCGGTGGCGTTACACCTCAGAGAATATTGTGTCGCAAAGCGATTACGGATGGCATCCGATTGAACCTCACGAGATCGTTCTCGAAGGTTTCGACGGTGCAGTGAAGATTACTGTAGACTCTCTACTCGCAACATCTTCCACTCTTGCACGTCCTGATGCTTTGGGGATGACGACCACCATTCGAATTGACCGTCGAAACAGTAGCCCATCGATCGAGATTAGTACAAACCATGCGTACTACGGATCGTTGGAATCACTGAGAGATTCTGTTCTCGCGTTTAAACTGGGACGTGCTAGAGACATTACGATTACTGCAGTTGGCCTTCGACTTAGATTGTACGAACAGCACTTAGGGGCGAGATCCGGAACCTGTGTGACGGGAGATGTGTCGGACGTTTTGGAAATCGGGAATTCCCCCTGGCCTGTCGAAGATCTTGGAAATCATTTGCTACTACAAGGAGAGTCTTCATATCATCTTCGGTTTGCATTTCGGACCAGCGTGGTTGATCCACCTTTCGTAACAAGATTTGCTGACAGCATCAATCACCTGGTACATTATGTTCAATCCTTGTGCGATTCATGAAATTCTTGCGTCGAAAATAGTCGGTGTAAATCGGTTAAGGATTCCCGTTGCCGGGCACTCCTCTATCGAATCCCGATTCCGTAATACGAAACATAAAACGCGGCAATTTGCGGCGGTTTTATTCACGGCTCAATGGATGATAACGGTGCATTAAGGTAACATCAGACTCGATGAATGTTCAAGATGCCTCAATCAGTTGGGGGATAATTCATAGTTATCCGTCTAAAAAATCATGGACCACTTCGGCGAAACCAGCTCCGCAAACATGCCCCGACATTTCTTCTGGGAATGTTTGCACCTCAATCATGATTCTGCCATCCGCGCTGATGTTTCGCGGCAAAACTACTCCGTTTGTCCCCGACATTGGTATGTCGATGCTACATTCAAATGCACTCGCTGTTCCGAGACTTTCTGCTTTACTGCTGCTGAACAAAAAAGATGGTACGAAGAACTCGGGTTCTACGTGGATTCGTACGCCAAAAACTGTCCGACCTTCAGACGCAACGATCGCCATAAGAGATTACTTCGGCAAGAATATGATCGTGACATTGAATCGACGCTTCAATCAAAAGACGTTGAATCAAAGAAACACATGGCCAATGTCATCGACGAAATGTATTCTTATGGTGCTGATTTGCCTCAAAAGATGCACGCGAACCGAAAGGTTCTCGGCAATCAGATCGCTCGAATCGAAACCGAGAACGACGGATAGATTGACTAGCCGACTCTCTTGAGACTCAAAGACCATGCGCACCGTTGCCTTGATCGTTTCGGATCGTATGGCACGGGGACTCGGAGTTGCATCAAGCCACTTGTAGAAGCCGCTTCTGCTAACGCCTAAGAGACAGCACATGGTTTGAACTGGATAGGAGTCTTGATGTTCCTGGAACCAAGCGTATTTCACTGCGACTCCTTCGCGAAATACGCCGTTGCTTTTTTTAGGATTTCACGCTCCAGG
>JBEICB010000207.1:0-8524 GCA_040373655.1 Pirellula sp. | reverse complement strand
CCCACGATGGCATTGCTACCGGCATTTTCGGGGATGCTGTTAGCCGAGAGTGAAAGGTCGCTTGGAGCTTCATTGCTATCGGTGACAGCGATGATGAACGATTTTTCAATGAACAGCCCATTTGTATCGGTGGAGCGAATGCGTATGGTGTAGCTGGATTTGGCTTCGAAGTCAAAACTGTTGTTAGCGCGTAGAGAATTACCATCGATATTGAAAGCTGTGTTATCAGTATCTCCTGTGCCGGCGACTAGTGTGTAGGTAAAGGTATCACCAGCATCGGGATCGGTCGTGCTCAGGGTTCCCACGAGAGTGTTGGGACTTGAGTTTTCGGGGATGATAGCCGAGGAAAGGGAAATATCGGTTGGAGGTAATGTTGCGCCGCGAATACCGAATGCACGTCCAAAAATTGGAGTTCCGTTGGGCGTCAATGCATGTTGTCCATTTGATGGTTGTGAGTATTGCCAATCCGGTTGTAACTCCAGTCTAGCCGTTACCGGTGCGATACCGAGATCCACAATTGCCCATCCATTTAGATCAGATGTTGCAATTTGAGTACCATTGAAATCCATCCTCCAATTCAAAAGCGTTCCAATATCTTGGGCAAATACGTCTTTGGCTCGTAGCTGCCACAATCCAGGGGATAGTTTTCCGTTGAATACTGAGAGAGCTTGGTCTGGTCGGAATCTTCCAGTGAACGGTGCAAGTCCTGTGGAGATTAAAGTTGTCGCAGCATCATCAAAAATTGTATTGGTGAAATTATCACCTGATCCACCGCGGTTATCAGACAGGTTAATCGTAGTGTTGTCAGGGCCGATCAACGCGATTTCGAGATCACCTGTGTATGTATGGGATATGTTGATCAATATGTCCAAATCGCTCACGCCTGGGCCATTCGCTGGAATTGTGATAGGTGATATCACGGTAGCCAGATCAGGGATCGGTACGGGCGTAGTATTCGAATAACTTGCTTTTCCAGCATTCACAACAAAGTCTTTGCGGGGGACATCGGAGCCATTGAAGCTGCCGTCTTGGTTGACATCTTCGTAAACGAATGCGTAGAAGCGATTGTTTTTTGCAAACCCGAAATTGTTGTCCTCAGAGACATCGTCGTTTGTGGTGAGGTTAACTAGGTACGAAGCGTTTGCAGTTGTGCGGGTCCAACCTGGCAACTCTGCTCGAATACGATAAGTTCCGTTAGGCACAGCGAAGGAATAGTTGCCTGTAACATCGAGCGTGGATTGCTGTTCGCCGAGATCATAGACGCTATTGTTATTTGCATCGATATAAGCAAATCCGGAGCCAGTGATGCCGCGTTCGAAGGTATTTCTAGAAGCACTATTATCAAAGTCTTCAAAGAAATTACCTAGGATTCTGGGGCCAAGAGCGGACGCGGAAAAGCGTAGTGAGAATACCCCTTCGTTTGCATCGTTGTTGTTGATGATGAGGTTTTCCGAAAAGGATCCCATCGTTGTGGGAGTGTACCGAACGACGAAGTTCATCGTCCCACCAACGGGTAAGGATCTAGCACTGAAGTTTACGACAGAGAATGGTGCTGGGACTGTTATTGAGCTAATCTCGAGTGTTTGGGTACCTTGATTGCGAATCCGGAGAGTTGTGTCGAGCGATTGTCCGAGAACTAGATTGCCAAGAGTTATTTCGGTACCGGAAAATAGTTCGTTGGTCGTATTGGTTACAGAGATTTCGGCATTGCCTATCCCCGCTAATAAACTTGCGGCGTTGATGCGCCCAAAACCGTATTCATTCTGTTTTCCGGTACTGATGTTATAGGTCGCGCCGGCAATCAGATCGGTGTTGTTACGCATTAAACCGCGTAAATTAGAAGGGGATATCGTTATCCCTTGTACGTCCGCTTGTGCGAGCGCTAACGCTGCAATCCCAGTCGAAAGAGGTGTGGCGGACGAAGTCCCCCCAAAACCTGTCGAGCCTGTTCCGGTGTAGTCGCCGGAAGCGTATCCGTTTGTGCTTGTGCGATCGGTAGTATCGATTGCCAAATAGCCCGCGCGCGTATCATTGCTTGGGGCGACAAAGTCGAGAGCGGTTCCGTAGTTGCTATAATTCGATCGTGTGCCCAAGTTGTTTGTTGCACCTACGGCGATCACACCAGCAATGTTTGCTGACTGAGCAGCTGGCTGGCTTACCGAGGCAGCGAAGTCATTGCCGGATGCAAAAAGGTAGGTAGCTCCTAAGCCGCCGCGACCGATGGTAGTACCACTGGTGAGCGCACTGTTAATAGTCGCAGAAGATGCGCCTCCTCCCCATGAGTTATTGACAATGTCTGCGCCGTCCCAAGTTCCGGTGCCGCTGGCTTTGATCCCCGCTCCGTATCGCAACGCAGCCGCAATATTTGCGGTGCTTGCAACACTGCTTCCATCGAACATCTTGATCGAGATGACTTGTGAGTTGTAAGCGGCTCCTACAACTCCTAAACCGTTATTGCCTCTCGCTGCGGCAACTCCGGCAACAGAAGTGCCGTGCCTGTCTGTCCCAAGAGGTTCTGTCTGATTGTTTCCAAGTACGAAGTTCCAGCCGCGAATGTCGTCGATCCAACCATTGCCGTCATTATCGACCCCGTCTCCGGCTATCTCACCTGGATTGGTCCAAACATTCAAATCCGGGTGGGCCGCTTGAACTCCATCGTCGATGATGGCGATGACAATCGAAGAGGATCCACCTTGATTGATGTCCCAAGCTTCCGGCATATCGACGTCGGCATCAATTAAGCCATTGGTACCACCTGTATTGTTCAAATGCCATAGATTCGCGAAACGAGGATCGTTCGGAGTGTAGTAGCGTTGCCAATTCTGGTAGAAGTTTGGTTCAACCCAAGCCACGTTTGGATTTTCTTGGAGCAAGTTCGTCCGATCGAGCGCTTTGCGACCCATGAAGTTCGAGAACCGACCAACGTACTGGTCTGTTGTGCCTTCTAATCTGCGGTAACTTGCTACTTCTGGTAGTGTTTCGAAAAATGATTCCGGCGTACTTCCTGGTTTGAGCTGAACGATGAACTCGTCGAGGAGAGCTAGTTCACTAGAAGTGTCGCTAGTTACGAATACCGGAGCAGTGTAAGTCACCCCCGGTATACGCTCGATGTTTGCAATCAACTCAGGAGTCACCGCTTGGGTGGTTGCAAAGACATTGGCTATTCCCGCGAGTCCGAAGTCTTCTTTCAAGTAATCGGGTAATGGGGATCGTGTTCCTGCAAACCCTATGACTAACTTGTTCGAAGAGACTTTCATCTCGATCTGATTGTCATCGACGAAATAGAAGGGGGCCGTGTTCGTTGCTGGCGCATGTTGGCCGGCAAGGAGTTCCCAGTTAGGGTTACCTTCGAAGCTGGAATTATTCCAAGCGACATCGCCAGCAAGCAGTGCTCGAAGTTCCAAGCGTTCGAATCGAAAAGTACGCCGAGCTAATCGTTGCTGCCGTTTGTACATCTTGTACTCCCTTTGCTCAAAGAAACAACCAAAACAAAATTGAGAAGGAACCTATATGTTTTATCCTAGGTCAGATAGGAAAGTATAGGTGGTAACCAAGTCTCGGAAATTGTGAAAGAAGATCAAACGCTTCAGAAAGACGCGCAACTACCTCGTCCGGGGGGGAGGTTTTCTAAGACATTTGTTGAAGAATAATGCGTAGATCCAAACCGCGCTTCAAATCTTCGGTGAGATATGAAGGTTTACATGAGGTTGATCCTTTTCGGTCGTCTCGAGCGATCGAAGCTATGCTGCTCCGGGATTCATTCGAGATCTTGGCGGTTTCACAAGAGATTCGCTGTAGACAGAGTGACGCAGTACAGTTCAGAGCAATGTGCATGCAAGATTGCCCAACGCATTGGAATGGTGTTGGACACTTAGTTTGCTAAAACGTGCTGAGGTGAATCTGTGGTAATTATCGATCACTGACAGCAAGTATATCTAGAATTTGTTCAAGCCCACCACCAACCGCGAATCTTGGGTCTGATGTTTCCCTTCGGAATAGGGACGGCTTGATGTTTCTCAATCGATTCTGCCAAAGATCGAGAGTAAATGTTGAAGCCTTCCCAATAGGCTTTGTGCACACGTTCCATCACCCAGTTAGCACTCGTTCCAGGAGGAATCGCAACCTCAACGAAGCGATCCGGAGCAATTCGCCTTTGGGGGTCACCTGTTGTTTTGAAACTCGTGCACTTGCCGCCCAGGAGCTCTGCGAGCATGCGATCGGCCGCCTGGGGACTTTGATCAATCGATTTGATCCACAGTTCGTTTGTGAATGGATTGACGAAGCTCTCTGCCCACGAGACGTAAATTGTGGCATTCGAGTTATTGGTCGCTGAGATCCTCCATTTCTTATCGCTCTCAGTCCAAAGAAGTTTGTGCGGTGTGCGAATCTTCTCGCATTCAATTTCAATATCGGTCATTTGGAATTCCCTACAAAACTTCGAGGGCTCTCGCTCGAAGTTGGCTGACAAGTTTATGGCGTGCTTTATGCGATATTGTAAGTCACCTTAACAGTCTTTGGTAAGTACCGGTCAGATTCTCGTACTCGATAGTGTTTTTACGGATGGTGGTCAGGAAGGTCGGTGATTCGATTCCCAGGGTTCGGCAATTAGCCAGAGAGTTGGTGATCAATCCGAACACGGTAGCAAAAGCCTACGCTGAACTTGTCGATAGCGGATTTCTTGAGACACAAGCTGGCAAGGGGTACTTTGTTGCGAAGCGACGACAAGTGTACACAAAGATGGAGCGATTGCGGAGGATTGATGAAAGCATCGATCAATTGGTGAATCACTAGTTGTTTGTTGATAAAAACCCATAGATCGTCATCGCCGGTGAATCGAAAAGTTTGACCTGGATGGTAGGTGAATTTGGTATTTAGCTCAAACCAAAAAGTGGTAGTTATTTCCATACGCATAGTTGCCAAATCCTGTGCCATCGATCGGGAAAAACGCATCGTTGCTGTAGGCGTAAATACCAGGCGATGAGCGATCGTACTTGTTCGTAGATTTCGACAAACGCTCGAATGTCCCCGCTATTCGAGTCGACAGTGCGATGAGAGCCGACTGGTCTGTGAGCCAACTATCTATTTCGAAACAGCTTCGGCTTTACGCACGCAATTACCTCTGGCGATTTCTGAAACCTGCTTCCCAAAAACTTCTCTAACTGCTCGATGATCGCTTGCGGATCGGCAACCAAATCGGGATACGAAACCTCAAGTAAGTCGACACGATTGCTCTTGCTGATCACTTGGCGTATCTGCCTACTATGCGATTCTTGAACTTCGATCAAATGCTGCTTTTCCGAACGAGCCTTCTGCCTCTGACGATCAAGCATCACTAACTGCGAGTCGACCACCTGCTGCGTCGGCCTGACCATGTAAATAATCTTGTAGCGGTGCGGTCTTGGTAACGATGGTAGCAAAGCTGAGATGACCTTGACCACTTTCCCCTTGGTCTGCTCGATGATGCGTGGATTCTTAGGTAAGACCTTGATATCTTCCCACTCCCAGTATCCTTCGGGATTGTCATCATCAGCAGTCCGTTTGCCATCGGTCATCGGTTCGATCCCAGCAGCCTTGAGCATTTGCATCATGAGCGACGTGCCGGACCGAGGTAGACCAGAGACGACCAAGATTTCCAAAGGTTCAATCGACGCGATCTCGGCCTCTTTACGATCGATCTCGGATTGCTTTTCTCGATCGATCGCATCCCGATCAGCTTTTCTGGCGGAGGCGAGCAATCGCAATCGCCCTAGCTCGCGTTGATGGGACTCCCGAAATTTCGCTACTATCTCGGAACGCCGATTCTCTACCTTTGTGAATTGAGAGTAATCGCCCAACCGATGGTAGACTATAGAGACGCCCGCTGCAACGTTAATCGGGATGTCAAAAGCACCATTACCGGAGGTTGTTAAAACTCCGACAGGAAGACCGCCTTGACCCGGCGTTCCTACCGCTACGCCAGTGTACTTCCCGTAAACGTTGTTAAACCGAAAAACGCGGTTCCTGGAGTAAAATTACTAAAAGTCCCTCTACCAGCGAAGTAGGAACCAGGACCAGGGGCAATTCCCATATTATCCCCGGTGAATCCCGTCAAATCGATGGGAATGACTCCGGCGTCGGCGGATGTTCCCATCCCAATAGAGCCAACTACCGTTGCCAGGTAAGCTCCCAAACGCGCTCTTCGTGCGGAACCACTGCTAGATTTCTCTGAAATCTTCATTTTACGAACCCTCGTTTTCTAAAAGACCCACCACCATCCTTGGGTTGAATTATTGACGACTCCCACCTGAGGAGACGCGTCCATGTAATACCAAGAATGCAAAAACAATCTCTATCGGTTCCCGTTGCCGACAATTTTTCTTAGAACTACACTTTCGAGCTGGAGAAACGACAGGTGATCGACTTCTTCATCCCCTACAGATTGCTTCTATGCAGCATGAACCCGGATCGATTACCCGATGGCTTAACAATCTCCGGGCCGGCCAATCACAGGCTGCTGCACCCATTTGGAGACGATACCAAGCGAAGCTTGTGTCCCTAGCCTCTCAACAACTGGAGGCGAACCCCGATCGAGCCGTTGATGGAGAGGATGTTGTTCAGAGTTCCTTTCGAAACGTTTGCTTGGCGGTACAAAATGGTAAGTATCCAGACATCGATAATCGCGAGGATCTATGGGGCTTGCTTTATATTGCGACCGTCAACAGAGTTCGACAGCACTATCGCGAGCTAAAGGCTGTTAAGCGTTCCCATATTTCGTCCCGTCAAACTCTCAAGCCCTCAATCCTCGAAGACCTTCAGTCGCCGTTTGCAGAAGCGCAAATGGCTGACCTGCTGGAGTACTTGCTCAGTCGATTGGATTTGGAGGACCCCAGTCACTTGCTACGAAAAATTGCCTTGCTCTACTTAGACGATCATTCCGCTAGTTCGATCGCTAAGCTACTGCAAAAAAGGAAGACGAATATTTTGATTAGTCTGCGATTGATTCGAAGTATCTGGCAAGAGCACAACGACAAATGACTACCCCAAAACCTGCGAAAGATCAGCAGAATTATTTGTACGCAGGTGTTGAGACGCAATTATGGCGTCGAATTTTGGCTATTGCCAACGAGTACGAGGAAACTTGGCACCAAGACCAAACAATTGATCCAGTTGCGTATGCGAAATGGCACCCCGACATCCCCTTTGAAGTCCTGAGCCAAGAATTAATCCGGCTTCGCGAGGAACTAGCGGCAGACCTACCTGGATCTATTGCTTCCACGCAGCTTGCGCCTCGTTTTTCAATCATCGAGACACTTCAGTCCGGCGGGATGGGGGTGGTTTACCTTGCTTATGACCACGATTGCCATCGTCAAGTTGCGATTAAGAAAATTCGTTCGGAATTCCGAAACGACCCGATTGTTGTACGTCGTTTTCATACCGAAGCAGAATTGACTGCAGGGCTGGAACACCCAGGCATTATCCCGATCTACGCCAGAGGGGTAGATGCTCAGGGGGAAGATTTTTATACCATGCGATTGATCCGCCAAAGTGGTGCAAGCACCTTAGCGATGGCGATCGATGAGTTCCATGAAGCCTTAAGACGAAGGACAAAGCCCGCCTCTGAGCATCGAAAGCGGTACTTAGATCTGTTTCGCCAGTTGATCCGAAACCTAGTCAATGCCGCCGACACAATCGCTTACACCCACTCACGTGGCATCGTCCATCGTGATCTGAAACCTGCAAATATACTGTTGGGTCCCTACGGCGAAACACTACTCGCTGATTGGGGACTGGCCAAGCGAATCGAGGTTCCGCTTGAACATGAGTTGTCGGATCTATCCGAAAATTCGAACTCTCCGATGAATCAAAACCAAATTGAAATCACATATTCGACCACAGGCGTTGGGACACCTGGGTACACGGACCCCGAAATGTCTTTCGGAATTGAGAGTTCTGCGTTGCGACTGGCCGACATTTATTCGCTTGGAGCAACACTTCACTGTATCCTTCACGGTTCATCGCCGAGTGCAAGCTCTGCGGATCCGCTAGGATCTCTTGAAAATCTGGCTGTGCTAGGGGAGTACTGTCCGAGGGTAAATTACCTCGAGGCAATTGCACGAAAAGCGATGGCTAGTGATTTTTCGAAGCGGTATCCATCGGCTCAGGAGCTGCGATTGGACCTACAGAATTGGATCGCAGGGGAACCGATCAGCGCGCTACGCGAGGGGTATTTGGAACAAGCTACTCGATGGCCTTCGAGGCATCGAGTAGCGGCCACCGGTTTAGCTAGCGCTATTGCTATCACTTTCGTTGCAGGACTTGGTTTTCTATGGTACCAATCCGCTCAAAGGAAACTGCTAGACAAGCAAGCAACAGAGCTTCGTTTAGCTCTCGATGATTCCGCTCGTTTGCTTACCGAAACTCGCGACGCAAAGACACAGGCCGAACTTGCGAATCAACTCGCTCAAGAGGGCCGTAGGCTTGCTATCGAGAGCAAGGAAATCGCGACGAAACGCGAAGGCCTTGCGTTCGAAGGACTCATGCGCTT
>JBEICB010000294.1:0-5144 GCA_040373655.1 Pirellula sp. | reverse complement strand
AGCGTCGGCGTATTGGGCATGCTTTCATCGAGTGCTTTAAGGAAGAAGCCTTAAAAATAAACGGTGCAAAATATCTCGCGCAGGGGACGCTGTATCCCGACGTGATTGAGAGTGGAGCGGCACCCGATGGTCCGGCCGCAACGATCAAGTTGCATCATAACGTCGGAGGTTTACCCGAGCAGTTGGGTTTTGATCTTGTGGAGCCTCTACGTGACTTGTTCAAAGACGAAGTCCGAAAATTGGGGTTGGAGTTAGGATTGCCCGACCATCTCGTATGGCGTCATCCCTTCCCCGGTCCAGGGCTTGCCGTCCGTTGCCTCGGGGAAATAACCCGTGCGAAACTGGACGTGTTGCGCGATGCGGATGAAATCCTAATCACTGAGATTCGCAACGCTAATTTATACAGGGAGACTTCACAAGCCTTTGTGGTGTTGTTGGAATCCCAAAGTGTCGGTGTGATGGGGGATGCTCGGACGTATGAAAACGTCGCAGCGGTCCGATGTGTGAACACCGACGATTTTATGACTGCAGACTGGAGTCGTTTACCTTACGATCTGCTAGCCCGTGTTTCCACTCGTATCATCAATGAAGTGCGTGGGATCAATCGTGTTTGCTACGACATCAGTTCCAAGCCGCCGGCAACCATTGAATGGGAATAACTAACTAGCTATGAATCGATCTTACATTTACCAGATTGAGAACCTGACCAAGCGTCACGGCCAAAAGGAAGTCCTCAAAGACATTTGGCTGGCGTTCTATCCTGGCGCCAAAATTGGTGTCCTCGGCTCGAACGGGGCTGGGAAAAGTACCCTGCTGCGAATCATGGCCGGCATCGATAAGAATTTCGATGGGACCGCTAGACTTGCGAATGGATTTACTGCTGGTTATCTATCCCAGGAACCTCAGCTAGACCCTGAAAAAAACGTTCAAGAAAACGTCGAACAAGCCGTTGCTCCGAAGCGCAAGATCCTTGATCGGTTCAACGAGATTTCCATGTTGCTCGGCGATGTGACCGACGACAAGCAGATGCAGAAGCTCTGCGACGAGATGGCTCGACTACAAGACGTTATCGATGCCCAAAACCTTTGGGAAATCGATCGGCAAATCGAACATTCGATGGCAGTAATGAATTTGCCTCCAGGGGATGCAGATGTAACGAAGCTATCTGGGGGGGAAAGGCGACGAGTTGCGTTGTGCAAGTTGTTGCTTGAGCAACCCGATTTGTTGTTGCTTGACGAACCTACGAACCACTTGGACGCAGAAGCTATTAATTGGCTTGAGCAGCATCTGGCTAAGTATGAGGGTACAGTTGTAGCCGTTACTCACGATCGATACTTCCTCGATAATGTCGCTCAATGGATTCTCGAGCTCGATCGCGGGTCGGGCTTTCCCTTCGAAGGCAACTACACTGCTTGGCTTGAACAAAAACAAAAGCGATTGCAAATCGAACAGAAGTCCGCAGTCGCACGCCAGAAGACTCTCGACCGTGAACTTGAGTGGATCCGAATGTCACCGCGGGCTCGTCAAGCGAAGAACAAAGCGCGGATCAGTGCGTACGAGCAACTCGCAGCGCAGCAGTTCGAGGAGCGAGCAGATGAGTTGGAGATCCAGATTCCACCTGGTAAGCATTTAGGTGAGGTGGTAGTCGAAGCGAACGACTTGAATAAGTCTTTTGGGGACAAGGTGCTGATCGACAAACTGAATTTCCGACTTCCAGCCGGGGGTATTGTAGGGATCATCGGACCGAACGGAGCTGGGAAAACCACGCTGTTCCGGATGATGATTGGGCAAGACAAGCCAGACGGTGGAACGATCCGTGTCGGCGAGACGGTTGAGCTTGGATATGTCGATCAATCCCGTGATTCTTTGGATCCGGAAAACACGATCTACCAAGAGATTTCTGGTGGACTGGATTGGCTCGACATGGGGGGCAAACGGATGAACTCCCGCGCCTATGTGTCGAAATTCAACTTCAAGGGTACCGACCAAGAGAAAAAGGTCGGCGTTCTTTCTGGCGGTGAGCGAAACCGGGTTCACCTTGCAAAACTCTTGCGACGCGGTTGCAATGTCTTGCTCCTGGACGAGCCGACCAATGACCTTGATGTAGATACCCTTCGAGCCCTCGAAGAAGCCATCCTTAATTTCGCGGGATGCGTGGTTGTTATCACTCACGACCGCTGGTTCCTTGACCGGATCGCGACCCATATCCTGGCTTTTGAAGGAGATGGATATGTCCACTGGTGTGAGGGGAACTTCGAAACCTACGAGCAGCAACGCCGGGAACGTTTAGGGATATCCGCCGACGAGCCGCAGCGTTTCCGATACAAGAAACTCTCGAATTCGTAGAATTCCTCGCGAGACGACGCAGAACCACTTTGGTATATTTCATGTCTCTGTTTAAGTACTTACTTCTCCAAGGAAACACGCAATGAATCCTTTTGATATTCTCGCAGAAATTCTCAATGCTGGCCCAGCGCAACAACAAGGCGGGGGGCGTCAGGGTGGTGGACAACGTCAAGGCAATCCCGGACCGGATATCCTCAAGGATATTCTTGGTGGAAGTCCGGCGGGCGGACGAGGTGGATCCTCTGCTGGAGTGCAGTTCCCAGGTGTCTTGAAGGAGGGGCGTGGATCAGGTCGGGTTCCATCGGAGGCGGAATTAGAGGACATGCTCGGAGTTGGGAAGTCTTCTACGACGACACGGCAGGCGCCGCAGTCCCAACCGCCACAGTCCCAGGCACCACAGTCCCAGGCACCTTCCAGCAGCGGTCGTGGTGGCTCGCAAGGGGGTGGGGACATTTTCGGACAACAGCCGACTCAACAGCCTCCGCAGCTTTCTAAAGCCGAACAAGAGCAGATGGAAGTGTTGATCCGTGCGATGATTCACGCAGGCAAAGCGGACGGGCGGATCGATGCGAAAGAGCAACAAGCGATTGTTGAACGTATTGGCAACACGAGCGAAGCAACTATTCAATTCTTGCGCAAAGAATTTGCTGCAGCGACCAGTGTTCGCGACTTTGCTTGGTCAGTACCTATCGGGATGGAAGCAGCCGTTTATGCAGCATCCTTGTCGACAATCGATGTCGACACACAGCAAGAAGTCGACTACCTTCGCGAACTGGCCCATGGATTGCGCCTGCAGCCTAAACTCTGCAACCAAATCCACCAGCAATACGGGGTCAAACCGATTTTTTAGATCTGACCGTTTTACCTTTTTCGATTACCGAAATCCATCGTGACTCAACCAGCGGAAAACACCGGGAATACCCCTCACAAGAACTTTATCGAACTAGAGGTCGAAAAAGACTTCGCATCGAAAGAGAGCCTTCGAGGGAAGACCATCCAGACCCGTTTTCCGCCAGAGCCCAATGGATATCTCCATATCGGCCATGCGAAAAGCATCTGCTTGAACTTCGGATTGGCTCAGAAGTATGGCGGAAAATGTAACCTCCGGTTCGATGACACAAATCCGAGCAAAGAGAGCCAAGAGTACGTCGATTCGATTCAGCGCGATGTACGTTGGCTTGGGTTCCAATGGGACAATCTTTTCTATGCTTCCGACTATTTCCAACAGCTTTACGACTGGTCGGTGCAACTGATCCGTGAAGGGCATGCCTTCGTTTGCGATTTGAATGCTGAGCAAATGAGGGAGTATCGGGGGACCTTGACTCAACCCGGTAAAAATAGTCCGTTTCGGGATCGCAGTGTCGAAGAGAACTTGGATCTTTTCGAGCGGATGCGTAAAGGGGTGTTTCCCGAAGGGACTCGTACTTTGCGTGCAAAGATTGACATGGGAGCTGCAAACTTAAACTTGCGAGATCCGGTTCTCTATCGAATCATGTTCGCGCATCATCATCGAACGGACAATGATTGGTGCATTTATCCAATGTACGATTGGGCTCACGGGCAGTCCGATTCAATCGAAGGGATCACGCATTCGATCTGTACGCTCGAATTCGAAAACCATCGACCCTTGTATGATTGGTTTTGCAAGACTCTCCGGATTTTCCATCCGCGGCAAATCGAGTTCGCTCGCTTGAATCTCTCCTACACGGTGATGAGCAAACGCAAGTTGTTGCAGCTTGTTACTGAAAAACATGTCGAGGGATGGGACGATCCTCGGATGCCAACCATCAGCGGACTACGTCGTCGAGGCTATACACCCGAGTCCATTCGCAGTTTTTGCGAGACGATTGGTGTTGCTCGTTTTAACGGGATCATCGATGTCCTTGTGCTCGAGAATGCAGTGCGGGAGCATTTGAATAAAACCGTTTCTAGGTACATGGCTATTCTCGATCCGATTAAAGTTACACTGACTAACTACCCTGAAGATCAATCCGAAGAACTTGATGCTGTTAACAATCCAGAAGATCCGAATGCGGGAACGAGAAAGCTGCCCTTTTCGCGAACGTTGTTCATCGAACGGGATGACTTCATGGAAAATGCACCGTCGAAGTTCTTCCGGCTCAAGCCCGGAGGTGAAGTTCGATTGCGGTATGCATACATCATCAAATGCAACGAGGTCGTCAAGGACGCGAGTGGCAAAGTGACCGAATTACTTTGCACGTACGATCCAGAAACGAAGAGTGGAAGCGGTCCAGCGGCAGAACGTAAGGTCAAGGGAACCGTACACTGGGTTGCGGCTAAGACCGGTAACTGCGTTGAAGTCCGACTCTATGACCGGTTGTTTCTGTCGGAGACGCCGGAAGAAGCCCCTGAAGGGAAGACATTCCTCGATAACATCAATCCGAGTAGCAAGACGATTGTACATGCGGTCGTAGAGCCGGCATTGGCCCAAGTGCCAGCAGGGACGAGAGTACAGTTCGAACGCAATGGATACTTCTGTGCTGATGAAGTCGATTCCAAACCGGGATCGCCCATTTTCAATCGTATTGTTACCTTGAAAGACACTTGGGCAAAGATTCAAGCCAAAGAGTAGCAACAAAGAGTAGCAATAACGAGTAGCAACAACGAGTAGTAACGCCGCGAGAGGTTTGGACTGCCATGCATGCTTTTGATCTCTCCATTCCAACCACGGCTGAATATGGTTTGATGACCCGTCTTTGGTGTGGGGACAACGCTCCACGTTACGTCCTTGCCGTCGTCCATGGACTTGGTGAACACGCACAGCGATACGGACATGT
>JBEICB010000059.1:0-24735 GCA_040373655.1 Pirellula sp. | reverse complement strand
TTGGTGGTGGACTGCGATGGTGCCGAATAGGAGGGAGCTGGGGCGCTAATTAGGTGACGAGACTGATCGGCGGAGCGATCAGCGACAATGAAGTTAGAAGTAATAAGGTACGTTGCTGGGTTCAGAGCGGTTGGTGGTGGACTGCGATGGTGCCGAATAGGAGGGAGCTGGGGCGCTGATGAGGTGACGAGACTGATCGGCGGAGCGATCAGCGACAATGGGGGAATCTACGATAAATGTATTCGCCGGCTCGCAGATTTGCCTTTTGGGGGTTTTCGGCAATGTACTGGCGAAGATAGTGATACTGCTCTTCGTTACGTACCAAATGATCGAATGGCTCTTGTTGCCAAAAATGCCCTTTCGATCCAAGGTGACGATTTATCTGAGTTGCAGTCCAATGAAGCCATGAATCATACTGTCGCTCCATTTGTTCTGCGCTGTTAAAAACTGCCAACGCATGGAAGTGATTTGGCATGATTACGAAATCACCCATCCTGTATCGTTTTCCATCGAAGTACATTAGGCTATCCTCGACAATTGCTGCACATGAAGGATCTCGCAATACGCATGCACCATGGCATTCGTCAAGCGTGATTTCTTTTTTGCGCTGGAACGTTTTTCTGAATTCCAAACAGTTCGAACGGCTTAAGCTTGATATCCTTTCTTCCAGATTTCGACCTCGTGTCGAACTTGAACAATCCCGTTCTTCCCGTCGGTCAATCCACTGATGCTTCTCCAAATCCCAAAGCTTCATTACAGATTTTGGTATTGAATCACACGTTCTTGCAGTAATAAACACTATCGCCCCAGATTGAGACCAGTGTGGCCTCATTCGGTCGGTTGTAAAATATTCAGCGTTGGGGTCGAAGCAGTCACCAAACATAAATTCTATGCCATAGCTACGTCATATGGATTTCATACTGACTTGTATCCGTTGCGCCCCAATTCAATCGAACCGGAATGTCAGTCCGTTTAATCCTTGAGAGATCGCCTTGGTTTTTTATAACTGCAATCCCCTTTTTGGGATCAACTTGGCAAAAATAATCCAGATGGGGGCGATATTGTCGTGGATCGCTCCTGCGATCCACGGGAGTGAAGTTGGAAGTAATAAGGCATGCTGCTGGGTTCAGAGCGGTTGGTGGCTGACTGCGATGGAGCCGAATAGGGGAGAGATGGTGCGCTGATGAGGTGACGAGACTGATCGGCGGAGCGATCAGCGACAATGGGGTTAGAAGTAATAAGGTACGTTGCTGGGTTCAGAACGTTTGGTGGCTGACTGCGAGGGTACCGAATAGGGGAGAGATGGTGCGCTGATGAGGTGACGAGACTGATCGGCGGAGCGATCAGCGACAATGGGGTAGAATTCATTAGATACGTGGATTTTTGACTTTGTGGACGATTTTTCACTAAGAAATTTCAACCCCCCCGCGTTATTCTTGAACTAGGGTCTCTCTAAGCCGGTACGCAAAGTGACTGGGTTAGCTAAATTCCCAGCCCTAAATCTACTTCTCGTCTGCCTTAAAAAACTATGCAAACCATCCTTCTCCTCGCCGGTTTAGCACTCTTCTCCCTCTTTTGCTTCCCCCAAAAAGCCCTCGCACAAGGCGAACCCCTGGGATTTCTCGAACGCTTCGCTCTCTCCGAACAACGTGACCAGGCTTTAGAAGAACTTATTCCCGGAACGCCGGATTACTTTTACTACCAAGTCCTCCACCATCAAAACCTTGGACGCGTCGCCGAAGCCCGCGCACTGCTGAAGTCGTGGATCGATAAATCGGGACTCAACGGACAGTCGAAAGCACTCCTCACCCGACAAACGCTTCTGGAATACGCCTCCAATCCAGATGCCACCGTCGAATACCTACAACGCGAATTCCAAATCGTCACCAGCCACCCCGCTCCAAAAAAAGATGAAGCGGCTGAACTGGCGACCAAACTCGATTCAGCAATACTCGATTGGAATCGTACCCTTCGCGAAACTGTCCAAGGCCCAGGACTGGATTCTATCGAAGACTCGGTACTGCCCGACGCACTCGAGTCGGTTAACAACATCGATTCCCTTAGGCGTTGGTTCTCCCGCTCCCATCGTGTCGATACCCCAAAACTTATGGACCGACTCGTGGAAGAGCTAACAACCATCCATTCCCAAGGATTCGGCTGGGCCCCTATCCACCGTGAATTGACTCTCAACCAACTTGAAGAACTTCGTAAACGAATTCCAACTATCGATCAAAATGTAAATTACGTAGTCGAAGTCCTCCGGCGATTGCAACCGACCGACGACGAATCATTACAGGACCCTGACGTAAGAAAACGTCATTTGGATCGCATGGAAGCATTCGTAACCGGTCTGCCAGAACTGCACAACAGCTTGATCGCTTCTGTCCTGCATCAACGTTTGGTCTTTGACCTCGAACAAGGTACCCCTGATCGAGATCGCTTTAAACGCTACTTGCGCTTACCCAATCAACGGCCAATTTGCACGCAATCGTTTCGCGAGTGGTCTCAGAAACGAACGGTGGTCGACTGGAACGCGGCTTTCCCTGTCCGTTATCTAGAACGACCTATCGGGGACGACCGCCACTTGATTGAAAAGTACTTGGATATCTTCTTCCGTACCGATGCCAATGTGGATGACTTTAGCGAATGGCTCGAGCGTAGCTACCTGCAGACCTTTTTTGCAATGACCAAGATCCTGCACGGCATCGGGGATCCTAAGACCTATTACGCGCAGCTATCGCCCGAAGCTCAGAAAGAACTCGCCGAACGCATCGAAGTTCGGTTTGCTCCCACCAACCCAACAACCTACAAATCGGACGAAAAGGTTCGTCTGGAAATCGACTTGAAAAATACTCCCGAACTTTTTGTTCGCGTCTACCGACTCAATGCTCGAAACATCTTGAGCAAACAAATGACTCCGATTTCGACAGCCATCGATCTCGATGGTGTTGTTCCGAACATCGAGCGGAAACTCAACTATGCCCAGCGAAATGATCGTCGTCACCGAGAAATCATCGAGCTTCCGGAATTAGAAGGACTTGGGATGTGGATTGTCGAAGTCCTCGCCGGGGGGCAACGCAGTCGAGCTCTCGTCCAGAAAGGTAAACTGCAGTCGATCCAAACAATCTCTGATGCAGGTCAGTTGCTTCGAATTGTCGATGCCGCAGGTAACCACGTCCCGACCGCAAAGGTGCTGCTGCGTGAACGGGAATTCTTGCCCGATGAAGATGGTTGGATTCTGATCCCCTTTGAGCAAACGACTCAATCCAAAGCGATTCTGCTTTGCGATGGAAACTTCGCTGTGCTCGAGCCTTTAGTACACCTCGCAGAGGCTTATGACTTCCAAGCTGATTTCTTAGTAGACCCCCAAAGTGTTCTTTCCGGGAATCGAGCAGCAATTGTTTTGCGAGCTCGTTTGTTAGCTCATAACCAACCACTCCCCCTTTCGAACCTATCTGAAATTGAGCTGATAGCAAAATGCACCGATTTAGACGGCATGTCCACAACGCAACAGTTCAAGAACTTGGAACTGAACGATCAGCAAGAGTTGACACAAGAGTTCTCGGTTCCACCTAGGCTTGCGCAAATCGATTGGACGCTCCAAGCCCAGATTCGAGAAGTGCGTACGGATACAGTGCGTTCGCTATCAGCAAACCATACAACCCGAGTCAACGACTTCGCGAAAACAGGCTATGTTTTCGATTCTTATTTGAATCGTACTGCAGACGGATATCGATTGGAGCTACGGGGACGTAATGGAGAACCCATTCCTCGCACTCCAGTTGACATCGAATTCAAACTCTATGGAATTCAGCCGACACGAAGTATTCGGTTGGCATCAGACGCCTCCGGGGAAATCGAACTTGGTTCGCTTGTCGGGGTAGAACGTTTTTGGGTCGCAAGTGCGCAATCGCAACGTCGGATGTATGTGCTGCCAAAATCGTCGATGGATTGGCCTCAAAAAATCCATGCTACTGCAGGTCAAGCATTTCGCGTAACAGGTCCGCTAGCACAAGACAACCTTGTCGGTGCTCAAGTAGGAATCGAAGCGCTCAAGCGGCAGGCGAGACGGTTTTCTCTCTTCGAGTTTCGTTCTGGTTTAGCGATGGCTGATCAAAGCGAGAAGATCAAGCCGCTGGCTGGTGTTTTGGAGATCGCGGGACTTGATGCTGGCAACTACGCCCTTTTGGATCATGAACAAGGTACCCGATTGGATTTGGAGATTACCCAAGGCGAACAGCGAGATGCTTGGATCGTAGGGAAAAACAAAACCCTTGCGACAACCCCTCTCGATACGTTGGCAATCACAAATACTAAGTTGGATGAGAACAACTTGCGGATCGATCTTATTGGTGTCGATGCAACAACTCGATTGTTGGTAGTAGCCGCACCATTTGCACATAGCGAAACAGAGCAGTGGTTGCGCCGAACTCAACGCCCTTTTGCGCCTAGCATTCGACGAGAACGACCATCGAATTTTTATGTCGATTCGATGAAACTCGATGAAGAATATCAGTATGTCCTTGCGCGGCAACAGGCGATGAAACTGTTGGGTAGTAGTCTTGCACACCCGACGGTACTGCTGAACCCTTGGGAGCTTTCTGCGACGCGTAACGAAAACCAACTCGCACAAGCCGGTGATGCGATTGCGGAGAAAAGCAACGCTCCTGGCCAAGTACCTGGAGCGCCGATGGCCGCAGATCCCGGTCGAGTCGGTGATGCAATGGGTGAGTCGCGAGACTACGGGTTCTTGGGTTTGGGCGCTCAGTTACTGGTCAATATTCGACCTGACAAGAACGGAACTATCGCTATTGGTCTTCAAGAACTCGAAGGGGTAACGGATTTAGGGATTGTTGCCGTTTCGGCGGACATGACAGCATCGACGCGTATTGCGTTACCTTGGAAAGGTCCACGCAAACTAGCTGATCGACGTTTGCAAGAATCGCTCGACGATCAGAAACACTTTATTCAGAAGGAATCGGTTTACAGCATTGATGCCAACGTCGCGAAAGATCTTGGCGATGTTGGTGTAACCCGTATCCGTTCCTACACTTCGATCGCGGACTTGATCCCGATGTTGGACTCCATTCTTCAGGGAGCCCCTCAATTCCGACGCTATGACTTTTTAAAGACGTGGAGTGGGTTATCTGACGAACAAAAACAAGACCGATACAGTGAATTCGCTTGCCACGAGTTGAATTTGTTTCTTCGTCAACATGACCGCGCTTTCTTTGATCGTGTGGTTCGACCTCACCTCGCGAACAAAACTCCACGGCAATTCGTCGATGATTGGTTGTTGGATCAAGACCTAACGCCCTATACCGTTCCTTGGCGATATCAGCAATTGAATACGACGGAGCGCGTACTGCTCGGAAAGTCCTTCGAGGCAAAGCGAGAGGGGTTGATTAGACTCTTTGAAAACAGTCTCGCTGCGCAGCCTGTTCCTGTAGAAACACAGAATCAGTGGTTCGGCCAAGCCCTTCGGACCTCAGAGTTAGAATTTGCTAAACAAGACGCGTCATACTACTTCGACCAACGTCTTCTCGAACGAGAGGAATTGGGGATTCGTACAGGTAAGCCGAGTGGTGGTGGGCGGCTAAGTGGAGGAATGGGTGGTGGAGGCATGGGAGGCATGGGTGGCATGCCGGCGACAGGTGGTATTCCTGGAGGAACCGAAGGACTTGATGCGGTTGCAGGGGTTCCGGGAGCCGCACTGAAAGCCCAATTAGGTGACGGAGGGGAACTTTCGGAATCGCTGCAACGCAGAGAGACACGCGGTCGAGGAGCACTTCGGGATTTAGCGAAGGACAAAGCAGGTAAATCGGCTTCGCTCGCCTTTGGCTTGGAGGCCAAGGGAGGAGAGGGTGCAAATGCTGGCGGCGACCCGGCTGCGGACAGTCCAGATTTTGAGCCTGAGGTGCGTGGTTTAAGTTTAAATCGTGAAACAGATCGCTTTTTAGGAGCAAACGGCACTCGGAGGAAGCGAGTTGAATTGGGGAAGCAGATCCAACTCTTTGAACCACTCGCTGCGACTCGCAAGTGGGCGGAATCCCAATTCGATCAAGTCTTATTAGCGAATCAAAACCCCAGCTTGGTCAGCCCAAGTCCATTTTGGATCGATACGCTTAAACTACCAGCTGGTAAGTTATCTGAAAATCTACACTTCGCCGCCCGAAATAGTAACGAAGCGATTCTTGCTTTGGCTTTCGTTGATCTACCGCTACAAAGCGAGCCGGGTACGTTGAAGATTGAAAATGGCCGCTGGATTTACCAACACACGGGGAAGACTTTGGCGTATGTTCAAGGGATTATTGGTATTGATGCCGCTGAGCCTAAGTCTAAGGTTCTGTTGAGCGAAAATTTGTATCTAGCAAACGCAGACACAACGGCCGCACCTGTCAATCGTCAGGAATTGGTAATAGGGGTACCTTATCGCGATCGCGTTGTGCTAACCAACCCGACCGGTAATCCGATGCGGGTGCAAATTCTGATGCAGATTCCACAAGGTGCAATTCCGCTGGAAGCGGGTCGCAGCGTTACCGTTCGTGAGTTTCAGTTGGCTCCGTTTTCGACGCAAGAAACGTCGCACGTGTTCTACTTCCCTGCTTCCGGTGAGTTCCAGCAGTATGGAGCTCGCGCGTCGAGCGATGGAAATTATTTGGCACATGTGAACTCGGAGCCGGTGAAAGTACTCGATGCCCCTTTGCGTGTGGATGATACTTCTTGGGAGTATGTCGCCGCTTGGGGAACCAGTGAACAAGTGCTCGCAGCCTTGGATCGTGTAAATCTTGCGAAAATCGATTTAGGTTTGATCGCTTGGCGGATGAGTGACAAAGCGTTCTGGTCTGAGGTGCTGACGAAACTCGACCGCTTTGGGATGTATCATCCGACCTTGTGGGGATACAGCCTTGTGCACCGGGATGAACAGAGGATCAAAGAGTGCCTCGAAGCCAACAACGCAATTGTCGCGGAAGTCTCACCGGTGTTCCGATGCCCGTTGATGAATATTGATGATGAATCACGACTAAAACTTGAGCATCTTGATTTCCGTCCGATCGTCGTCGCTAGAACGCATCGGCTTGGACGTGATTGGAAGATCCTCAACGATGGTTTGGCGGCGCAGTACCAAGCATGGCTGCGGCTCTTAGCGTATCAACCCAAGATGTTACCAAGGCATCGGCTTTCCTTGGTTTACTACCAATTGATCCAAAACCGTGTCGAGGAGGCTTTAGAGAACTTCAAACGCGTAGATCGTGCGGCGCTGATTACAGGCAAAGAGACGACTGAAGCTCAGATGCAGTATGACTATTTTGATGCATACTTTGCAATGCGAACGGGGGCTTGGGATCGCGCGAAGGCACTTGCTGAGAAATATGCGAAGTACCCGGTGCCGCGATGGAACGTTTGGTTTGGGCAGATTGCGCAGCAACTCAAGGAACGCGAAGACTTGCAAAAAGGTTTAGTAGCAGTGTCGAACACTGAAACTGGAGTTTCCGCGAACGAAGAAGGAAACCCAGGTAAGGCAGGAGACGAAGGCAAGTATGCCAACGATGCGCAGCGTGAGCTTGCAGGTGGTCGTGAAGCAGAGATGGCTGCCGGAGCTGCGAAGCTACCAGGTTTGGAGGTCGCTTCTAAAGATGGCCAAATCTGGATCCAGCATCGCAATATCGATTCCGTACAAGTCAACCTTTACTTTATCGACGTAGAGTTGATGTTCAGCCGCAATCCATTTGTTGGACAAAACCAAACACGCTCCGCTGTGATTGAACCTAATCGCACGCAGAAACTTGAGGTTGCTTCCAAGGGGACTTGGGAGAAGACCGAATGGAAGATCCCTGACGAGTTCAAGAATCGCAACATGATTCTTGAGGTTGTCTCCGGTGGTATCGTGCGTAGTTTGCCGGTTTATTCCAATTCGCTTAGTGTGAACTTGATCGCACCTCTCGGACGGTTGCAAGTGTTAGGAGCGGGCAACAAGCATCCACTTGAGGGAGCTTACGTAAAGGTCTACGCGAAGCACACCGATGGTTCGATACGTTTCTATAAAGATGGGTATACGGATCTTCGCGGAGTTTTTGACTACGCAAGCTTGAGCACCGATGAATGGACTACTGTAGCACGTTACTCGATTCTGGTGATTCATCCGGAGTTAGGAACTTGGATTCAAGAGTCCGAGCCGGTTAGCAAGTAATTAGCTGCAGTAGCTCACGCTGCTGGCCGGCTCAAAAAGTACTCCTGGAAGCAATCGAGATATCGATTTAACGGTGTTGGGCTATTGGCCCACTGCCGGTGCCTTCGGTTGCATGGTTGGATTTCCTTCCAAGGCTCGGCGAGGGATTTTTTCATCTCGCATTGCGGCTTGGTAGGCAAAGGTAGCCATGATGATCGAAGCTTGTTTGGCATCGTCTTCGATGAGTCGTTCAAAAACATCCATACTGGAGTGATGCGTGCGAGTGTCGTATTCAATGGGGTCTTGGATGAATTGGAATCCAGGTAATCCGATGCCCGTGAACGACTGGTGGTCTGTTCCCCCTGTATTTGCAGCGGTGACAGTGGATGCGCCGTATTCGGAGAAGGGAGCGAGCCAGCTGCGGAAAATTCCGCGAGCCCCCTCGTTGCCTTGTAAGTAGATACCTCGAATCTTTCCGGCACCGTTATCTAAGTTGAAATAGGTAGAGAACTTTTCGTATTCGGGAGTGTATTCAATCACGGAACTTGGTCGGCGTTCTTCGCCACCTTCTGCATTGCGTTCGCGGGGGGTGGTTTGCAGAGTTCCGAAGTGTTCCGTGACGTAGGCGCGTGATCCGAGCAAGCCTTGTTCCTCTCCTGTCCACAACGCCACGCGGATTGTTCGGCGCGGTGTGGCACCGATGGATTTAAGGATTCGCATCGCTTCCATGACTACCCCGCAACCGATCGCGTTATCGGTAGCCCCTGTGCCGGAGTGCCAAGAGTCGAAGTGTGCGCCGATCATGACGATTTCATCTTTGAGATCGGTGCCGGGGATTTCAGCGATGATGTTAAAGCTGTTGACATCCCCGTCGTGGTAGGTGGATTCGATATCGATCTCGAGTTGTGGTTTAACTCCCTTTTGGATCATTCGAACGAGACGATTGTAGTGTTCTGCGGCGACGACCATTTGCGGTAGGATTGCGGGGGAGTCGACCGTCCAAGGTCTTGGACCACGAGACATGGGGCCACCTTCGCCGGGGCTACGTAGATCGCGTCCCGCATCGGCGCGGCGGGGCATAGTAGCAGAAGCGACGAAGACCGTTCCACCATCTCCTCGACCGGCTTCAAGGACAACTGCTGCCCCTTCATCGTAGGCAAGTTGCCACTTATCGGTGGTTATGTTGGTAGCACCGCCTCTGGGGTCGTTACCGCGTTGTTCGTTGCTGCGATTCGGTGGAGGATTGCCAGCGCCTTGGTTTGCGCCCGCTGGTGGAATCACGTTATTGCTTTGTGGTGTTCCGGTCGCTCCATTCGAAGGTTCTGCTCCGGGTGGACGGCGGCGGCGAGATCCGCCTACTTCGGCATTTGCAAGATTCAAAAGTTCCGTATCGGTTTGCCGAGTGCCTGGTGCTTCGAACCACGGCTTTACATCTCGAGGAGGGCTGATCAAGACAATCGCGCGTCCGAGTTTTCCTCGGAATTTCTCCAACTCTTCTGGCGTATTGGCATCAAGATAAATCGGTTCCCCTTTGACCGTAGTTGGGGTGCTGGGAGTCCAAGCTTTTGGGTAGGCGATCAGCGAGAAGAAGTTTGGAGCGGTAACATTTGCCCGATAGTTTTGTAACGACCAGCCGCGTCCGAACGGTCCCCAAGGTTCGAGGTGTGCGTTTTCGAGTCCCCACTCTTCCATCTTCTTTTGAGCCCATTCACCAGCGACCTTTGTTTCAGGTGCAGCGGTCAAACGCGGGCCGTAGACATCGGTCAAATAACTGATGGTCTCCATGACCTTGGACCGATCCATCCCTTCTTGTTTGATCTTCGATACGATGTCATTATCGACTACTTCAGATTGCCCATAGGCTTGTTGGGTTCGTGAAGGTTGACTCAGGATCGCTTCTGGGGCATTGAAGCAAAGTAGGGCAGTGCAGAGATGGCGAACGAGATTTCGCCGATTCCAAAGAGAAGTCCGCATGATCGTTGTACCTAAAGAGCAATGATGAAAAAATTACAGGCCGATGGACGCTGCAACGATGGTTATTGAAACATCGTAGTTGCGAGGGAGAGGTAGGTCGACGGGTACCATTGTCGCATTGAAGCATCGGGAACGCGAGTAGAGAGACCCTCCAAAATTTTTGCTTGAACCCATGCTGTACCTTTACACCTAAGAGGGTACACGCGACCGCTGAACCGCTCTGAGTTGCGCAAGTTAATTTTGGGGGCCAGCCGTTGTTTGAGCTGCTTTATTCCGCTTGGGATTCACCCAGATTGCAATGGCGTTAGCAAGGATGATGGTGTAGCTGATGACCAGCAGAATAATGGCTCCGCCGCTTAGTCCCCCACGAAGGGACTGAGCAACATTTCCCGATTTTAGTCCGTTGACGAGATCGGGCCAGAAGGTCCCTTGGACCAGTTCGGCAGCGGCGGTGAAGGTAGTTGTCGTTACGAAGAGCATAGGAAGGATGGTTACCCAAGTCAGTCGTCCGCGACCTTCTTGGAAAAGCCAGGTGGTGACCGTGCAGAGAGCGATTGCGGCTAAGAGTTGGTTAGCGATACCGAACATTGGCCAGATCGTTTGAATGGAGCCGGACCAGATAAGGCTTCCCCAGCCTAGCGTTACCAGGGCAGTGGAGATCCAGACTCCCGGCCACCAATCCATACGTTGAAATTTGGTCGACACATTGCCGAGCAACTCTTGGAGGAGGAACCGTGCAATACGTGTTCCGGTGTCGATGGTAGTAAGAATGAATAAGGCTTCGAACATGATTGCGAAGTGAAACCAGTATTTGACCAAGCTGTCGACCATATCTGCGGAAGAGAACTTGGAAATCGCTTGGGTCATGATTTGAGCCATACCCACGGCGAGGGTGACTGCACCACCGGTTCGGCCTCGAAGTGTTTCACCACCAACTTGCGTTTCAATCTGATCCAAGTGATCGATATCCGCATGCATTTTGGTGAGAGTCTCAGCGTATTGGTGGGCTTTGGCCATATCGATATTGATTGCCCAGTAATCACCTTGGGGCAATGCAGCGGCGGCGATCAAAGCACAGACCGCCACGAGACCTTCCATCAACATTGATCCATAGCCGATCATGCGAAGGTCTTTTTCGTTACTGACCATCTTGGGGGTTGTACCGGAGGAGACCAAGGCATGGAAGCCGGACACGGCTCCACACATGATGCAGATAAAGACGAACGGGAAGATGGCTCCCGCCATGTTTGGTCCGCCACCGTTTGCGAAGAATGAGTTGACTGCGGGGGCTTCTAGTTTTGGATTGGCGACGATAACGCCGAGCATCAGCAGTCCGATGGTTCCAATTTTTAAGAACGAGGAGAGATAGTCGCGAGGGCAAAGCAGTAGCCACACGGGTAGGACAGATGCGATGAAGCCATAGAGGCAGATCGCAGCGATGATGCCATCGCGAGAGAAGAGGAAGTAGTGTTCGATTGGAGAGCCGGGGATCCAAGCTCCTGCGACGGTGGCGAAGAGAACCGCGGCTGCACCGATGAGGGAGGCTTCTACGACACGTCCTTTTCGAAATCGGTACATATACCAACCGACAAAAAGTGCGATCGGAATGGTGCAAGCGATGGTGAAGGTTCCCCAGGAGCTACCTCGGACACGTTCGAAGGACTTTGCAGGGATATCCAAACTTGAGATCGCTTGGGTGTTTAAACCGGCCGATTCGTTACTTGATGCAGAGAGGTTTTTGGTTGAGGGGATTTCGATGGTGAACGGTTCGCTACGCAGGAACTCGGTACCATTGGGGTAGGTGATTCGGGCTTTGGCTGGAATTTGGTAGAGGGTAGAAGTTGGGGTTTGCTGTGCGGGTTCGATGGGTGTTGGGGTGACGATTTTGCTGCCGGGCATCAGTGCAACGCTTTCGCCGCCGAGCGCTTTGACGACTACGACCCCAAGTCCGGAGAGGGCGATGATGACGATAAAGAGGATGGCGAAGGACGCCAGGATTCCGATTTTTTTCCCCATAAGGGATCGGATAATTTGGGCGAGAGATTGGCCACGATGTCGCACGCTGGCGGCCAGGACGAGGAAGTCTTGGACGGCACCGGCGAGGCAAACCCCGATAACGAGCCAGATCAGGCCGGGCATATAGCCGAATTGGACGGCGAGAACTGGCCCGATAAGGGGGCCGGCTCCGGAGATGGCGGCGAAATGATGGCCGAAGAGGATCCACCGATTGGTCGGATGGTAATTTTGTCCGTCATTAAGCTCGTGAGCTGGGGTGGTTCTGGCTGGATCGACCATTGCCACGCGGGCGGCAAGAAATGCACTGTAGAAGCGGTAGGCGACCGCCATTGCGGCGAGCACCCCGAGGAGGATTGGCATCGCATGCATAAGTCTCGATGATTCCTTGCGGTTTTATGATTAAAGAAACTTTGCGGGTCGCTTGCTCAGGGACTTCCTGACGCTACAGTATGGGGTCAGCAAAAGCATATCAGCTTAACAATTGCGTTCACTTTTGTGGTGCCTCAACTTGGGAATCTTCGGAATCGTTTTGTGCAAGGGCTTATGCACTCAGTGGTTTTGAGGAGTTCATCCTGAGGATTTGGTGTGAGCAAATAGGCGGAGTGCATCCAAGGCTTGGCAGGTTCGGGCGCCGGGTAGACGTCTGGGCTTGTTGAGCTCGCGGGTGAAGGATCGTGATGTTAGTTGACAGAGGTCGAGCGGCGTGGACTGCAACCTTTGACTTTCGGGGCTCATAGGAAGCTATGTTTTTGCGAATGTTTCGATGTCTGTTTTTTGGAAGGAAGAGTACGCTAAATGTCTTCGGATAACAAATTCAAGCTCGAGTACATTTGGTTGGATGGGTATCTACCCGAGCCCAATATGCGCAGCAAGACCAAGGTGGTTGATAAGGCACCGTCGAGCGTTGCCGATCTCCCGATGTGGGGATTTGACGGTAGCTCGACGCAGCAAGCAGAGGGGCGCAGCTCCGATTGTTTGCTCAAGCCTGTTGCGCTCTACCCAGATAGCACTCGCAAAAACGGCTTCCTCGTTCTGTGCGAGGTTTTGCTTCCCAATGGTGAACCACACCCATCGAACTTCCGCGCTCAAGTGGAAGACATGGATGACTTGTGGATTGGTTTTGAACAAGAGTATTTCTTCTATGAAAATGGTCGTCCGCTCGGATTCCCAGCGGAAGGTTACCCAGCACCTCAAGGCCCTTACTACACGGGCGTTGGATACAAGAATGTAGGTGACATTGCACGTCAGGTTGTCGAAGAGCATATCGACATCGCTTTGGACGCAGGGATTAATCTCGAAGGGATTAACGCTGAAGTTGCCAAGGGTCAGTGGGAGTTCCAGATTTTCTCCAAGGGATCGAAGAAGGCCGGCGACGACATGTGGGTCGCTCGTTACCTCATGGTTCGCTTGGCTGAAAAGTATGGTTTGGACATCGAGTTTCATTGCAAGCCTATCCGTGGGGACTGGAATGGTTCCGGGATGCACACGAATTTCTCGTATGAGAAGTTGCGTAGCCAAGGTGGCAAGGAATACTTCGAGAAGCTCATGGCAGCATTTGAGAAGTATCGCGACGAGCACATCGCCGCTTACGGTCCAGACAACCATTTGCGTTTGACCGGTTTGCACGAGACCCAGTCGATCGACAAGTTCAGCTACGGTGTTGCTGACCGCGGTGCTTCGATCCGTATTCCCCACAGCTTCGTCAACAGCGGCTATAAGGGTTACTTGGAAGATCGTCGTCCGAACTCGCAAGCTGATCCGTACAAGATCCTTTCTCGCTTGGTCAAGACGATCAAGACGGTTGGCTAAGTCCAACTCGGTTAGGATTAAGAATTACAAGGCCGGGGGTCGATCCTCGGCCTTCTTTTTTGGTGGCCAAAATTGAGCCCTAGTGTGCCCGACAATGCACCTTTTAGGACGTCACGATTTGTTGTTGCGATTCGTTGACTTTAGAATTTAGTCGAGTAGAGAATACGATCGAACCATGTGATCGAGAGGATCCGGTGGGGTTACGAAGATGAGTACAGAGAGTCCATTTCAAGAGAATCCATTTCAATCGTCTGAAGTCATGCCTCCTCCGGTCGCGACGAATATGAGGCCGTCGAATCGATCGCTTTGGGGGGCTTATTTGTTTGCGCCAGCCGTTGCTCCAGTGGTTTTTGTTTTGATTGTGTTCGCTGCAGGATTCTTGTCTACGTTTTTTGGGGCTGATGTCAATGAAGCTTCTATGTTAGTGCTACCGGTGCTTGCGATGACGGTGGGGCTTGTTAGTTGTTACTTGGTTGCGGGTATGATTGGGATGCCGATCGCATTTTATCTTCGGCGTAAAGATGCGCTCAATGCGTACTCGATTCACTTATCGGCGTTTTGCTGGGCAGCTTTGTTTACGACTGCATGTGCTTGGTCGTTTGTAGGTGGCAATTGGAAAGAATTGCCGCTGGCCTTTTGTTATGTTGGGGTGGGCGTTATTCCTTCGGTATTGCTAAGCGGTACTGCGTTTTGGTGGCTTGTGAAGTTCTTTATGCGTTGGGATGCGCCGATTGCTGTATAGCAACTAATCATATCAATCGAGTTACACTGTCTATGAAAATTCCTATCTACCAGATCGATGCCTTTGCAGAAGCTCCATTTCGGGGGAATCCTGCTGCAGTATGTCCACTTGAAACATGGCTTCCTGATTCGCTGCTACAAGCGATTGCTCAGGAGAACAATCTCTCGGAGACCGCTTTTTATGTCGCGGAAGGTCCTGCGTTTAGGTTGCGATGGTTCACGCCGAACAAGGAAGTTGATTTGTGTGGTCATGCGACGTTAGCAACGGCATTCGTGATATTCCACCGGTTTCCAATACTCAAAGAGATCACATTTCAATCTCGCTCTGGACCGCTGCGTGTGTCGAGGGACGAGGATGTGTTAACGCTGGATTTCCCAGCGTTGAAACGCGAAGCATCGACCGCGCCGGAGAGTCTTGTGCAAGCTTTGGGTAGGGTTCCCTTCGAATACTATCGTGGAATGGACCATATGGCTGTGTTTCGATCGCAAAAGGAAATCGAGGAGATGAGCCCGGACTTTGGGGTGATGAAATCTCTAGATCTGCGTGGAGTGATCGTCACCGCACCGGGGCAGACCAAGGATTTCGTAAGTCGATTCTTTGCGCCTAATTGTGGGATTGACGAAGACCCTGTGACAGGATCAGCTCACTGCATGTTGGCACCTTATTGGGGAGAAAAGTTAGAGAAGCGCACGATGAGCGCGATCCAGTTGTCGAAGCGTACTGGGGTGCTTGAGTGTCGGCTGGCTCAAGACCGCGTTTTTATATCTGGGCGTGCGGTGGCTTATCTCGAGGGAACCATTGAAGTGCCGGATAGTCACTGTTGAGAAATACGCCTGTATAAGGCGTATTGAAATGGTAGTACCAGCGGTTTGTGGCTTTTGCGAAGCGAAAAGTGTCGTTCTCTTTCTCCGTCGTTCTCTTTCTCCGTCGAGCGATGGGATTTGGTTATTTGGAGGAATTCGCTTCGTCGTCTGGCTTAGGGGCCGCGTAATCTGAGAATACATTGTCGGATTCAAGCGTCAGTTGAAAGCCGTCTGAAACCCGAGTCATGTAGAGACCTCGGCAAAGCCAAAAAAACGTACCCATCGCTTCTTTTTTCCCGAGGTCTTTTTCTAGTTGTTCGTAGTCATCCGCGGTCAACAACCAAGGTGTTTTGGTGAGTTTTCGTGCGAACTGGTAGGAACGTTGTTCCGCGGCAGGGAATGCCGACCAATCGTCGCTTGCTAGGCGCGATAGACGGTTTTGAATTTGTTTCGAATCCAAACCAGCAACCTCAAGAAGCATTTCGCAGTGTCCCATGCAGTAATTGCACTGCAGTGCGCGGGTTTGAACCCAGAATAAGCTTTCTTCGAATATGCGGTCTTGTTGGCTCTCTGCCCACATGGTTCGCGTGGTCATCGACCAAGGAACAGCAAGTTCGGGAACATAACCCATGCAGACCAAGTTCCAGACGATACGAGTAGGTTTTGCCGCGAATCCGGTTGGTAGCTTCTTCGAGACTTCTTCCCAGGTTGGGCGTAGTCTAGTTGCAGCATTGCAGCGGTAGTCCGGGGTAATTCCCGAGCCATCACTATGGCCCATTTGGGAACAAATCCATCACCACCTTGAGTTGTTTGGGGAAGCCGTCTCCAGGTTTCTTCGATGGACAGTGGCTCTAACGTGGAGGTTGAGTTTTCAGAGACCTCTACGTTGGGTTCCGCATTGGTATCGATCAAGCTCATTGCAAGCGCTTGTTCCATTTCAGGAGGACTAAAACCGAAGGGGCCGCGACCACTCTTGAACACAACCTTACCTTCTCGATCGATCACGTACAATCGTGCGGGCATTCCGCTGTAGGCGTGGCCTACGGGATCACTCATTTCGTCGACGACGACTGGAATATTCGGATTTAAGCGAGAGCAGAACTGATTCGCGACCTCGGTTCGTTCACTCATGGTCTTTGGTTGTAGGACTTCGACGCCGAGTTTTGTTTTCGACTCCATCTTCCAACCGTCGCTAGGGTGTGCTTCACGAACATAGACCATGAGAAAGTTAGCTTGGTCTTTGTATTTCTCGAACAAGCGATCTACAGCGGGATAGAACGAACGGAATGGTCCGCAGGTGAAGTTACCGAAGACGAGCACGACTGGTTTATCGCCGATGAGATTAGCAAGTTCGATCTCGCCTTGACCTTGAGCCTTTCGCAGTTTGAACCAAGGGGCTTGTTGTCCAATTTTGGGTCCTTCGAGCATGGATCCGATTTCCCCGGCGAAGAGTCCTCGCACCAATTGGCTTGGATCAGGCCGATCACCAGGGTTGAAAGATCCGGTGAACCCTGCGAGTAGCGTTCCGGAGAAGTCCTCAGCGGTAAGGACATCGTCGGATTCGCTGGCTTTGTCAAAGAAGGCGTTCCAATCTTCGCGGGTGATTGCTCCGCTACCTTTGGCATCGATACGGCGAAAGATTCGATTGAGTTGGTAGGCTTGTTCAACCATCGGGTTCGACGGTGACCAGTCGAGGTCCATCGGTTGAATACTACCGTCGCGGTTACGATCGAGAATTTTGAAAAGTGGATCGGGGCCGGGGAATGCTGCCTTTGGTATTTCGGGTGCGTCAGTGATTTTGCATTTGCTGGCGAGCCAGGAGAAGTCTTATTTGGATTGAGCGGGGCCAAACCAGCCTTCTCCTGGTCCCATTTGGGAGCCTTGCAAGATCGAGAGAAGCATCTTTGCTCCTTCCGGGGTGGGTGCTTGCGAGTAGGCTTGTTCTAGGAAACCGGAGAGAGCTTGTTGGTCGTGGGGATGAGAATCGCCCTCTTCGACCGATTGCGCATGAGTCGACTGTACGAGCAGGGCAGTTGCAAGGACGGAGCTAAGTAGGTGAATTTTGTAATTCATGGTGTGGCAACTTGGGTTGAACTATCGATGACAAAGTCCGGGAGAATGCTTGAGTTCACTTGGGGTGTATTAGCGGAAGACGAAGAGAGACGCTCGACGGGCCGGTCTTTTATTGGCCAATTTCACTATAGCTTGGGGTTGGATTTGGAGAGGTTGAATTGGTGGGAAAACTGTGGAGTGAAATTGATATTTTTTGACGAAAGGAGGGTTTTCGTGCGTTATGGATTAGCCGAGAAATTCATACAGAATGCATTTGGCAAAGAGTGAAGCCAAGCGGTTTAGGACTCGCATTCGCTGTTGCGATTGAGCAAATCGCCACGTCGCTGGCGCGTTCGCTGTACGGATTGTTCGGTCCGCCATTGCGCTATTTTTCCGTGATCTCCACTCAACAGGATTTCGGGTACGCGGTGGCCTTGGAATTCCGGGGGACGCGTGTACTGCGGGAACTCTAACAAACGGTTCCCTCGCGAGAACGAGTCATCCCAACTGCTTTGTTCATCTCCGAGCACTCCGGGTATTAATCGGATGGTAGCATCGACCACGATCATTGCTGCCACCTCGCCACCATTGAGTACAAAATCTCCAACGCTCAATTCAGTCGGTTGCAAGATATCGATCACGCGTTGGTCAAAGCCTTCGTAGCGTCCGCATAAGAGGATCAAGCGGCCTTTGGGTGCGAGGGTTTCGACCAAGGGTTGATCTAGGCGTTGTCCCTGCGGCGTCAGCAAGAGGACTTCCGCTGGCCGCGGGTCCATAGTTCGGATTGCCTCAACGCATCGCACGACTGGCTCGACGCAAATAAGCATCCCTGGTCCGCCACCGTAGGGTCGATCGTCGATTTTGTGGTGTTTCGGATCCACCGACCAATCCCGAAGATTGTGGATGTGGATTTCGATGAGCCCCTTATCGATGGCTTTGGCGAGCAAACTCTGAGTCAGATAACCCGAGAAGATTTCGGGGAAGAGTGTGGCGACATCGATGCGGAGGGTTTGGGGAGTCGCCGATGGAGTGGACGCACCCGCCAGTTCATCTGGATGCATATTGCCTGAAGGCATGGCGTTTTTTGGCTCGCTGTTAGGATTTGCGCGGTTTAGATCGACGGAGCTGGAAGGAAACCACAAAGCAAAAAAAGAACCGGCCGGGCCTTTTGGTGGGTGGGGATGAAAGGCACGGCCGGTGGGGTAATTTGTTCCGCAAGCGATTCTGCTCGCGTGTTGTATTCTAATTGTAAACTATGCCAACGTTCAACTTAGCCATCAGTGATCTGAAGCGAGGGATTAGCTCTCTATTCAAATTCACTGCATTCAAATTCACTGCATTCAAATTCACTGCATTCAAATTCACTGCATTCAAATTCACTGCATTCAAATTCACTGCTTAACTGTCCGAAACGAGTTTTGGTGTACATCGGTAACCGATGCTAGCGAACTTGAGGCTCGCTGAGGATTTCCATCTCGGGTCGAGGGCAATGCGAATTGTGACTGTCTGGAATCCGGAAGTGGAAACCAATGCAACCTTTTCGTTCAGGTAGTTTATTAAGAACTGGAGCGAATTGCAAGAAAAACGATCTGAACTGACTCGAAAATTTCTCTGCGATCCGTTCTGTTCCGTGGCCTACCAGATTACTGAAGTGGGTTAGCTGGCGGCAACCGGAGCCTTCTTTACGCCCCGTCCGAGCCTTGCAAGTGCTTGCTCTTGAGCTGCCAAATGCGTCCCCTTGGTCCCGTACTTCTTGATCAAAACAGCCGCATTTTCGCTCGGTTGAGCTCCAACGCTGAGCCAATAATCAATTCGTTCACCCTTGAGGATTGCCCGTGCATCGGTTTCTTTGCACTTTGGGTCGTAGTGTCCGAGCTCTTCGAGAACGCGACCGTCACGAGGACTGCGTTGATCAATTGCGCACAAACGATAAAAGGGTCGATTCTTGCGTCCCAGACGCTTCATTCGAATTCGTACCGCCACAGATCGGATCTCCAAGCATGGATAAACAATGAAAACTTGATGTTACAAATGGGGTGTAAATGATAACTTCTCAAGCCGATCAGTGGGAGACGGAAAATTCCACAGAAATTCGATTTTCTTCTGCTTGTGCCTTGGGACGGCCCGCTGCTCGCGCTGGACGGCTGAAGGTTCTGCAGTCTTCTTGGCGTCTTTGCTTCCTTGCTGTCAGACCGTTCAGAGCGTCGCGACCCAGGACGCGGTTTGGCCCGTGTGGTTGATGTCCATGCGCCTGGGCTCCGTTAAATCGATCCGTTTCCAAATGAAAATGACTGCAAAACGCGTTCCTAACTTGATATATTTTGAAATTGATACTGCACTTTGAGGGAGTGGGGGGCTAGAATTGATATTGGAGGAGCTATGTTCGCCCCCCCAAAGGCAGGTTCAACCCTCGACTTGGAATCGCTCATGCGTTTATCGTTCGGACTCGAAACGCGACAGATACAAACCCAGAAACTGGCTCCTCGGATGATCCAGTCGATGGAGATTTTGCAGTTGCCGATCATGGCGTTGCAAGAGCGGATCGAGCAAGAGATGGAGGAAAATCCCATGCTCGAAGTGGCAGAGAGGGATGAATCGCTTCCGGATGAAGAGGTTGGCGAGGTGGACGTGGCGGGTGGTTCGCGGACCGAGGACGAGCGTGAACTTGTTGTGAAAGATGATTCTTCGAACGCGGAAGATTTCGAGCGTTTGGAGAACATGGGCAACGACATGCCTGATACTTTTGACGATTTCCGCCGCTCGTCGAACCGTATCAGCGAAGAGGGTGATCGCCAACACGACTTGATGGCCAATGCGATGGAGCGTCCCGAGTCGCTGAACGACTTCCTGCTGCATCAGCTTGCGGAACTCGATATAGATGACGATTTAGAGAAGATTGCCGAGCGGATCATTTCCTGTTTGGATGCCCGTGACGGAGGGTACTTTAAGTCGTCACTGACGGATATGCTTCCGCCTGATCATCGCCCAGAAGATGTAGCCAAAGCAGAGGAAGCATTGCGAATCGTTCAGTCGCTCGAGCCTGCCGGCATTGCTGCGAGGAACTTGCGCGAGTGCTTGTTGAATCAGCTTTCTGATGCCGACGAGATGGTCGACAAGTTGCGGGTGGTCATTAACGGTCATCTCGACGACCTTGCCGAGAATCGGATGAACGCGATCCAAAAGAAGACCGGTTATTCGATTGATACGATCCAGAAGGTCCGCGAGGAGTTGCACAAACTCAATCCCAAACCTGGCTCGTCGTTCATGGAAACGTTTGTTCCATTGGTGACGCCAGACATCGTAGTCGAGCAGAATGACCAAGGTCAGTACGTGGTTCGATTGATCGACGACTACATTCCGAATTTGCGGATCAGTGAATACTACCGCCGTCGACTGATGGATCCCAAAGCGACCGCAGAAGAGAAAGAGTTCATCAAGCGAAAGGTTGGCAGTGCACAGTGGTTGATCGAGTCGATTCAGCAACGCCGCAGGACACTTACGCGCGTCGCGCAAGCGATCGTCGATTATCAGCAGAAGTTTCTCGACGAGGGGCCTGAGGGTATCGAGCCATTGAAGATGCAGCAGATTGCTGACCAAGTCGGCGTGCACGTGACGACTGTTTCTCGTGCGGTGGACGACAAGTGGATACAAACTCCTCGCGGGATTTTTCCTTTACGTCGCTTCTTTGTGTTCGGTACTCAAAGCGCAGACGGCGAAGATGTGGCTTACGAGGCCATCCGAATCAAGCTTCAAGAGATCATCGACAAAGAGAACAAGTCGCATCCGTGGAGCGATGATGAGCTGATGGTCGAGTTGAAGAAACACGGTTTGAGTGTCGCTCGCCGGACCATCACCAAGTATCGCAAGAAGATGGGGATTCCTTCTTCGCGACAACGACGCGACTGGGGCGCGAGCAGTTAAGACAGCGCGCTGCGTTACAGTCCATTGCTCTGTTTTCTCGTACTCAGCGTCGTTCTCGTACTCAGCTTCGCAGTACTCGAATTCGGGCTTGCGCTCGAAGTCTCTGAGTTCTATTGCTTTTTGATTACGAAAGAAGTCAGCGGCCTGTATCTTCATCCGCAATAACTTCTGTATAACTATAGATCGCTGCGATACAGTTTGTTGCTGTATTGATCGATACAGCTGATTGCTTAAAGATCGATTGTGGTACACGTACAAGTGGCCGTAGCGATGAGACGTTCTCTTTCGTCTCGGATCTCGCAACCGACAAATCCGATGCGCAAACCGCGTTGTTGCACGATTGCCTTGGCGATGATGCTACGGCTCTTGACTGGACGCATGTATTGGATGTGCAGTTCTACGGTTGAAAAATCTTGATTGCCATCGAGCATTCGGCCAAACGCGATCCCCATGGCGGCATCCGCGAGGGCTGAGAGTATCCCACCGTGAACACGTCCCATCGGGTTGTGAAATCTCTCGTCGACATCGAGTCGCACGTCTGCTCGCCCCAACAGTTTATCTTCGGGGCTAGGTGCCGAGACTTGAAAACCGATCAACTGCGATACGGGGGCTTGCATGAATCGATCGGGTTCAGGTTGGTTCATCAGCAGTGTGCTTTTTGCAAGTTTGCGATTGGCGGGCCATCAAGGAATGAGCAGTCGAAATGATGTTTAGTACGACTTGGCGAAGATCGCTTGCGACTCTGCGCTCTTACCGGTTAAGAAGCACTTGCCAGGACCTTTGGGAGCATCGAGTGGGATGCAGCGAATGGTGACTTTCAATTCGTCGAGTAGAGGCTGTACTTCGGCCTCTGACGAGAACCAACATTTGGCAAACCCGCCACCGACGCTTCGGCCTTGTTCGTCGTCTGGTTGAAAGAAAGCTCGGAAGTCTGCTTCGTTGGCTAGTTCAACTGTATTCGCTTCTCGCATCGCCAGGGCTTTGGTGAATAGATCGCGTTGGATTGTCTCGAGTTGTGCACCGATGGTTTGTACAAGTTGATCGATTGGCATGGAACTGCTCTGCTGCGTATCGCGTCGCGCCACAAATGCGGCTTGATTCGCCATGTCCTTTGGACCGACTTCGATGCGGATTGGAACACCGCGTTTGACGTGATACCACTTTTTGTCGCCACCGCGCATGTCGCGGCTGTCGATCTCAACTCGAATCGGCTCGTCCGCATAAAACTCCTTCGCAATGCGAGACTTGAGCGCATTGCAATATTGCATGACTTCGGTCTTCTGGGCATCGTCGCGATAGATTGGCATTACGACGACTTGGGTGGGGGCCAAACGTGGTGGCAAGACCAACCCATCATCGTCGGAGTGGGTCATGATCAGAGCGCCGATCAAACGGGTTGAGACGCCCCACGAGGTAGTCCAAGCGTACTCGATTTGGCCAGCTTGGCTCTGGAACTTGATCTCTTGTGCTTTGGAAAAGTTTTGGCCGAGGAAGTGCGACGTACCGGCTTGGAGAGCTTTGCGGTCTTGCATCATCGCTTCGATTGAAAGGGTGGTCACGGCCCCGGGGAAACGCTCACCTGCGGTCTTCTCACCTTGGATCACCGGCATCGCCATGTGGTTCTCTGCAAAGTCTGTGTAGACCCCAAGCATCTTGCGAGTCTCTTCCATCGCTTCTTCTGCCGTCGCGTGAACCGTGTGACCTTCTTGCCAAAGAAACTCAGCGGTGCGCAAAAATAATCGCGTACGCATTTCCCAGCGAACCACATTGGCCCACTGGTTGATCAGAATTGGAAGGTCGCGATAAGATTGAACCCACTTGGCGTAAGTCGCACCGATAATCGTCTCGCTGGTCGGGCGAACGATTAACGGCTCCTCCAGTGGACCGGCAGGCCGCAAACCACCTTTGCCATCGGGTTCGAGTCGATGGTGCGTCACAACCGCGCATTCTTTTGCAAAGCCTTCGACATGCTTCGCCTCTTTTTCCAGAAAGCTCATCGGAATAAAGAGAGGAAAGTAAGCGTTTTGGTGACCGGTTTCTTTGAACATCCGGTCCAGTCCCTTTTGCATGTTCTCCCACAAGGAATAACCCCAAGGCTTGATCACCATGCAACCGCGAACCGCGCTCGTTTCCGCTAAATCGGCTCCCTTGATGACCTGCTGGTACCACTCGGGATAGTCTTCGACGCGTGTCGGGGAAATCGCGGATTTTGTGCTAGCCATTGCAGTTTTCAGGGTAAAAATCGTGAAAAAATTGACCAAATCGATCGAATTTCTTCGATCAGCTTTACAATGATACGAAGCAGTGTAGCCCATCCTTAAAAAGCATCCCAGGGTACCGAAGATGTCGCAGCGAAATTCCCCCAAGCGAAATTCCTCCCGTCGAAGAATAAACTTCCATCGCCAATTGCGGATCGAAGGGCTCGAAAAACGCTCTCTTTTGGCAGGTGATTGCTTTCACAACGTGGTCCTTCCCGAGGACGCCGATGGTAGTGGCGAAGTCTCCCCGCTCGATGCACTTGTTGTGATTAACCAAATCAACCAAGCCAACGGTCAAGCCGGTGGTCAGGCCGTGCAATCCACCACACCTGCACCAGCTACCAGGATGGTCGATGTGAATGCGGACGGTACACTTTCCCCCCTCGATGCACTCGGGGTGATCAACCAACTCAACGCCAATACAACTTCGTCCTCTGCACGGCGTCCAAGTCTCGTGGAAGTCGAGAGACGGATCGAGAGGATTGAGAAGGCGCTAGACGAGGATCGACTCCCACCGAGTATGACCCGCGAACAAGTTACCGTAGCTTTGGAAACTCTCCGAGCCGGTGGTCGCCCTGAACTCGGCGATCGCATCGTCAACGGCGTGTTGAAATGGCAAGCGGACGATAATCCTTCCGAAGACGATCTCAACGAATCCGATCCAAATTCTGGTAACAACAGCGATGATGATTCTCCTGAAATCATCGAAGCAAAAATGCTTGAACGGATGAAGAAATTCACAGAATCCCTTGCAGAGCGTCTGGCAGCTTTCGGAGTAAACGCAACTGTCATCCGAACAATCTCGGACGAACTTATCGCTGCGCACCAATCCGGTACTCCGATGGACTTCCAGCAACTGCGAACGCGCCTCGTCGAACTCGGAGTCAATGCTGATTCAATACTGCCTCGACCTGTCCACCCAGAGAATCCTGAGCGACCAGAGAATCCTGAGCGACCAGAGAATCCTGAGCGACCAGAGAATCCAATCAT
>JBEICB010000063.1:0-23423 GCA_040373655.1 Pirellula sp. | reverse complement strand
CTTAATCTTCTACTCCATTCTCTTTGTCGCCGCCATGTACGTGCTTCGGAGACGTATAAACTCGCTAAATCCGCAGACCGAAGAAACTCCTCCTCTCAAGCTTCCGCAGAAAATTGATCCCTATCAAATTGCATTTCTACGTGGTGGGGAATACGAGGTGCTCCGTACCGCTATGGTCGAACTTGTAGACCAAGGTGTAATCATCCAATCCGAGCCGCAAAAGGGACTTTCCAAGCTATTTGCACACAAGCCGATGACCTGGGTTGCAAAAGTTGACGAATCCTCGCTCAGTCAGTTTTCCCCTCTCCAACAGCATGTCATCCGACATTTTCTCACTCCACAAAAAGCGGAGAGCATCTTCTCCACAAACAATCTATCCAAAACAAAAGATGCCACTGAACCATTCCGAAGCTGGGTGCAGCAAGAGTCACTCCTGAATGACTACACCCAATGGGACTCTGTTAGATCCCTAGCGTGGGCTTTATTCTGGGGGCTGGAAGGAATCGCGTTATACAAACTCGTGGCTGCAATCGCGAACCGACACCATAACGTCTTCTTCCTGATCGTCTTCATGATCGCTACTCCGATCGTCCTGCTAATCCTGTCCCAACGAAAACGACTCTCAAAGCGTGGCCGTGACTTCCTAAGCGACGTGCAATCCGCGTGTATTGCCGTGCGGTCACTCAAACAAGCCGAGTCCAAAAAACAACCAAACCCAAGCCTGCTAGCCTCTGAGGTATCTCTTCCTCTGCTTGCAATGGGTGTATACGGTGTCGGCTCACTCTACGGAAGCTCCTTGGATCCCATGTTCAAGTCCTATCAGAGATCTGCGGCTACGGCAGTTGGTTGCGGTGCAGCATCCGGCGGATGTGGCTCTGGTTCGAGTTGCGGCGGAGGTTGCGGTGCCGCCGGTGCTGGATGCGGCGGAGCCGCAGGTGGAGGATGTGGAGGAGGTGGCGGATGCGGTGGCGGTTGTGGCGGTTGTGGCGGTGGGTGATCCAACCTATCTATGCACTCTCTAGCAAAGGGAAATCGTTCCCTTTGCTTCTACCAATCTGTCACCTCAGTCTTCAATCTCTCTTGCCTCGTACTGATTGCCCCCAAACTAGCTACATGATCTTTGATCGATTGCCCAATCTCGGTGTCGGACTCGGCTTCCGCGAACCTATGCTCTCGGAACTCTTCGCATTCCGACACCAGGTCGATTTCCTTGAAATCACCGCAGATCATTACATGAACGCCCTGCCAGCGAAATCTGCCGAGCTCGATCTGCTTCGACGAAACTTTCCACTAATTCCTCATGGGCTGGCGATGTCCCTAGGAAGCGCCGAAGGTCTCGACGATCGCTACGTTAAAGACTACGCCAACCTAGTGCAGCGCTTGGCTCCCCCGTGGTGCAGCGAACACATTGCCTTCACTCGCGCAGGTGGCATCGACATAGGTCATCTCGCCCCGCTCCCCAAAACCGACACATCCCTTCGAGTCCTCCATAACAATATCTCCAAACTCCAAGACCGTTTGCAAACACCCCTAATACTGGAAAACATCACCGAGATGTTTCGCTATCCCGAAGAAACCTACGACGGTGCAGACTTCCTTGGAAAACTGTGTGAACAAAACGAGATCGGACTCTTGCTCGATGTCACTAACCTCTTCATCAACGCCGCAAACCATGGCTTTGATCCCGTACTCCATCTGAAACGACTACCCACCGACCGCATAGTCCAACTTCACTTCGTTGGCGGTTACATCGAAAATGGAACCTGGGTCGATAGCCATGCTCACAACACCAATGCAGAAATTTGGGAGCTGATGAAAGAAGTCGCAAAAGTCGCAAACATCAAAGGAAGTATCCTCGAACGCGATGAACTTATCCCTCCACTTGCCGAGCTTATCCCCGAATTGCAAACCGCTCGCACAATCCTATCCGAGCATACGTCAGCGACTTAAAAAAATCCCTACATCACTCCTCGCTGATAATGTCTAAACATCCAAGCCGTTCCCAAGTCTCCCACGAAACTCAGCTTGCAGAATTCGCAAAACAACAAGCAAGGATCGCGCAAGCACTCACCCATCCGTCAAATTCCCCCACCGATTTATCGCAACGAACATCAAAGAGTTCGAAACACGAAAAATCTATCCCATCGGGAAACGAGAATTGCGATGGTGCAAGCGATAACGATGCACTGAAGGAGTTGATTGTCACCGATGAGTTCCGTCGCGCCGCGGAAACCCTCATAAGAAAACGAATCTCCCAAACCAAAAGCCTACTGCCTCTCTCAAGCGAGATTCTAGGGAGTGCTTTTGCAACTCACTTCCGTCAATTTGCGACCAACCATCACTTCAATGGCCCGCAAGCGATCCTGCTCGATGGACTCCATTTTTCCAATTGGCTGTTGCAGAACCCGCAAAACCTTTCACCCGCTTGCCAAGACGCGTTACGATGGGAATACGCTTGCTGCCGCCAATTGCTATGCCGCTTCAATCTGTATTTCCCAAAATTCTTGGGACTGCATGAACAAGTCCCAAAGGGACGGTGGGCATTTGTCCGTGCAGGTCAATTCATGCGTCGCTGGCGAATCTCCCATTAAGTTTTTGATTTTTCACCTATCAAAATCCTGTAGGCAATATTGGTAGTCGAACCTGACTGGCTTTCGATCCCCCAAGGAAGACAGTGTGAATAGCAGGCTGAAAATCTTCTTCCTGCGCAAGGAAAATGTTCGGAACGAATCGTTGTGGATTGCGATCGATGAACGGAAACCATGAACTCTGCACATGAATCATGATTCGGTGCCCCCGCCCAAAGGTATGGCACACGTCATTGAGTTCAAACGACACCTTGGTTGGTTCATTCGGTTGCATTGGGATCGGATCCGAAAAACCTTCGCGGAATCTCCCCCGCAACACTCCTGCACGGATTAACTCATGCTTTCCTGAGTTGATAGACTCCTTCGGGTCTGCCTTGCGGTTCGCCGTACCTTGAACACCGGGATGCTCATCGATGATCTTTACAACCCAGTCTGCGTCAGACTCGTTTGTTGCAACCCACAACTCAACGGGTATCGCGCCCGCAATCGTAATTGGCTCTTCCAAAACTTCGCTCCGATAAACCAATACGTCGGGCCTCCACGACGCAAATCGCTGATCCTCAGTAACGTAATCCCGAGCCCAATTATTCGTGATTTCCATCGTATAAGGGACCGGCTTGCGAGGATCGCTAGGAAATGTATCCCGACCCGATTCCGAATTAGCGTCCTTCCCCCCCGCTGCCTCTTGCCCCAACTTTCCACCTTCCGCAAAATAAAAGGGTGTAGGACGTACTTCCCGAGGAGGCCAAGTATCAAACAAACGCCAACGATTAGAACCTGTTTCAAATGCGGTCATCTCTTGAAAATACCCTTTACCTTCTCCCCGCAAATGATGTTCAAAGAAAGGCAATAAAACGTGCTCCTGAAACCAGAGCGATGTGGCAAACCCAAACTCGGATTGCCCCAGCTTTGTACCGTCATCACCTGCCCATTGACCGTGATACCAAGGGCCCATAACCAAACTGTTGCTGATGTTCGGATTCTGTTTTTCAATTGCAGAATAAGTCGCTAAGGGGCCGTACAAATCCTCCGTGTCGTACCAACCACCTACCGTCAACACAGCCGCTTGGATGTTCTTCAAATGCGGTAAAAGATTACGTGCCTGCCAAAACTCGTCGTAATTGGGGTGACTCTCCAAGTCATTCCAAAAAGCGATCTCTTCCTTGAAGTATTTTTTGTCGACATTCCCCAAGGGACCTAAATCCAAAAAGAACTGATAACCATCGCGAGTCGGATGGGAGAATCCTGCGGCAGACTCAGTTGTTGGCCCCGGCCTAGACTTGCCAAATGACGAAAAGAAATTGAAGGCCATCGGCAGTACAAATGCCCCATTGCGATGAAAATCATCAAAGAACCAATCAGCAATTGGGGCCTGCGGAGAAACCGCTCGTAATGCCGGATGAGAATTAATCGCTCCGGCAGAAGTGTAAAAACCTGGGTAGGAAATCCCCCACTGCCCTACCCTACCGTTATTCCCCGGCACATGCTTCACCAAAAAATCAATCGTGTCATAGGTGTCGGTACTTTCATCAATCGCAGAATCTCGTCGCGTCCCTCCAAGATCTCCAACGGCGTCCCCCGCTCCTAGGGACGGACGCATGTTGACAAACTCTCCCTCGCTCATGTAGCGACCGCGTACATCCTGGAAAACGAAGATGTACTTTTTCTCCTCAAAACTCGCCGAGGGCCCTAGTCGTGTTTTGTGAGCTCCGACACCATACGGCCCTACACTGTAGGGTGTACGACTCAGTAGAATTGGATAGCTCGCCTGTGGACTCGGGTCATTGGGAACATAAACTACAGTGAATAGCTTCACGCCATCACGCATCGGGATTCTTAATTCGGTCTTGCTGTAGTTCGCACGAATAAAATCCGCTCGCGGATCGCTTTGGCCCAATACAGCAGAATCCGGCCTAACAAACCAAAAAAACATCAGTAAAAAGAGCCCACAGCGGTACCTCATGCAACGCGACCAGCATTCGGTGGCATGTAAACTTCGAGACTCTCGGTTAAACTGCATCATGACCATCGGTTCGAATTCATTAATAGGATGGGATAGAACGAATCGGGCTGGAAGCAGATTTTAATCGAAACGATGAAACCACGATCCCCAAAAGCCAAACGGACCCTCGCGGATTTTATCCGTGGCGACGCCGCCAACACACCGGAAGAAGCGGAAGAAACAAGCCGAAACGAAGCCACCGAAACCGATTCCTCTGCGGCTGACGCCCCCCAATCCACAAAAAACACATCCGGTTCAAAACAGACTTCAAAAAAACTCGCCACCCGCGAAGAATCGCTGGCAAAGCCCAATAAACCAGCGGAAGTATCCCCTGCTGCATCGTTCCTCCAAGCAATCGCTTCACTACCAGAATTCCGCTCCGCTTTTGATCGTTGGAAAAAACGAAAACCTTTCTACTGGGAAGGGGCTTGGTTAGGCGCCGTCGCCCCACTCGCTTGCGCCGCTCGACAAAAGTCCGATGCCCCCCTGCTAATCCTCGTACCTCACCATCATGACGGCGAAACAATCGCCCGCGATATTGAGTTCTTCAATGATGACCAATGCTTGATCTTTCCACCCGCCGCAGAAGATGTACCGGAAGACTCCCTCGAACAACAGGAGATCATCGATCGATTGCAAGTTCTTTCGCAGTTGGATCGTTATCAGTACGAATTACTTACCAAGAAATCCCAACCGAATTCACAAGAGAAACCCAAGAGCCCCATCATCGTCTCGACGCTCCAAGCAATGATGCAGTGCGTTCCGAGTCCCGAACAACTTCGGAACGACCGCAAGCCCCTCAAAGTTGGCGATACACTGGACCTGAAAGAACTCAAGTCATGGCTCGAATCGGTTGGTTATCGCACAACCACTTCCGTCAAAATGGCTGGAGAATACACCGCAAGAGGTGGCATCCTCGATGTCTTCCCACCCGATGCCGCAGAACCCTTCCGCATCGAACTTTTTGACAACGAAATCGAATCGATTCGAACCTTTGATGCCGTATCCCAACGCTCTATCCAACGTCTCGACCGCATTGACCTCCTCGCCGCCAACGAGATAAAGCGAGAGGAAGCCACCCTGTTGGACTACCTTCCCGATAAGACGATGGTCCTCTTTTGCGAACCGACTGCCGGGGTGTACCAAGCGAATCTCTTCCTGGCACGTGTCCCCTTTCCAGAACGATATCGAAATCCGACTGAACTTGTTGCACGCCTGCATCAATTCCCCTATGCAGATATCGGGCAACTTGCAGCTGAAGGGTACCCTTGGGATCTACTTCGTATTCCCATATGCGATGTTCAGCGAATCGGTGGGGAGCTTGAGCGCATCCCCATCGAAATCGACGAAACGCTAGGTGCAGATCGACGCGCTGTCATTGTCTGCATCAACAACGGTGAACTCGCGCGCATGCAGGAAATCCTCGCAAACTGCGCCGCATTTCGCTCCGGACGAATTCGCATGGTCGAAGGCTTGCTCTCTGCAGGTTTCGAAATTCCGCAAGGCGCGTTCATCTTAACCGTAAATCAAATCCTCCGACGAACCATGCTAAAACGCTCCGGCCGCAAGCATGCTTCCAAGGCGATCGATAGCTTCCTCGATCTCAAAGAAGGTGACCTAGTCGTCCACCTCTCACACGGGATCGGAATCTACCTCGGTATGGAAATGATCACGAAAGAAGGACAGAAGTACGAACACCTCGTACTGGAGTTCGATGAAGGAGCAAAACTTTACGTCCCAGCCTCAAAAATCGATTTCGTACAACGCTACGTCGGAGGAACCAAAACTAGACCGAAACTAGCAAGAATCGGTGGACAAGCCTGGGCTAAACAAAAGAAAGCCGCAGAACACGCTGTCGAAGACATGGCCGCAGACTTGCTCGATCTCCAAGCGCAACGCAGAAGCCAAACCGGTATCGCATTCCATCCAGATTCCATCTGGCAACATCAATTCGAAGCTTCGTTCCCCTACGAAGAAACCCAAGATCAACTCACCGCAATCGAAGCCACTAAAAAAGACATGGTCTCCAATCGACCCATGGAAAGACTGATCTGCGGTGATGTCGGCTTCGGTAAAACCGAAGTTGCCATGCGAGCAGCCTTCAAAGCCGTTGAAAGTGGCTACCAAGTCGCTGTACTTGTTCCAACAACCGTACTCGCCGAACAACACGCAAAGACCTTTAAACAACGCATGGCGGAATTCCCCTTCGAAATCGCAAAGTTAAGCCGCTTCGATTCAGCAGCTACACAATCCAAGACCATCGCTAAAATCGCCAAAGGCCAAGTCGATATCGTCGTCGGTACTCACCGCTTGGCTTCAAGCGATGTCAAGTTCTTCAACCTCGGGCTACTCATCATCGATGAGGAACAAAAGTTTGGAGTTGAACTCAAAGAACGAATCAAAAAGTCCTCTAGCCAAGTCGATGTGCTGACTCTCTCCGCTACCCCAATCCCACGCACGCTGCACATGTCTCTCGTCGGTATCCGAGATATCTCTAACTTGGTCACCCCACCCGAAGAAAGAATGGCCGTCGAAACACGCGTCGTGCGATGGAATGATACACTCATTCGCAATGCTGTCCTGCGCGAACTCAATCGCAACGGGCAAATCTACTTCGTTCACAATCGTATCAGCGACATGCTAAATGTCGCTACAAAACTACAACGTATCGTTCCCGAAGCACGCGTTGCCATCGGGCATGGACAAATGGCGGAACATGAGCTCGAACAAGTCATGCTCGACTTCATCGAACACCGCGTCGATATCCTACTAGCAACCACCATCATTGAAAGTGGTCTGGATATTTCCAACGCAAACACCATCTTCATCGACGAAGCCGATCGGTACGGTCTCTCCGAATTACACCAATTGAGAGGCCGTGTAGGTCGCTATGTCCACCAAGCACATTGCTACTTGCTAGTCGACTCCAATAAACATCTAAATCCCGATGCTGCCAGAAGACTACACGCAATCGAAGAATTCTCCCAACTAGGAGCCGGGTTCGGTATCGCCATGCGAGACTTAGAGATCCGGGGCGCAGGAAATCTCCTAGGAACCCAACAAAGTGGACACATCGCCGCAGTCGGATACGAACTGTATTGTCAAATGCTCGATAATGCCGTCCGACAAATCACCAAACAACCACCAAAAATCAGCTTGGATGTCGATATCCAACTGCCCATCGAAGCATTCCTACCCTCTGAATACATCCCGGATATGCGGCAGAAAATCGACGTGTATCGACGTATATCGAGACTTCAAGATATCCAGTCAATCGATACAATCAGATCAGAACTACAAGATCGATTCGGAGACCTGCCGCACCCCGCAGAAAGACTACTGAAACTCGCTGAACTAAGAATGGATGCCACTCTCTGGTCCATTCGTTCTGTCGATACCCATGAACGATTCCTGCGATTTCAATTCTCAGACTTTCGAAGAATCGCCCAATTATCACAAAAACTTCAGAACAAACTGCGAGTCGTTGAACGAGAACAGATGGCATATTGGCCCCTCTGGGAACCTGAACCTTCCAGACCTTACTCCCCTACCCTGCCCTCCCCTCGCCAATCAATACACCGCCCCAATACACCGCCAAAATCACCAAAGCCCCCTCTGAGCGATAAAGAACGTGTCGCCAAAATGGATTTGCTAGCTGTCCTAAAAGAAGTCTTGCGTTACTAGCTCCCAGTTTCGTAAAGTCCCAGTTCGAGTAGGAATCGAACTGCAAATCAATTGAGGACTTCCGTGCAGATGCAACGAACTTGGAATGGGTATCCTTTGATCCTTGCCCTCGGCTTGATCCTCTCCCATAATCCCCTGCTCATCGCGCAAAGCCCCGTGCTCCCCGCACCGGGTACTCCGAAAACATTCAATCAACCTGTCTACATTGCCGAACCGCCGCAAAGCCCCCCCGCTGCAGGCGTCTCCGAAGTTCGCACTGCTGCCGCTCTTGGATCTCCAAACAATCTTTCTACCAATACCGATGCAGATATTGATGGTCTTGATCGACAACGTTCGATGCAATCCCCTGCCACCTCCCCTGGTGAACTCTTCGAAGCGAGCCGGGTAATTGCTGTCGTCGGCGAAGAACGCATCCTTATCGGCGATCTGTTTCCACCTGCGCGAATAACTGCGGAAATCGTCCAAAGTCGCGAATTCGAAATGCAGCTTCGCAAAGCGCTACGAATGTCGATCCAACAAAAATGCCTCGCGCAACACTTCCTCAATGCCCAAGCTGGTGGCAAGCCTAAGAAGGAACGGGAGGAAATGCGAGCGAAAATGATGTCGAAGACCGCCGAAATCTTTCGCACCAAAGTGCTTCCAGAGCAAATCAAAAAAGCAAAATGCGAAACCGAAGCAGAGTTTATTCAACTCCTGGAAGAGCAAGGCACATCCCTGACCGCTTTGCTCCATTCCTTTGCTGAGCAAGTTTGGGCTGATCAAGCACTTCGAGAGGGCGTCCAAGAAAAACCCAGTGTTTATCTCGATGAGATGCAAGACTATTACAATAGCCATCCTGAGGACTGGAATCGACCTGCTCGCGTACGCTTTCGCATCATGTCCGCCATGTTCAAACAACATCCAAATCGCGAAGAAGCCTATCGCGCGATCGTCGACATGTGGAACCAAGTTTACTTCGGCGGCGCACCCTTCGAAGCCGTCGCAAAAAAACTATCGACCGGATATTTCGCCAGCGAAGGTGGAGTCTTTGACTGGACCCGCCGTGGCTCACTGAAAAGCAAAGCAATCGAAGACACCGTCTTCACGATCAATCCAAAAGCCCTAAGTCAAATCATCGAAGATTCTGATGGGTTTCACGTCGTCGAAGTCCTCGAACGAGAAAACGACTTCCGAATGAGCTTCCCGCAAGCACAAAGTGAAATCCGGGAAGCCATTCTCAAACAAAAGCGCTCAGAACAAGAAAACGAGTACAAAAAGAAAATCCAAGAGATTACCCCAATTTGGTCGCGCTGGCCCGAAGACATCCCAGGCTCAAAAGATCTCCAAGAAATTCAATAATTGGCGAGTGACCAGGATAGGACTCCTTACCCGAAATCGCAGACACAAATCCTTCTTGCTCACAGCTAACAAGTTAAGCATATCTCGCCTCTGCTTATCGCAATGTCATTCTTGTGGGGCCAATTGCATTCGCATCGCTACTCCTAACAGATAACTAGCGATCCCCAAGACGATACTTCCACCGCCGTAGCACAATGCCCAACCGAAACGTTTGGCATGCAACAAATCTGCCAGTTCCATCGCAAACGTAGAAAAGGTTGTCAGCCCACCACAGAATCCCACACCCAACAACAATACCATCGGATGCCCACGTTGAACGGCCGGGTAGCTTGAAACAACGAGCCCGAGCAAAAATGCACCAACAAGATTAACTGCACCTGTCGCTACCATCGACGAAACGTTGGGAATCCAATACGAAACTAGTCGACCAACGCTGTAACGCAATACACATCCCACCGCACCGCCAAGCGCCACGTACAATGCGCCAACCCATGTCGCTATCGGCATCTCGATTACTCCACCCCTAAGTCTGAATTCAGTCGCTGGCTATTACCCTGAGTATCTGGAAAGCGCCATTGGATAACTCGAGGAACCACATGCTCCATCTCCTGCGATTGCATCCAAGCCCAAAACGGGATCGAGTCTGGCTTTGACTCCATTCCCATTAACCAACGCCTTACTGTACCTCGTTCCATGTGTACGCATAAAGCCGTTGCAAATGCATCTGCATGTGTTGCATCCGTCGTTACCACGGTTGCCATCTGCGCGTGTTGCAAACCCTGCTTGCGCCCCGGGTCCAAGATATGACTAGACTTCGACTCGCCTTCGCTTTTTAACCCGCCAGAAGCAATCGCGTCTCCTTGCCCTCTTCGCGGCCCATCTTGAAACTTCTGAAATAAGTCACCACTCGTGGCGATACCACAACGTTGTAATTGCAAAAGTGCCAATGACCGATCCTGAGACTCAACACATCCGATCGTCACTGGCCAACCCTCTGTCGATTCCGATCTCGGACATTCTCCTAGTTTCATGTTCCCAGAAGCGTTCACGACATAACGTCGTATTCCCAACCCCTCCAAACACTCCGCTAGTCGATCGACTACAAAACCCTTTCCAATCGCCCCAAAATCCAACCGTACCCCTTTGATCCCGAACCGGAGGCGGTGACTCGAGTAATCCAACTCCAAACGCTCCCAGCCACTGGCCATGCGAGCCTGTTCCCAGACTTCGACAGAATACTCGCGCCGCCCTCTTCGCAATCGTGCCAATGCCCCAAGTCCTGCATCAAAGGCACCTTCGCTCCATCGATTCCAACGATCGCATAACTCGATAACCTGCCACAATCTTTCCCCAGGTGCATGCCAACGCAAATCATCCGCTTCCCCACAGAAGCAGTTCACTTCGCTATCCTGCTGATAATCGCTTAAGGTCTCCACCCACTGATCGTTGACCTCCCGCAACTTCTTTCCAACCGCTTCGACCTTCTCCGAATTCCCTTCCTTTAGCAATTCTGCGTTCGGAATCCAACGTATCGAAATCTGTGACCCCATCGTTGGAATCACCAACGTATATCCGTCTATTTGCCCTTCGTCACACGATGAATCACTACACATCGATTCTCAAGTCTCGCTATTCACACAAAATCGGGGTAAACAAGGGCTAACGTAAGTACGGATTGCGCGGAGAATTGTCATTCGAATCTCCATCCATTCGCGATTGAGAATCTCGCGGGTCAATATGCTTAACCTCTACGGCATCGATCGTATCTCCCTGATTCGTAGCCCCCCATGGGCCAGGGGCGTAAGGTGTGGAATCCCCCCCCATCCCGCCACCGCGTGTTACAACAATCCATTGCGATTGCAATCGCTGGGCAGCGTTGATCCCATAGATGACGATCCCAAATACAACGCCGAGAAAATCCAATCGAATCAGCGAGTATAAAATCCAAATCGCTGCGATCCATTGTCCAACTCGCGAAGAGATATCAATCGCGCGACTCCGATCTACCACCGCGCACAGCAGGCTACGAAAGATCCTTCCACCATCGAGTGGAAACGCTGGAATCAAGTTAAAGACAGCCAAAACCAAGTTTGCGAACAACAGTTGCTTTGCCCAAGTCCATTCAGGCAACATCTTAAAATCGAACATCGAATCGTCATCCCATCCCAGTCCCAAGCGGAACGCGAAAACCAATGATGCACTCACCCAAATCAAAAACGCAATGACAAAATTAACTGCAGGCCCTGCCGCAGCAATCCAGCCATCAGGCCAAGGATCCAAATCACCTCCCTGAATTCGTGCAACTCCACCAATTGGCAACAACGTAATGTCCAACGTGCTGCGACCAAAACTACGAGCAGCCAATGCATGGCCTAACTCGTGCAGAAACACACATCCAAAAACGGCAAAAACAAAACCTAGCATCGACAAGGCTCGGTCGAGCCCAGATGGCAAATGCATCAAAAAAACAACTATGGCGAGAATCCAAAAAGACCAATGAATGTAGATCTTGGTCCCGAACAACTTTCCTAGGTATAGCGTCTTTAACATCTATGAATTATAGCCTGAACCTCTGGATCCGGTTATTCCCCGAATCAACCACGTAGACCCTTTCACGTGAATCGGTTGCCACAGCCCAAGGTTGATTCAACTCGCCCGGCTCCCCCCCTGGCCTTCCCCATGAATTGAGCACCTTTCCCTCCCGATCCCAACATTGGACACGGTGATTCCCGAATTCACTCACCAATACCCGATGATCAGAGATCAAACACATGCCGTAAGGAAATTGCAATTCTCCTCTACCACTCCCCTGCTTCCCAAGAATGCGAACGAGCTTCGGCTCCTCACCGCGCCAATCCACTACCTGGATACGATGATTGCAAGCGTCCGCGATCCACAACAAGCCTTCCTCATCTACGGCCAAGGTTTGCGGTCGACTAAACTGCAACGGACCATCCCCATGCTCGCCGAACCGCGACAAGTATTTTCCATCTGCCGAATACTTGTACAGACAATCAAACTCACCGTACTCTGATAAGTAAGTGGTCCCGTCCGAAGCCTTCACTATGTCAGTCACCCACCCAAACTGCCCCGGTTCATGCCCGTTGACGCCCCCTATTGTCCGCTCTTCGAGCAATTGTCCGTCGGATGTATAGAACAAGAATTGGAAGTAATGCGTATCGGCCACCATCAATTCATTTGCGGCCGGATCAAAAGTCGCGCCTGTCGGTTTGCCATTCGCCCCCTGCGGTGTCTTCCAGCCCCGCAAATACGTGCCGGACGAATCGAAAACCTGAACTCGCGAAGTTTTATCAATGCAATAAATTTCGTCCTGAGGACTAATCGCAAGCACTCTTGGTTTCTGAAATCGTCCTTCAGCCAACCCTCGTTTTCCGATCATCAAGTCCGGAACGAAACGTCCAACCTCCCGGTCCTTCGAAACCGTTGCGGTACAACCCAAAAACCCAGGAACTTGGCTCGCCACAACACTGAACAATTGCAATTTCCCAAAGGAATGCAGAAAATCGCGGCGAGTCGAATGGGGCTGGAACATTTTCGGATTCATCCCTCCATCATACGTGCTTACACGATGTACGAAAATCGACGCCCTCAAAGAATGTCCGTCCCCCCCGATTATCCCGCACAATCCGCCGCGTCCGCCACCCATCCTGGGAAAGTCGGCACTGCAACGGCCAAAAGGGTAGTAAACGTGAGCGGAAATTAGACTCGAGACGGCCCATTTATGGCTTGATTATTCCAGCCTTCTTAAGATAGAATTTCAGGACGATTTGGCCGCAATCCGCTCAAATTCAAGTGACTCTTGTCACTGAATACCAGCGACTGCGGCACTGACAATTCGGAGGATAGCCGAATGGTTAGGAACCTGATTCGAAATCAGGCGCCGGGAAACCGGTTGAGGGTTCGAATCCCTTGTCCTCCGCTTGAATTGTTTACTCACTTGACTTGTTTACTCTCTTGACTTGTTTACTCTCTTGGCTTGTTTACTCGCTTGGCTTGCGAATCCGTGCAACGCATGCTCCTGCTCGACTCATTTCGAGTATCTCACCGAAGTAAAAGTCGTCCTTCGTATCCGTTGGCTTCCGTTTCAATGCCCCTTTTGAATCTTTCCGGATCCTGTTGTGCCTCCTGGGCTTAAGTTTCATCCTGACGAAACGAACGCCCCAACTCTTCCGGCACCGACACCAACGAGCGATTCATCAAAACAACCAACCAAGAGATGAGCAACGCGATAATCCCTGCGCTAATCAGCGTCGGAGGATTAGCGCCTAGACGCTCAAAGTACTGCGTATAAAAGTGCAGCGCTCCGAACACCATTAGCAAGTTCAAAAGCCAACGACGATTCGTTCTCGCCGCCCAGATTGCTGTCACAATCAACGCAATCGCCCATCCAACCACGAAAACAGCATCTGAAATCACTGCGCCCCTTCGAAAGTCCCAAGAATCCTGCTGCTTCCAAAGCGAATCTCCCCAAAGCGAACCAATCCAAAAGCCTAAGTTAACGATGAAAACCGATGTGCGCGAACAAGCAATCAATATCCGCTCGTAATCAACTTTGCATTTTTTACTCAGCCAAAAGCTAACAAAGGCCAATACAGAAAACACAACGATCGAAACGGCAGGTTGCCGAATCGCAAGAAAGTAACTCGCATGCTCATAGGCCATCAAAGCCCCTAGACTCGCGGAAAGTGACAACGTACCGAGAATACTGAATAGAACACTGCGAGCAAAATAGGCAACACATGCACACAACGCGGTCACAGCGATAAAACCGAATCCATTACCCTCCGTCAGCGCCAACATCCCCCCAACAACAGTCAATGCTCCAACCAACATAGTCATCGACCCCAACAGCCCCCAATCCTTCGAACGCTGTCGATGTAAACAATAGCCAACTAAACCCAAAAAGGTACCTAGTAGAATCGCAGTCCAAGGAGATGGAAAATAGGACAGTAGCCCTACGGCAGTTGTCACAATCCCAAAACCCACCAAGATATTAAACGCTAATGTTCCCGTGTCCTTCAATGCATAGGCCTTGAGCCTCGTACATTCCTCCTGCGTAATTCGCCCTTCTTCTAATAGTTTATCTAAGTCCAACACGAACTTCATTGCTCACTCCTAAGTGGCTACAATTCGACCAACAAAATCTATCCACCACAAATCCGACACGGCTTTCCTTCGGTCTCGCTGCAATAACGCCCATTTTTACTTTTCTTAAAATGCTCGCACGATGGATTGTGCCGCACGTTTGAAGAAGTATTCAACCAAAACTCAGTGGCTGGTCCTCGCGTCGCCTGAACCTGCCGCAGACGAAAATCCCAAGGAGCAACAGGGGAATCGTCAGCCCATAACCCTCGTTTCGCCCCTTGCGCTTCGAGTTCCAATTTTGCAAAACGAGGATCAGAGTTAGTGGACTTAAAATGCCAAGCCCAACCACTCTCAAGCATTCTTTCATTAACGTTGGTACCTTCAAGCCAGATCAAGCCTATGGCTCGGCCAAATCTGTCCTCACTCGTTACTTCGACCGTCACTTCTCGACCAAATACATAATCAGAAAGTGCTTGTTTCGCTTTCTGGCCGTAACTTTGCTTAAACTCCGGAGCATCGATCCCATCGAGACGGACAATCAGTTGCTCTTTTTCGACCAACAGCTTAATAGTATCTCCATCAGAGACACCAATCACCTTGCCCGAAATGACTTCTCGATAGCCCCCCCGACTCTTTAGGTTCACATCACGGTCGCAAGCGGCCGATAGACATAAACCAATCGCGCAAACCCAAGCGTTAATTAAAACTGTCTGATTCTGCATAGGGCGTCGATGCTATAGTTCGCAAAATGGAATAATTAGGCTTAAACCGATCATTAGACCAAAACGAGAGAGCGGGTAAAGTCATAGAGAGGGATCAATGGCGCTCTAAAAACCTCTCCGCTCGATAGGATCGATCAGTTCGCAACTACTTCCCCTCAGTTTTCGCTTCCTCAGGGACTGGGAATGGTCCATGCTCGGCTGCCATATGAGACGCTAAAAAATAAAGCTTAGCTGCCGAAGCAACCTTGGAATAATTGATCTTCGAAGGAGTATCTGTCGTTCGGTGGTAATCTGGATGAAAACCTCCAAACAAGAAAGCGACCGAAGTCCCTTTGCGAAAAAATGAGATCTGGTCACTTCGTCCAAAAACACCTTCCTCGTCGAACTCAAACTCAAAATTGATCGACTTGTTAGCCTCTAAAATCGTGTCATGTAGCGAGCGATCACCCTTCTGACTCCCGACCAAGTGTAACGTACGCTCATTTTCACTTGCCGCTTCTCCCTGCTTCTCCTCATTCCTGCCCACCATATCCACATTCAACATGCAAACCATCTTATCTAATGGCAGCAAAGGATTGTTCACATAGTGCGCCGAACCTACCATTCCCATCTCCTCAGCCGCAAACCACATAAACAAGATACTTCGCTTCGGCTTCGTAGGATTCGATGTAATCGCTTTTGCCACACTTAGCAATGCCGTCGACCCCGAACCGTTGTCATCCGCTCCCGGAAAATACTCCGCACCACGCACTCCCAAGTGATCTAAATGCGCACCAATGACAACGTACTCGTCGCGCAACGCTGGATCAGAACCTTCTTGCCAAGCCAACACATTCGGGACTGCCATCGGCTCCTTGCGCAGCCGCAACTCAACCTTCAAATCAGCTTCAGTAGTGTGAATATCTGTCGCATTCTCCTCCGGAACAGTTAACCATTCTTCGGTACCACCGACTGCTGTGAGTAATTGCTTCGCTGCGTCCCGATGAATACTTCCTGCGATATTGCTAACCCCGCGAACTCTCCCATCCCCTCGCTCCATCTGCGAAGTCGAAGTCGGTTCCGATTCCACAACACGCAAAAACACCGAAGGTCGCTTACGACTGATGAGCCCCACACTAGCTCCCGCCGCCTTATCGTCTGCAACGAGAATCACGACCTTGTTCTCTAGCACAATATCATCAGGCAACTTCGCCTCTGGACCTGCCATTTGGATAAAGACGACCTTTCCAGAGAACTCAGGCTGGTTCGCAAAACGATCCAAGCCAATCACTTTTTCAAAACCCATTGAGAGCCCATTAGGACCAACAAGCTTCGACTGTGCTGCATCCACTTGCAACCGACTCATCGGCAGCATCTGAAAATATGTACCTGCATCCCCCATTGGCTTGAGCCCGAACTCTGCAACCTTTCCCGATACCCACGAAGCGGCTTTGACATAGCCTTCCTGCCCTGTACCTCGCCCCTGAAAACCAGGGCCTGCCAAGATATGTAACCACTCTTCACACTGGCCTGCGGTAATGGAATCAAAGCCAGGTTGCAAAGGCCCTGGAGGTGGCACCGCACCGGCATACTGTCCATAGAGACTCTCCCCTCCAAAAAACGGGATCAACAACACGCATCCCGCAAAATATCGCTTCGCATCCCGCCAAAACGCGTTACCCAGAAAACTTGATTTTTCAGCCTGAAGAAACATGCGGGATAACTTTCTATTCTTGCGTTGGTGTATATGGGACGTTGGTTTATACGGGTTGCTCTATCGGGCTCAGCGACATGGATCGGGCTCAGCGACATGGATCGGGCTCAGCGACATGCCTCGGGCTCAGCGATATGGATCACAGTCGTAATCCACACCCTCGAACAATCTAATAATTGAACTGTGTCCAATACTAACTCTGCGTACAAGCTAAAATACGCGGAGTGCAATTGGTATTCCAAAGTGTAATCCTAACAGGCTCGCCTTGCTATCGCCAACCAGGGCCATCAGTGAATCCCCCCTGGCAACAATCAAAAAACATAAACGATTTCCCAAGTGAACTATGAACCTTTCATCCAACAACCGAACACCTCGCTCGGTCTTCTGTAAGTCCCTTTACTTGCTCCTAGTCCTTTTTCTCTCGCTCAGCCCCACCCAAGCGACTTGGTACCGCGAATACATCGATGATGGCGCAGATATCATCATGATGGACCTTCGTTGGCCATTCTGGCCCTCGGGATCGTATTTCGCTAATTGGAATACGAGTTTCAATCCTAAACCCAACAACATCACCTTCTACGCTGGATTTACAAGCTACCTACCCGACGGAGAAAACCAAAAACCCAACCCAGACCCCGCAAAACAAGATGCGTTTCGACCCGGCTCGGTCTGGACTTTCTGGGGAAGCGACGACATTGGCACCCCCGTTCGATTTCTCGACGTCGCTCCAAACCTGTTCATCAAAAACGATTACGGTGGCGAAGGTAGCAGCGGTACAACCGGCGCACATGTGTGGCCCTTTGTCCAAAGAAATCAGTGGTACACCATGGTTTCACGCGTATGGAAACCAACCCCTGAGTCCAACAGCCTCGTAGGTCGCTGGATCAAAGACCATCGTACAAACCAATGGCACTTGATCGGTATCGCGCAACTCCCCATTCCCGCAACATCCTTCACCGGCAACAGCGGGTTCCTTGAGCCACTTACTAGCGAAAAAGCCGTACGCTCCATCCATCGGCGATTTGGCTACTTTCGCAAAGACGGGACATGGCGTAGCTCAAACACGATATCCATCGATAAAACCCAATACGTTGTCGTAAACACCCTACCCGAAGACGACCACGAATATACGGCGATCGAATACGCGCAGCGCCCTGACAACCTCCCCCTACTACTTAAAGGAAATCCCATCGACGGAAAGGAACTGCACAAGTTCACTGCAAAGCAGCCGCAACAACCTCAACTCGACCAACCACAATTGGAATCTCTTCGTGCGGTTGCTTCCGCAGATCACATCGCAGTCTCATGGACCTTGCCTACTTCTTCATCGCCCCCTTTGCGTTTTGATATCGAACTCTACGACAACATTGAGTGTGAGGGAGAACCGATTCACTCCCACCAAGTGAACTTACCTAACGCACGCCACACAATCGTCCCAGCCAGCGCAAATGCGCTCGCAGTCGCAATCCGGATGACAGATATATTTGATCAACAATCCAAAGTAATCACCGGCCCAATCGCTTTGGTCAAAATCGCTAGTCCTAAACCTTTAGACTCCCCAACAATCCCAGGTCTTCATTACGAACTTTGGACAAAAGACGAAAAACGCAAACAGAACTACTTCAATCCCCCAGAACAGCAGCCCGACGAACAACATGCATGGATTCACCTCGAAGAAAGGACTTCTGGGAAGAAACAACGAGAAGGAATCTCACGCGGGTTCGACACAAGCATTCGAAACGAACGCGATCAAGGGTTCGCGATTCGCTACACGGGATATTTGCACATTCCAGCTGATGGTCCTTATATCCTAAGCGCCCAAATTGATGGCGCTTACCGTATCGAACTCGACGGAGACTCCGCTCTCGAATGGGACGGACAACATGGAACAACCGAAAAATCAAACGCACTTGTCCTCGCACAAGGCCATCATCCAATCACAGTCGAATACCTCGTCGATCAACTTCCCTCACTAAACTTCCACATCTATCTCGAAGGCCCGAATATTTCAAAACATCCAATTACTATGGATGAACTTTGCACCACATCGGACGGCCCAATTCCAAGTTTAGTAATTGATACGCAATCCTCAGGAGACGGCACTGCCACAATCCAAGTCAAAGACACGACGGCCTCTAGTCCAATCCGACAGATGGATCTGTACCTCGATCGCTGGCAATTAAAGTCCTCTACAACTTCGGAATTGCTTTACAAAGGTCCATTGCCGCGGGGTACCAGCACACTTTGGGCCCGAGCGACGATGGAAGATGGGAGAACCATCGATTCTAAACCGATAGATATTGCAAACGTTGGTCCTGCTATCACTGATCCTTGGATCTATCGAAACGTAGGCGACCAGAAAGCCTCTGCTGGCCTGTGGCAACGAACAGCCGATAGCTTTGATTTCTTCGGAAGCGGCATGCATACGGTCACCCAGCAACTTACTGGAGATTTTGTTGCGCAATGCAAAGTTTCACAATATAACGGTTCCAATGGTGAACCAGTGAATCGTCGAGCTTGGGTCGGTCTCTCGGCTCGCGAATACGGTGACCGCAAGAATTGGGAATGGGGACGCGATTTCCATTTGGTTCAGACGGCCGCAGATGGATTGCGTGCTTCGGCTGACTTTACCGACTTCGGTGCAGGTCGAATCTCGTCTTACTCCCTTGAGCCAAACCATCCCTGGCTCCGCATCGCCCGACAAGGTGATGTTTGGACAGCTTGGTCAAGCCCCGATGGAAACGATTGGCATCTCGGCGCACTGCAATACAAGAAAATGGCGAAGGAAGTCGATGTGGGTCTGTTCTTCAGCGCTCTACCTCAAGACGCCCGCGCTCATTACTTTGCCTCCGTATCTGCCGTGCAAGTCCACCAACAACTAGAGAGATTTTCTTCGATCCCAACCATTAACCCACCTAAAACCACACAACTTAACAGCACAGATGGAAATCGTTGGACCGGCATCGTCGTCGCCCCTTCCAACCCTAACATCGCCATCCTACGATCCAATCACGCCGGCCCTTGGATTACTCACGACACCGGGAAAACTTGGACTAGCATCGCAGGACTACTCCAAGGCAGCGATCTTTGTGTCCGCAGCGTAGCCTTCGATCCGCAGACTCCATCTACCCTCTACATGGCTACTGGAAATGGATCAAATAGCAAACTCTGGAAATCCTTAGACTTCGGCAAGAACTGGCGCAAATTGATGCTTCAAGCGGACTTTGATGGACAAGGCCCTTCGGCACTATGCGGTGAGATTCTTGCAGTCGATTATCGAAACCCCAAACGTGTTTTCATCGGCTCAGAATCCAAAGGACTCTTCAAAAGCGATGACGCCGGAGAAACATTTCAGTCGCTCGGTGCCCAAGGTGAACGCATCACTTCCGTGGTCGTTTGGCCATGGGAAAAACACTATCCAGCCCCCGCCAAAGGAATGACACACTTGTGCGTGACAACCTGCACAGATCAATTCATGAAACTCCTCGGGCGCGGCAACCCTATCATCGCCACCTCGGCGATAACCTCCAAATCCTACATCACTCGCGACGATGCTAAATCAATCGTTCTCTCAGAAGAACGTGAAGACTGCGGTTTCTACAACGTTGCTTTCGATAAAGCCATGCAATCGACCAACGAGATGCGCTACGCAACAAGTCATGGGTATCAAACCCAAGTCTTCGAAGGATGGCACATGGCACTCTACCCACCTGAGAAGAACCTCGAGTGGTTCACTCCCTACACCGCACTCGCCGCTGCCGCACAAGGAGAACAGAAATTCGGTAGATTTTTCACAGCACCACTTTTCTCCAATCAGCCCGGCCGTTACTCCAAAAGCGAACGCTGGGCGTTTGAATGGAACTGGCTTACCCCCAAACCTCTATCAACTACCTCTGAATTACCCAAAGGCGGACTGATCTCCATCGCTTGCGATCAATCCAATGGAAAACTATGGTACTTCCTACACACCGATGGTCTTTTCCTGTCACAGGATGGTGGAGAAACGATTTCAAAAGTCCTAGACTCAACTCCGAGCAATACGACCTCTGAAAATAAAAAGTAAGCAACTTCTCTCAAGCTGGTGGATGACCTGCTCGCAGAAGATCTAATTCCTCAAGTTGAGGAATGCTATGGATTCAAACTGCTTCCCATCCTTGGTGGCGACTTTCAGAGCAACAATATGTATTTCAGATATCTCCGAATACTGGTCCTTCTGCGGACAAGTCCATAAACAGATCGAGGTTTATCCGATGGATCCGAAATCGAAATCGAAATTCCTGAACGTGATGGAATTGACTGATCACCCTCACTTGATTTCCTTGCATTCTACGACCTTGGTCCAGGCGGCAAATTCTCGACCAAAAATCTCAGAATATGCATCCGAACATGCACCAAAGTCCCCTTCCCCTCTCGAAGGCCGTGGTCACGGTTCGGATAAACCATGTATTCGAACGGTTTTCCAAGTTCAATTAGCTTATCGACCAACCCCTCAATGATCTGGATATGTGTGTTGGTCTCCCCCGAGCCCGTCATGATCAACAACTTCCCCTTAAGCCCCTGTGCGTAGTTCATGGGCGCAGAAAGCTCGTATCCCTTCGCGTTGAGTTCGCGAGTGCGCATAAAAATCTCTTGAAACCAAGCGTTGTAAAGGTGCGGTTGCGGCTTAGGCACCACAGCAATTCCAACATGATACGAATCCGGCTTGCGAAACATGGCATTGAGCGTATTGGAACCACCACCGCTCCATCCCCAGATCCCAACACGTTCCAGATCAATGAAGGAACATTTCTGCGCAAGCGCCTTCAAGCCTGCTTCTTGCTCTTCGGTCGACAAAGGCCCTAGACTACCGAATATAGATCGTCGCCACGCTGCCCCCTTCGGCGCCGGTGTCCCACGATTATCGATCGATACAACAACATAACACTCAATGGGCACTAGTTGGCAATAGATTTGTCCGTGCCGCTCTTTCTGCGCAATCGTCGAAACGCTGCGCCACCGAATAGGATTACAGCCATCGCACCACTCGTTGGTTCTGGTACGGCTCCAGCTGAAGAGCTGCCAAATGCCAGGTCGATAGTTGGAAAACTACTAGAATTATTTGAGTAATTTGAGTTGTTTCGAAAAGTTGTGAGCATGGTAAAACCGCTGCTGACAGTATAGAAGTTATTCGTCGTTCCTGACGCAAAACCTGTTTTTCGACTCATCCCAATGTTGACGCTCGGAGCGTAAAGGATCAGCGCATAAGTCGTATTCGCTTGCATCGTGAAAGCACTGAGGTTGGGCAGTTGTGCAGCAGTCAAACTCAACTGAAATCCGTGGAGGTAGTCGTTGGCATCGTGAAATTCACAATGTCGGTAGAATCCATCATCGCTGACTAGGCACTTCGTTGACGGTATAAAATGCGTTTTGATGTAGCAACTCTTCGCCGTCACGAGAACGCAGTTTCGACAAATCGAATTCGTACACAAACCCTCGATCGAATTTACCCAACTCAATTTCCGCTGAAAGCCCATCCTCAGCTAGAGTAACCTTCTCTACAGATGACCTGTGCTGCTCGATCTCTGGGCCGCCATAACCAGCGTGGTAGGGATGCGTGAAAGCTGAAATAGCATAACTTGGGATTGAGTTCCCAGTTACTGATTCGACCGATTTGGTAAAGGTAATCCGGAACCCATTCGGCTCAATCGTGATACGATTGATTTCAAATGGCATTTTCCCGCTCCACTCAAGCCGCTCCAATGCAAACGGCTTAATCCCTCGTACTGGCCAACCTCGGTTCGTTCCACCGGTCAACAAGTTTCCGCCTGGTGTGAATTCAACATTGAGTATTCCCGTAGAGAGCCCCTCACGAAATGGATAACAAGCTCCCTGCCAAACTCCATTGACCTGTTCCGTTGTCGCACGCATGATGATTGATTGCGTGTAGTCGCCAAGAAATATCTGGTTTTCAAACGGCCCAAATTTGCCATTTGTCCGATCAACGTTGAACGCACTGATGGACCTCCCCATTCTTATGTATGGGAAAACTACAGCATAAGGAACCAGTTGTTTGACTCGCTCCCTCTCCACAAGAAGCCGACTTCCTGAGTTCGGTTGCTCGGGTGTTGGCCCCAACTCCGGTGCAAACGGATACCATTGAAAACTCGCCGGATGACCATGAAAACTACTCGGAGAAACTGCTTTTAGGCTGCAAGAGCAGTTCCAAGGTCCCTGGCTTTCTACATAAAAAAGCTCTCCATGCTCGTCGAATCCAATTCCACCTGGACTTCGCAATCCGCTTGCAAAGGCGG
>JBEICB010000114.1:0-15260 GCA_040373655.1 Pirellula sp. | reverse complement strand
GTCCCTGGTTCTCTGCCCAACGATCCGGGAGTTGGGAGTCGGGATAATCTGTACGGTAAATTCCAACAAGATTTAGGCTAACATCGTTGCTGTTGGTAGCAGCCTTTGCTACCTGATTGACAATTTCGGTCGATCCTAGCACAGCACAGCGTCTTTGTATCCAACCCCGTTCGTCGATCCAGGTTGCGAGCCCCCTCAGGATTAGGTGCCCAAGAAGAATCAACAGAAGAGCCAGCAAAAACCAAAGGACAAGGACATAGGTGGCAGGTGCAGGTCCTAAGAAATCGGTCGCACTTGCGAGAGAAATCGAACCCGTCCAAGCAAGCACCCAGGTTACCGCAATCAAAAGTACTTCGTAGTCTACTTGCCTTGGACGCCCGCCGCGAAAGACACCAAGGCATTCCCCTGTAACGATAAAGAAAAGGCTTGTGAAAAAGGGGAGCTTCCAGTCGCTCGAGCTACTATTGGCAGTCGGTAGGAGGTTCGCTGATGATGGAAGGTTTAGGTGCTGCGTTAGGGAAAACAGCGTGCAGATAATGATCACATCAATTGCGATCAGCAAGCCGGGAGAGGCCGAAGGTATTGGTCGAACGTTTGAAGAAATCATCCGTGTGCTTTGATCCGTCAGCCGAGTCCGTTGGCGAGGTACCGAAACGATCCAGACATTCCTGTTATCGTTCGCCGCGAACCAAGTATTGCTGATTGCTCAAAGCGTTGGATTAAATGGCACAATCCCTATGACCAGAAGGCCAAGCGTATCGATTAGGAATGGTCCTTCTTCACCGATTTGCTCTGCGTTTTTGCAGTTTGAGTGCTGGGTAGGGCGTTTCTTCAACGTAATTGCAGCGGCTTGGATTTGCTTTATCCAAACTGCGACTTTCCCATGCTTGCCGATTTTAAGGGCGTTTCTGGATTTGCCGGTTTTCATTACGAGGTGAAGGGATGCTTCTGCTACCGATCTTGTCCTTGACTTTCATTTCTGCATTCCATGTTTCTGCAGCAAGGTTTGGGATGCTGGCGGACCAAGGACCCCAAGATAGATCTAGATGGATATCTTGGATGCCGTGTTTGTAGCTTTCTTCGATGAGCTGGGACATCATCATCCAAAAGACTAGTTGGGCTTGTTCTCCGATAGCTTTAGATTCCAGCCAGAATACGTGGCGGGATTGATAGACATCCCAGATGATGGCACCAGCGATCGGTTTCGATTTGTAGCTTAGCAAAAACGATCTGAGGGTACCTTCTTGGCACATTTCGGGTGCGATCCCTTGTCCGAAACGATAATCCAAAAAGCGTTGCGTCCGACTTACCGGTCCGAACTGGCTTTTCAGTGCCGGTGCATCATTTTTGAGCATATTCCTCAGAGCCATAGCGCTTTGTAGAACATCTTCTCTTTGCGTCGAAAATTCCGTTTCGAACATACCACTTTCGAGAGCCTTGTGGACGAAGTGCAATCGTCTTCGAACGGCAAGCGGCCAGATGGGATTTCCGTCTGGGCCTTGGGCGATTCGATGAATCAGTCTTCCGGAGGGTTGGGGAGTATATTCGCACGACCAAAGCGTTGATTCGCTAAATCGCTCGTAGAAGGCACGCATGCCATAGTCGTTTTCCCAAATGCCTAGTAGTTTGAATTGGCTCGCGCCAATCCATTCGTCTGCAATGAACTGAGCAAAAGCGCATCCGACTTCGATTTGATCTGACGGACGAGCGATGATTCCTTTTCCGTCGCCGAACACGCCACGTGAACCGAGGATTTCCCAATGTTCTTGATCCTTTGCCCCGTAACCGATCAGAGGCAGGATCCCTATAACCTCGTTACCTCGATTTGCAGTAAAGATTCTGACATTACGTTGTGATTCCTGGATCAGGCTTAAGGTTGACAGAGCCCAGACGAAGTTTCTTTCGCAGGTCAGTGGAACAGATTTAGTGTAACGACTCGAAGAGTTGGGTTGGGCAAAGTTTGCGGCTGCGACGTTATTTGAAATCTGTGAATCGCAGAGTAAGACCCACGACTTTCCCAATGTTAACACCGAGGTAGGATCTTCAAGGCAATCGATTCTCAGTGTGGGTTTCATCTTGAGTGTTCGAAGAACAATTGCCATCCATAGGCACTAGAATTTCTTTCTGATCTGTAACCGAGTTACATTTATCCTATCCATACCAGGGTTGTTTTTCCATTCGGATTCCCAATCTGTTGACTATTTCGTTGACTCAATACAAGTATTCAAAAGCGGTGATTTCCAATTAGGAAGTGAGGAAAACGGCTCCGGGCGTTATGCTATGGGGTATAACTCGTGTTGGAGTTCGGTGCGAGAACGGCGAGATGCGTCGTTGGTCACTTGGTAATTCCATTCATTTCCGCTGTTGCTAGTTCGTTTCCGGAGCGACTACGCTAGATGCACTCAAACACTGTAAACAAGACTGTAGTTTCGATTCGTGAAAACAACTTGGTTTCTGCCATCAGACAGATGTTTCCTGCGACCAAGAAGTGGCACAGACGTGATGGATTCAGTGGGGGGAACTTGGTCTTTGCACGACTTTCTTTATGGATCGTTTTTTGTTTAGGGCTAATCGCGAGCAATCCGTTTGCTCAGGCCGAGAGTCCGGAAGACAAGATCGGATCTGTATACGATAACTTTCCGGAGGCCGAAGCTCCTTATTACAGGGTTCGGTTTAAGGCGGACGAGTTTGGCGAACAGTTTACATATGGCGCCAATTTTACAGCCTGGGTTCCGCCAATCGAAGGACCGATTCGCGGTGTTATCGTGCATCAGCATGGCTGTGGCGAGGGATCATGCAAGTCCGGCTTAACGGGAGCTTACGATTTGCATTGGCAAGCGCTTGCAAAGAAGCATGCTTGCGTTTTGCTCTCTCCGGCTTATGAGCAACCTGAGAAGGGAGACTGTCAACTTTGGTGCGATCCTCGAAAGGGATCGGCGAAGGTTTTTCTTGAGGCATTGAAGCGGATCGCGGATATGGCAGATCGGCCTGAGGTTGCTACTGTTCCTTGGGCATTATGGGGACATAGTGGCGGTGGGCATTGGTGTGGAGGGATGGCGCTGTTGTACCCGGAGCGAGTTGTGGCAGCCTGGCTTCGGTCGGGGGTTCCTCGCCTTGAGCCACTTGGTGCCGCAGGTAACATCGCTGCTCACTCCTTCAACTCTGGTGTGTTAGGTGTACCGTTGATGTGTAATGTCGGGACGAAAGAGGGCGTGACGGTGCAAGACGATCGATTCGCGTCGGTTTGGCCAGCGACCTTGGAGTTTTTTCACAATCTACGATCACGCGGTGGATTGATCGCGACATCGGTGGATCCATTAACAAGTCACGAATGTGGCAATCAGCGTTATTTGGCAATTCCTTGGCTTGATGAATGCCTTACGCTACGTTTGCCTTCGACGAATGGACAGCCTTTGAAGACGATTGAAGCGAGTCGTGGTTGGCTTGCTCCGAGCGGGGGGCAATTACCAGTCGCGAGCGATGCGATTGCTGCAACCGACGAGCCTCTATCGTGGTCTTGGTTGCCGAGTGAAAGGTTTGCTACGTTGTGGAGTCGTTATAGCAAGGATAGTTCTGTTCCGGACGAGTCACCACCGCCAGCACCAACGGAAGCGGTTCAGGTCGGTGGAGTTTTGAGTTGGATCTGCGATGCAGATGTTGAGAGTGGTCTAGCTCAGTTTGTCATCGAGCGGGATGGAAAGGAGATCGCACGAATACCAGATAAGCCAAATCATTCCTTTGGTCGGCCGGTATTTCAGGGGTTGCAGTACAGCGACACACCTCCGCAACCACTTGCGAAGATGGAGTACTTAGACCCGGAATTCGGTTCATTGGAGAATACTCTTTTGGGGGCATCGGTCTACAAAATTTACGCTTTGAACACCGCAGGAAAAGCGTCCGAGAAGACCGCATTTAAGAATCAATCGCCATCGGATTGACCCTCATACAATCCTACTGGCACGGATCCATCCGTCTGCCACACATCTTCCTCTTCTTGTCGTTGATCGAAATGATAATTCCGCACCTTCCCAAAAAACGCTTTAAAACTTGTGATTCGCCCGTAGATGCCGAGATGCTGCTTGTGTTGATGCGTAACCTTATTCAAGTAGGCCGCAGTGTTCTGGCTTTCATTCTCGTTTTTGGCATTTTTATTTCAGCAGAATCAGCTTCGATACTACATGCCGGAACGTCGGCTTGTCAGTGGGTCGTTGTTGTCAACGGTGAATCAGCGGATTCGAGAACTCTTGCAAATCACTTTGTTTATTTGCGAGGCGTCCCGGCGCGGAATGTCATTGTTTTGGGGGATATACCTAAGTTAAACACGATTTCGGTACAGGAATTTCGCAAACGCATTCTCAAGCCCCTATTAGAGGAGATGGATCGAAGGGAGTTGTCGCCCCACATTCAGGGGATTGCGTATTCTTGCGATTTTCCAACAACAATCGATTTGCAAAAGGATTTGGAGGGGATTGATTCGTTGCCAAAGGTTTTGACACCCAAGGGATCTCTGAATGGAATGACATTTCTGTATCGTTGGGTTTTAAGCATGGATCCTGCGTATATTGCACCGGATTCGAATTGGTACGCGGCGCATGAAGCGAAAAGCATCCTGAAATTGACTGGTCAAAAAGAAGATTTGGGTGAGCTGGAGAGGTTGATATCAGAAAAGGAATACGCGAAGGCAGCCGATCGGATCGATGCGTTGAGGAAGAGCGGATCGAAGAACTATCCGCTTGATTATTTATCGGCACAGCAACACGCACTTGCAGGGAATACTGCCCGTTCGCTTGCTCGTTTAGAAGAAGCGGTTCGCAATGGCTGGAAGTTTCGAAGTGAGATGCTGAAGGATCCGTGTTTTGAATCGATGCGTGGGGATATCGAGTTCAAGAAGTTGGTAGCAAAGTGTCCTAACGAGCCTTTTACATGGTTGCCTGCGCGGTCATTTGATGCTCGGTTGCATTATGCACCCAACAGCACGGAATCTTTCGATCCATCGCACGGTGTACCCTACTTGCTCTCTGTGATGTTGAGTTACACCAAAGATGATCGATTGAGCTTGGATGAGGCGATCAAACACCTCGAAAGGAGCGTTCTTGCGGATTATACACAGCCAAGAGGTTCTTTTTTTTATACGAAAACAAGAGATGTTCGCACAACGACACGCGAGCCATTGTTTTCTGAAGCGGTAGAACAGCTGAAGAAAATGAAGAAGACAGCTGAAGTTATACGAACCACGCTACCCCCTGCTGGTAGCAGGGTAGCAGGGATCACCATGGGAGTTGCGGATTTCGACTGGGGTACTTCCGGCGCAACGCTATTGCCAGGGAGCTTGGCAGACAATTTGACAAGCATGGGAGCGGTGATGACACCGGGTAGTGCACAGACAAAAGCAACTGAATTTCTGAGGAATGGTGCAGCGATGGCGAGTGGAACTGTGACGGAGCCTTATGCGGTGCAGTTCAAATTTCCCACTCCGATGCTGCATGCGTACTATGCGCAGGGGTTTACTTCTGCCGAAGCCTTTTACAGCGCGATACAGGGTCCTTATCAATTATTGATCTTGGGAGATCCCCTCTGTCAACCCTATGCGAAACCGCCGAGGTTTATTGTGCAGGGCGCACCTAACGAGGTTGAATCAGGGAAGACTACATCGATTACTTTTTCGCCTAGCGAAGAATCAAACTCCACGGACCCAATTGAGATGTCATGGTTGCTCAACGGCCGGATGTTAGCGCGGACAACCTATCAACCCAAAATTTCCATCTCGGTGGACAGTGGTGACCGAGGTGCCCAAGAGTGGCGATTTTTAGCAAAGGGCCCTAAGCCTGTTGAGAGCTTTTGGGAGTCAGCAATCTGGGTTTTCGTTGGACCTAAGGAAACGCATCTGCGCTTGGAAGGACCAAAATCATGGAAGCTTGAGGATGGATCGAAATTTAAGGTTAAAGTAAGGGAGCCTGCGGCGGGTACGCCGAGGGTAAGGCTGCGCAACCATTGGGAACTATTGGATTGCGTCCCGAACGATCAGGGTGAGTTCGAAGTTGAGATTTCCAAAGTTGGCCAAGGGCCGTGTTCGTTGCAACCTGTTGTCATTGAGGAGAATGGAAAAATTCTCTATGAAGGTATCCCTGCGATCGTGAAGATTCAGTAGGACGCTTTTGGGGGCAAAGTTTGAGGGCGTGGACATTGAGTGACTTTTGTCGGTTGCATCACTCCTTTTCTGACGTCTTCTTTTTCTTTGTTTGGTTCTTATCTGCTGCCTCGGCTGGGCGAGCTTTCAGAATCTTTTTTGAGCTGCAGGAACTTACCGCGAGCGGAGAGGAAGTTGCGATATTCTTTTTCCCAGGAGTCCTGTAGACCATTGAGTTCACCGCGCGTTTGGCTCCATTCACGATGAGCTCTGGTGACGCGTTGATTCTCCCGTTGTTCGTCTTTGCGGTTTTTTGAGGGGGTTTGCGCGAGAGTGTGAGAAACGAAGGAAAGGTAAACCAGGAGAAGGGTGATACCCAATCGTGTGGCTGGAAATTGCATGATTGTCACATGCCCGGGTTCGAATAGTTGCAACCAACTCGAAAGTTACATTGGGGAAGGTTTGGGAACTTTGAGATTATGGCGGGGGCGACTAGCGGAATCAATCGAATTGGCTAAGGTAGTGCGGCAAACGGATCACTTTTGTGGTGTTGAGTGCGAGTACTGTTTTCGAGTGTTAGAGGTCTCTGAATCGTGAAACCTAGGGCTGTTCTTGCCTATTGCCGCGAAAAAGGTATTCGTTTTGTGGACCTTCTGTTTCCCGATGGTCGCGGGCGTAGCAGGAGGTTGACGGTCCCTGTAAGTATTTTGACCGAGTCTAGTTTCGAGCAGGGTTTTGGGGTCACGCAGGGGGTTAAGAGAACCCTTGGGAAACCTGGCCGGCATCTTGTCGCGATACCTACACCCGTACAGACCTACCTCGATCCCTTGGTGGGGTCTTCTACGCTGATCCTTCACTGCACTTTGAGCGATGGCCAGACGGGAGAAGCTTCACCATTCGATCCGCGTGAGTTAGTGAAGCGGGCAGTTGAGTCGGTCCGCAGTGTTGGACTTGCCGATGGCGTTCTTGTGCAGCTTTCAGCCCCTTTCTGTTACGTGGACGAAGAGGAATTCAATCCCGCTGATCGTATAAATCGGTCGTTAGGGGATGGTCTGATGGACTGCCATAATGAGATCCGTTGCGAACTAGCTGAGCTATGCGTTGATGCCGGAATTGGTTTGGAAAAGCACTTTTTGGGGGACATGGGGCTATCTGAGATACAGCTAGTGGCGAAACCGCTACTTACGGCCTGTGACGACTTGATGGTGTTTCGGTCGCTCCTTGAAAGGCATTCGCTAAGAAAACAACTCGAGCTCTCTCCGGCAACGATCTACACTTGTTGTAACTTAGTTTTTACAAAGAATTCAGAACCTATCGTCGGAGGTGTGCACGAGTTTGCTCTGAGCGAACTGGCTTGGTTCGCAGCGGGAGGGGTAATCAAGCATCAACTAGCATTGGCAGCGATTGCAAGAGCGACAATGCATCATGTAGTAGTTGGAAATACCAGCGAAGTCCCTGCTGTGTTTGGAGAACGATTAGAGGAATGTGACGGGACGTTATCGGAGAACGATCCTGCGAGCCTCGTCTCCGTGCATTATGCTTCCCTAGACCCACGGCAAAGAGCATTGCGAGTGCGTGGATTACCCTCAAGCGGTTGTCCTTATACTTTACTTTCCGCAATCCTCTTGGCGATGATCGATGGGATACTCAATAAACATGCTCCGATGACTTCCAGCACCGTAAAAAGTTGCGGTATTCCCGAGGGTGGTGGAGCACTTGCCCTAGCGGAATGCTTGGATAAAGATTGTGAATTTTTGGCGTTTTGCGACGTTTTCCCAGACTCGTTAGTCCAAGCCCTCGTAGACAACCTATCTTAAAGAATCAGCCTTGTTTGGCTGGACTTTTCCTCGTGCAAATTTTAAGGATTTATGTTGAAGAAACCATCGCCAGAATATACGAAGCGCCGTGAACGCGTACTCAAAGAATTGCACAATCGCCAGATGAGAAATTTGTTGGTCACATCGCCCTATAATGTGACGTATCTCACTGGATTTACCGGAGAGGATAGTTTTCTGTACATTTCGAATGACGAAGTGTTCTTGCTCAGTGACGGGAGATACGAGGAGCAGATAAAGTCAGAATGCAAAGGGATAGACCTCGTTTTACGCGCTAGCAGTATGACGATCATCGATGCTGCGGCACAGGAGTTAGGGAAGCGTCCTGAGAGTATGTTAAACATCGAGTCTACCACCACTAGTTTAGCGCAATGGGAACGGTTGAATTCATTAACGCCGACCAAGCAATGGCAAAGCTGTTCCGGGGTAGTGGAGAGACTTCGCGAAATAAAAGATTCATACGAGTTGGAATTGATTGAACAATCGATTTCCATTGCTGAGCGAGCTTATAGGGCAACCCGTGAATTGTTGCATGATGATCTGACGGAGAAACAGATCGCCTATGACATTGAAACAGGAATCCGAAGGTTAGGTGGTGATGGATCGGCCTTCAAGACCATTGTCGGAGTTGGGGAGCGAAGCGCACTTCCTCATGGCAGGCCATCGGAGAAGCGGGTAGGAGAATCTTCGTTTGTATTGATTGACTGGGGGGCGAAGTACAATCTGTACCTCAGTGATTTAACCCGAGTGGTAATTACTGGTAAGCCTCCGGCAAAGCTAGAACGGATTTATCGATCGGTCTGGCGTGCTCAGCAAGCTGCTATTGAGATGATCCGCCCAGGAATATCCATGAGTACCGTCGATCTAACAGCGCGAAAGGTGTTAGCGGATGCTGGATTGGAAAAGAGGTTCACGCATGGTTTAGGACATTCCTTTGGATTGGAAATTCACGAGACGGTTCGCCTCGGTAAGGGCCAAGACCGTCCTTTGGAAGCCGGTATGGTGATCACTGTAGAACCTGGTGTTTATTTTCCTGGATTTGGGGGAGTGCGGATCGAAGACGATGTCTTGGTTACCGAAGATGGTCATAGGATCCTCACATCGGCCCCGAAGAACTGGGAAGACATTCGTCGCTGATGCGGCAGGTTTTTGAAGATAGTCCCTCAAGCAGCATAGAAAGCTGGCGAGCGATGAGTGTACGCAATGTTGGTTTCCCATTCGTCAAAGGGATCTTAGTTTCTTGTCTCGGACTGTACTTTGCTACGACTCTTTTTCGCCTAGCCGTCGCCCAAGACTGGTTAGTCGATCCAAGCCCGTACCGAACTGAATCGAGTTTGGTTGCGGACGGCAAACAGATCATTATCAGTAATGGGCTCATTGAGCGTCGATTTTTGTTAAGCCCCAATGCCGCTACTGTTGGCTTTCGAAATCTGACAAACGGGCAAGCAATCCTGCGAGGAATTAAGCCAGAGGCCACCGTTACACTTGATGGGATCGAGCATTCAATCGGTGGCTTGGTTGGACAAGAGAACTATGCATTTCTTGATCCCAGCATTTTTCCTGTCTTGCGTACGGATCCCCAATCGTTTCAGTTTCAAGGGTATGACATTCGACCGGTATTACAGGAAAGATTTGCGTGGCGACGCGCACGGCATCATGCTCCCGACGCGGCTTGGCCACCGAAGGGACTTGAATTGGTTCTGCGTTATTCAATGCCAAGTGCGGTCTGGAAAAATGCCAATACCTCGCGAGATGGCCGAACGCTTCTCTTGGAGGATCAGTTGCGAACACGAGAGCCCAGCTGGAGTTGGCTGACCGTAGATCGAGATACAAAAGTGGCAGATGAAAAAGCCCCGCAGGTTCTTACGATAGGAGAACTGGAAAAAGTTGGAGACCTTCGAGAGGCGATCGAGACCCAAAAGGGGCTGGTGTTTTGCGGTTTGTCTGGGCAGGGGAATCTCCTGGAACGCGTATTGCCCGAAAACACTGCTTGTGTGGAAGTCGAGATTGCGCCGAGAACGGATCGGGACACGAGTTGGGGGCCGGGGATGGCGTTGGTTTGGGAAGATGGCGTTATTGAGGTCAATCTCCGTCCCGGAGATCGTGGAGAGCATGGGCATTTTGAGCTGCGAAATCGAGGTCGAGAGCAACTGGCGACTGTGGAAAAGTTCGCTCATAGCGATCGAGGATTGGATTCCAATCGGCGCTATTCGCTGCGCGCAAGATGGCAGAATGGTGAGATGCGATGGGATGTAGCCGATGTAACTGGACTCCCTGAAGGCTCGACGCGCGAGTATCACAAACTCTTCGACATTGGATGGGATGGAAGGTCACCGCTGGCGGTTAGGTTGGGCAAGTCAGATCGACAGGGAAATGCGACCAACACAACAGTAAATCGCGATGGCAATCCGGAAGACACGAAGATGACTTACTGTGTCTTTTCAAACTTTATCGCATTAGGGCCCTGGGACGAAAACTTGATCGCCTCTGTGAAGAGTCCAGCGATTCAAGCGAATGTGCATTATGAATTTTATGATGGGTTGCCAGCTTACTGCAAATGGATTGAGGTTGTGAATCCAACGGACAAAGAATTGGTCTTAGACCAATACTGCAGTGATCTTCTAGCGGCCGTAGAGCATACCTCCGAGGTCGATACGTTGACAATCGGATTGACCCCACCAAATTTGGATATCGAAACAGAGATGGCTTTTGGTGGGATGACGAGTCAGGGAGCCAATCGACGATCTTATCGTTGGGTAGATGACCCACAGTACCACACACAGGTGAATTACGAGAAGAAGACCCCATGTTTGTTAAAAGTCGGACCGGATTTAGGACCGAATCAACGAATTATGCCGGGGAAGACTTGGTCTTCATATCGAGGTTGGGTATTGTCCCACGACAGTTATGACCGGGAGCGATCCGGCTTAGCAGTCCGCAAGTTATTGCGATGCATTGCACCTTGGGTCACAGAGAATCCATTGATGATGCATTTAACCACATCGGATGAAACTTCGGTAATGCGAGCGATCGAGCAATGCGAAGCCGTCGGTTTTGAAATGCTGATTTTGAGTTTCGGTAGCGGATTTAATCTTGAGAGCATGGATCCAGCGGTGCTTGAGAAGGCGAGGCGTTACTCAGAAACTGCGAAGGCCAAGGGGATCGAGATTGGTAGTTATTCGTTGTTGGCTTCTCGGTCGGTATCAAACAATGACGACGTCGTAATGCGGGAAGGTGAGAAGCCTGCGTTTGGCAATTCACCTTGTTTGAAGAGTGAGTGGGGAAATCGTTATTTTGGAAAGTTGTACGATTTTCATCGCGCCAGCGGGTTTACCCTGCTCGAGCATGATGGGTCTTATCCAGGGGATTCCTGTGCAAGCGAGACACATCCTGGGCATCGTGGGTATGAAGACTCGCGATGGAACCAATGGGACACGATCTCTGAATTTTATCGTTGGTGTCGATCAGAGGGGTTGTTCTTAAACGTACCGGATCATTACTTCTTGGTTGGTTCGAACAAGACTGGGATGGGGTACCGGGAAGTGAATTGGTCGTTACCGAGGGAGCAACAGTTGATTCATACCAGGCAGAACATCTATGATGGTACTTGGCAGAAAACACCGAGTATGGGTTGGATGTTTGTTCCTTTGACGGAGTACCATGGCGGGGGCCCGAAGGCGACGATTGAACCGCTCGATCAAAACATCTCCCATTATCAGAACATGTTGCAATCCAATTTGGCGTTGGGTGTGCAAGCTTGTTATCGTGGGCCGAGACTTTACGATACGGATCGAGTAAAGTTCATGGTGCGCAGCGAAGTCGAGTGGTATAAGAAGTATCGCGACATCTTGGAGAGTGACCTAATTCATGGACGTCGGCCTGATGCAACGCACCTCGATTGGTACTTGCATGTGAATCCTTCGTTACCCATTCAAGGAATGTTTGTGGTCTTTAATCCTACCGCAGAGACGCTGAGCGAGAAGGTTCAGATACCGATGCACTATACGGGGATACGAAACGAGGCGAGAATCTGGGATACGCGTCCAGGCGAGCCAAACGGCGAAGAAAATCGTGCGGCAGTGTTGCCAAACGGTGCTGTGGGGGAAGTACTTGTCGTCACACCACAAGAAACCATGGAATTTGAAGTCAGTGTACCTCCTTTTTCGATGCGATCTTTTGCGATCGAGAAATGGACCTCGCCTTCCGTCCCCGTTCCGCGATAGAATTACAAAGTTGTATAGATTAGACTGTATGCGGCTGGACTATTTGTTTGGCTATCCCTCGGGGGCTTTTTAGAACGGCTCCCTGCCCTGCCCTCCTGCGTTCGTAATCGAGAGTCAGAATTCCGAGGTTTCCGTATGAATCGAAACTCAACCAATTTCGCACGCTCCAAAATTTTCTCCGCCGATCCGGAAAGGAAGCCAGCATCGATGCATGGACTATTGAAAAGGCGCTTGGGTTTGGGGCTTACCCAAATCGTTGCTTCGACATTGGTACTGACTACAGGATCATGGTTGCATGCAGAGGAAGGGGTAACCTACAACCGGGACGTGCGGCCAATCTTGTCGGACAAATGTTTTGCGTGCCATGGTTTTGACGAAAAGACGCGTGAAGCAGGGCTTCGGCTTGACACAGCAGAGGGGGCTTATACGGATCGAGACGGAACGAGAGCGATCGTCCCGGGTAAACCCGAAGAGAGTTTGTTAGTAAAGCGGATTCGCTCAACCGATCCATCGGACAAGATGCCTCCGCCAGATAGTCACAAGGAGTTGACCGCTTCGGAAGTTGAGGTTCTCGTTCGTTGGATACGCGAGGGCGCAGCCTATCAGAAGCACTGGGCGTTTGAGCCTCCTGTTAGTACTCAGGTTCCTTCCCAAGTGGTCGGTGGGCGGAACACAATCGACGCATTTATTGGAAAGACACTGGCGAAGCGAGGTTGGAGATTATCACCGGAAGCCAATAAGTCGACATTGATTCGTCGAGTTGCGTTTACTCTTACAGGTTTACCACCGACTGCGGAAGAGGTAGACCTCTATTTAGCCGATGAGTCTCCAGATGCTTACGATAAGATGGTGGATCGTTACTTGCAGTCGACGCACTATGGTGAGGAGATGGCAAGGCACTGGCTGGACATCGCTAGGTATGCCGATACGCACGGCTTGCATTTGGATAATGAGCGGCAGATGTGGGCCTATCGTGATTGGGTTGTTAAAGCCTTTAATCGAAACTTGCCATTTGATCAGTTCACGATTGAGCAACTAGCTGGGGACTTACTACCTAATCCCACGTTAGATCAGTTGATAGCAACCGGTTTTAATCGCTGTAACGTCACAACGAGCGAAGGTGGGTCGATCGATTCTGAGTTTTACTATCGCTATGCAGTGGATCGTACGAGCACCCTGGCATCGACTTGGTTAGCTTTGACGGCCGGTTGTGCCGTGTGTCACGATCACAAGTTCGATCCAATTTCTGCGAAAGAGTTTTACTCGATGTATGCGTTTTTTAATGCATCTGCCGATCCGGCGATGGATGGAAACGCATTATTGACGAATCCGGTTCTCAAGTTGGAGACGGAGGAAGACAAAGCGAAGTTGGCCGATTATGACCGTCGCATCGTTGACTCGCAGAAGGCGCTTCAAGACGCTGTTGCAAAGATTGTTTACAACGATCCTGCGATGACTGATCCTAAACCGGAACCTTCTACAGTGGAGGTGGTTTGGATGGAAGATGACTACCCAACCGGCGGGAATGTCGCCGGGTCGCCAGGGCATCCCACTCAGTTCATTACCGCGGACGGAGGCGGCCAGGTATACAGTGGAAAGCGAGCACTGAAGCGAACGCACGATACTCTTTCTCAGGACGTTTGGGACAATTCTAAGGTGCCTGTGATGATTCCTGCGCAGGCAAAGTTATTTGCTTACGTGTACATTGATCCGGCAAATCCACCGAAGTCTGTTATGTTGCAATATCACCGTAATGGGTGGTTGCATCGAGCCGTGTGGGGCGATTACGACATAATCCCTTGGGGTACGCCCAATACTCCGGAGCGAGTACACATGGGTGCGTTACCAAAGGCTGGAGAGTGGGTCAGGTTGGAGGTGCCGGCAGAGAAGGTTGGTTTGAATGCCGGGGATAGCTTGACTGGTTTTGCCACCACGCAGCATGCAGGAACGGTGTATTGGGACAAGATCGGGGTAGTGGGAACCAGTGATCCGGCGAATGATCCCCAGCGATCTTTTCTGGCTTGGTGGAGTGCTGCAAAGGGGAAAGATACTCCCGGCCTGCCCGGCGACTTAAATGCAATTGCGAAAGGTGGCCCGGATAGCAATCCAGCGGCAGACCAAGGGGCTAGGTTGAAGTCCTACTACATCGAAAGGATTTGTGTGGAAACGAAGGGCCAATTGTCGGAGTCGATTGCGGTGGTGGATAAACTGCGAGGAGAGCGTGAGAATTTTTACAATTCCATCCCCAGTACGTTTATCTACAAGGACAATCCAACGCCACGCGATAGCTTTGTGATGTTGCGAGGGCAATACAATCAACCGGGTGAAAAGGTACAACCGGACGTACCAGCGGTACTCCCGGCGATTGCAAAGCCTCAGGATCGAGCATTGAATCGGCTAGATTTGGCGAATTGGTTAGTTTCTCCTCGCCATCCTTTGACTTCTCGAGTTGCCGTCAATCGTTTTTGGCAGCAAGTGTTTGGAACAGGGTTGGTAAAAAGTAGTGCAGATTTCGGAACGCAGGGTGAAGTGCCTTCCCATCCCGAATTGCTCGATTGGCTTTCCATTCAATTCGAAGATGGCGGTTGGGACGTTAAGGAGTTGATGCGACTGATGTTGACTTCTGCCGCGTTCAAGCAAAGTTCCAAGATCCCTGCGGAGATGCTTGAACAAGACCCGGAGAACCGATTGTTAGGACGGGGACCACGTCTACGGCTAGACGCAGAGCAAATACGAGACAATGCGTTATTCGTCGGCGGTTTGATTGACTTGACCCAAGGAGGCAAGGGAGTCAAACCGTACCAACCTGCTAATATTTGGGAACCGGTTGGGTTCGCGGGATCGAACACGCGATTCTACCAACAGGATAAAGGGTCAGCACTTTATCGACGAAGTTTGTACACGTTTTATAAGCGCACAGCACCTCCGCCGTTTATGGTGAACTTTGATGCCCCAAACCGAGAACAATCCTGTATGCGAAGGGAACGTAGCAATACGCCACTTCAAGCTTTGCAATTGCTGAATGATGTACAGCATGTCGAAGCGGCACGAGGTTTGGCTCAGCGTTTACTCAGC
>JBEICB010000131.1:0-13106 GCA_040373655.1 Pirellula sp. | reverse complement strand
GGGAGTCCGGCTCAACCGGATTTCCCTACCCCTATCCCACTGCGCTCCGCTCCCCGCACCACCTTCCCCCGCATCTACGTTCTCCCGTCGCCACCGCTCTCCCGTCGCCACCGCTCTCCCGTAGCCACCGCTCGCCAGACGGTGGACATCTTCCTCGCAACTTCCACCGCTTGGCAGCGGATGGCTACCATCAGTGTGGAGATCTCAATAAGAAACCTCAACCATCCTCAAGCGATCCAGCCACATCCGACCGCTCGCGTCCCGAGAAAAACGGCAGCTAGCTGCCCCGGTGAAACTCCAAAGACATCCCCTTGGAAGTCCACTTGGAAGTCTCCGTTGGCATGCCGTGTCACAACCGCGGCCTCCGGGGACGAATTGTACCGAATTTGAACCAAAGCCTTCGTAGGTTGATCGATTGGAAAATCGGTCAACCAATTCGATTCGGTTGCTCGAAGTGATCTTCGGGCTAGCGCTTCATGGGGACCGATCACCACACGCCGAGTTGGCCGATCAATTGAAACAACAAAGTATGGGGAGCCCATGGCAACTCCAATCCCCTTGCGCTGCCCAATCGTAAACCCTTCAATTCCAGGATGGCGACCAACAACCTTCCCTTCCGTAGTAACAATTTCACCCGATGTATCAACCGGACTTTTCTGTCGAACAAATTGCGCATGCAAACCAGAAGTAACAAAACATATCTCTTGGCTGTCTCGCTTATCGGCAACCCGCATTCCCAACTCACCAGCAATTCGACGTATCTCCGATTTGTGATAACCACCAACCGGCAACATCATCCTTGGCAACAAACTGCGATCGATACCAGTTAATACGTAAGCTTGGTCTTTGTCGTCATCCAAACCGCGATGCAGTTCCCATTCACCAGCTGTTTGTTCGGGCGACAGCATCCTCGCATAATGGCCGGTAGCAACATACTTCGCATCAATCGCATCCGCGTAATCAAACAACCGCCCGAACTTGATCCAATTGTTGCACTGAACGCAAGGGTTCGGAGTGCGTCCCTGTTGATACTCATCGACAAAATAATCGACAATTCGCCGAAACTCAGATTCCAAGTCGAGGGCATAAAACGGAATACCAAGCTTATCGGCGATGCGCCGAGCATCGGCCGCATCGCTCGCTGAACAACAACCCTGTTTGTGATCGAGTCGACCTTCGAGGATCGGCAATAACGGATTCGGTTTTCCATCTCCCAATTCACAAGCTTGACTCGATTTTTCCCCGTGTCGCATGAACACCCCGGTGACTTCGTAGCCTTGCTCGAGAAGCAGATGGGCGGCAACGCTCGAATCAACCCCTCCGCTCATTGCCAAGACGACACGACGTTCCGACATGCGATTACAGTTCCTTGTTTATGAATCACAGGGCCATCCAATGTGATCGCCCACCAAAAAACAGCACCATTGCTGTGCTTCGTCGCATTGTATCCAGAAAGCCATTTTATGGCGCTAGATTCTTGCCGGATAGGAATACCAACAGAAAGCAGGGCAGGGGACAACCCAAGGAAAACGAGCATCCCTCAAACGCCTCACTAAGAACACCCCTCCCTATTTTCCGAGTTCCTGAGAATGGATTACACTGCTTGTTTTCCAAGACGTTGCTTTTCCGCTTCCTGCCACAACGTGATTCGATCGCCCTTACCCGGAAACTCAAGGCTTCAACTTCTATGCTAACGAGCAAACTAATCCACCCAACTATTTCCCGAATACTGGGAGAAGCCGGTCACCACGCCACCATCTTGATCGCTGACGGAAATTATCCCTCTTCGAGCAAGCGAGGCCCACGCTGCGAATTGGTTAGCCTGAATCTTATGCCTGGCCTAGTGACCTGCGATCAAGTCCTTCAAGCTATTCTTTCGGCGATCCCGATCGAAGCGGTCTCGGTGATGATGACAGAAAAGTCCGGTCCATACGCATTGGAATCCGATCCGCCGGTTTGGAGCGAATACCGAAATACAATCAAAAATGCAGGCTTAGACCTAGAACTCAAGCCCATCGAAAAATGGCAGTTCTACGATGCCGTCGCAACCCAAGACCATGTCCTTACCGTCCAGACCGGTGACACACAACGCTACGCAAACATCTTGCTCAGCGTCGGCGTCCGTATGTTCCCCCAAGGCTAACGAAGTCAAAACTGTCATGTTGTCATCCCCCCAAAAAATCCGGTCAGCCACCCTTGTTGGACTTGTTGCAATCTGCAATGCAATATTCAACCCAATATTCAACGCAATATTCAACACTGGGGGGCTCGATGTTCCTGCGACTGCTCAAGACTTCCCGGTGACTCGATTTCGCGGAAACGACGGTACAGGGTTCTTTCCCGCCTGCCGTGTTCCGATTCCTTGGAAAGAGGAATCGGTTACCAAGCTCGATATACCAGGTATTGGAAACGGCTCGCCGGTGATTTGGGAGTCTCAAGGCAAGCCGCGTCGCGTTTACCTCCTATCGGCAGACGCAAAAGATGCATCCCGATACGTTGTTGCAATCGACATTCCCAAAGATGCTCAGCTGCAACCTCAGATCGTTTGGAAAAAAACGTTTCCATCTGCGAGCCACCGATTGCATCAATTTAGCACCTACGCTTCGTCCACACCCGCCGTGGATGCGGATGGTGTTGTTGTCGCTTGGGGTGACCCCGAACATGTCTTTATCAAACAATTCAGCCATGAAGGTGATGAACTTTGGTCGCGAGATTTTGGACGATATGTCTCTCAACACGGATTCGCTTCCTCGCCTATCCTCGTCGATGACAAAGTGATCTTGCTCGATAGTCAAGATGCACAGGAGCTCGACCCGGGCGTCGCACCGGGAGAAGACAAGATGCTCGCGCTCGACCGAAAAACCGGGGAAACGATCTGGGAAAAGAAACTACCAACCAAAAGAGTCTGCTACGGAGTCCCAAACGTTCGCGTGTTGCCTGACGGTAAAAAAGAACTCGTCTGTGCGACGACTGGACTAGGGATCTTCGGAATGGATCCGCAAACCGGTAATATCCTTTGGAACCACGATTGTTTTAAGCAACGGATCTGCTCTTCTACGGTACTGTCCGGGCCACTTGCAATCGCCACCCATGGATCCGGTGGTGGACGAGACAATCTGCTCGTTGCTTACGATATGCAGACCCAAAAAGAACGCTTCCGCATCCAACGCGCTGCACCCTATGTTCCCACTCCCGTCGTTGCCGGTGATTTGATGTTCCTTTGGTCCGACGCAGGTGTCGTCTCTTGCGTGCGGCTAAGCGATGGCACAGTGCGATGGAGCGAACGTGTCGGCGGAAACTTCTTTTCCTCACCAATTCTCCTTGGTGATCGATTGGTCAACGTTTCCGACACGGGCGAAGTAACCGTTCTGCGCGCCAGCGAAGCCTACAACAAACTTGCGTCCATCACCACCGATTCCGTCGTGCGTGCAACCCTTGTCCCCGCCGACGATCTCTTACTACTTCGTACCTACGAACAATTGTGGATCATTCGCGAATAGAACTAGAGCAACAGCTACATGAAAATCCTCTATGACCAAAATGCGATCCGCATCGGAATCGAACAGCTAGGAGCTACCCTCAGCAAAGAGTACGGGCATCGACCGATCACGGTCGTCGGCATCATGACCGGTAGCGTCGTCATGCTTGCAGACTTGATCCGACACCTCGATATGCCGCTTCGGATCCAATTGATTCGCGCTTCGTCGTATCGTGGCGGTACCTCATCAGGCCATCTGCAAATCAGTGAACTCGATCAATTAGACATCGTCGATCGAGATGTACTGCTGATCGATGATATCTTCGACACGGGCAAAACACTCGTCGAAGTAACAAATCACTTACTAAAGCTAAAGCCTCGCAGTGTGAAAACCGCCGTGTTCCTCAACAAACAAGGAACGTCTCAAGTCGAGATACAACCAGACTACAGCGTATTCCACATCCCCAACGAGTTTGTCGTTGGATACGGACTCGATTACGATGACTTCTACCGTAACCTACCCTATGTGGGTGTCATGGAACCACAAGATATTGACGAGCATCGAAAACGATTGCAAGCAACGGGTCAACCGAGGTAAGCGATGGCCGTGGCGGAGTATCTAGCAACAACTAGCAGTGACTCGCGATCGAAAATGCGATTGCTGGTTGTCAGTCGCAAAGTTTGGCCGATTGCAGAAGAATCAGCATTGCGATTGATTCACTGGGTCGATCACTGGAAAACTATTGGCGTCGAAACGGAGATCCTCACCGCCCGTTGGAACAAAAACTGGCCGGGGGTTGCCAGCGTCCGTGGTGCGACCATCCACCGATTGGTACCCCCACCTACTTCTCATTGGAACGAAGGTGCCTTTCAGCGGAGTATTGTTCATTGGGTACAAAAATTCAGATCCAACTTCGATGCTCTCTACATCGACTCCACCGACGGAATCCTCCCGAACCTTGCTCAGAAATGCAAGAACTTAGATCTCCCCTTTATCGTAAGGGTCCAACAAGAGTTCCAGCCACATTCTCGACCAAGAGGCTTCGGTAGCATTACCACATCGGTCGACAGCGCATTACGGCAAGCCGACGCGATCATTACTCCTTCGTACAGCAAATCCCAATCGCTTGCAGAACTAGGTATCTCTAAATCTTCAATATCACTAATCCCAGATCTGATCCATCCAGGTATTGCACGCTCAGCAACCGAAAAACAACTAGCCAGCAACGCTCTGTTCCATGCATCCAGTGACTTTGTAGTCCCCGGCTTTACCGACCTAGCAATCCATTTCGGCGATTCCTCCTTTCCGCAGCTACAGCCCGTCCTAAAAGCGGTCTGCGATCTACTGGATCGAGGCCACCCTATCCGACTGTGGCTTGTAGGAATACGACAAGACACTTCGCAAATCTATGAATGGATCAAATTGCGAGGATGGCATCGAGAAATACTACTTTTCGATGGCTTCGATGTTCTCGACGATATAATCCAAGCTGCTGATCTAGCGATTGTTTCGAACCCGCAACACTCCCTGCAGTATTCGACCAATTTGTTGTTACAATCCGCCATTCCAACCATCGTTGCTGAGTCGCCAACTACAGCAGAGTGGATGCCCGAAACCCCATTGCTCAAGACGTTTCATTCCGCAGAAAGCCTAACTTCGCAGCTTCATGACTGGATTGGACACCGCCAACAATGGAATCAAGAAGCGATCGCATTGCGGAGTTTTTTTCATCGCCACTACCCATTTGAGCATGCTCTCGACCGCTGGAATTCTATCTTCCAAAAGATCGCTACAAGCAACCGAGGCCGCTCGTGAGTGATTCGCAACGCATCAAACTCTGCTTAATCATCCCCACCCTCGAACAAGGTGGCGCAGAGAAACAAATCTCTCTCCTAGTACGCGGCCTCGATTCCCAATCCTTCGACCCCTCCGTACTTGTCCTAACCCGTACAGGCCCCTTGGAAGAGGAACTAAAACAAGCCGATATTCCTGTCCATTTGATCGGCAAACATGCTACCGGAGATCCCTTCGCTTGGTTTAAGCTCTATCGGAAACTCAAGCAAATTCAACCTCATATCGTACACACCTGGCTCTTCGCGGCGAACGCGTACGGTCGTAGTGCTGCTCTTGCAGCTAAAGTCCCCGTTGTAGTTGGCTCCGAACGATCGGTCGACCCCTGGAAAGGGACTTGGCAGTTAACTATCGATCGAGCACTCGCAAAGCGGACACAAGGAATCTCAACCAACAGCCAAGGGGTTGTCGACTTCTATGATTCAAAGGGTGTCTCTAGGAATCACTTCACTGTAATCCCTAATGGCATCACACCCCGCAACCCTGCTTTGGATATACCTCGCGAAGAAGCGTTCCGAAGATTGGGAATCCCACAAAACCATAAACTGATTCTCTCTATCGGTAGACTCTGGCCCCAAAAAGGGTACAAAGACCTCATATGGTCAGCAGATATGCTGAGCGTCTTGCGCGGTGATGTCAGCTATGTCATCATCGGAGAAGGCCCCGAACGAGAACGTCTCGAAGAATTCCGCGACAATATACGTGCTGCCAAAAATGTTCATCTCGTCGGTCACAGAAATGATGTTCTGCAGATCCTTCCACATGCTGATTTGCTCTGGAACGGAAGTCTCTATGAAGGACAATCCAACGTATTGCTCGAAGCAATGCAAGCGGGCGTTGTCGTAGTGGCTACAGAAATCCCCGGTAACCAAGACCTAGTTAAGAATGAAAAGTCCGGTTACCTGTTCGCGCTGGGGGACGTCGACCGATTGATGCGACTATCCCATCAATTGCTCGATGACACTTCCTTACGCACTACGCTGATCGCAACAGCAAAAGAACAACTTGAACAACAACACTCCGTCTCCGCCATGGTTCAAGCCCATGAAGCGTGGTACCGAAAGCTTCTTCACCGATGAAACCAAATTTTGATTCTGAATACATCTCCCTTCGATCCGCTATCTGCGACGGCTCCGTCTCGATACCAGAAACCGTGGTTGAAGCACTTCGAAATCCCGTCGATTATCCATCCGTCGATTTAGCATTCGTACCCGGTGATCGACTTGCGATCGCTCTGCACGACAATCTTCCAAACCCATTTCAAATCGCGACCCCGGTCCTAGATTGGTTGATGCGTCAGCTCGCAGAGAAACAAGTTGCCATCACCCTGGTAATTCCAAGGCGAACGAACTTCGACAACTCCATCGATCAGCTACCAGAACAACTCCGGCAATGGCTGGCTCATCACCATCCGGAACGCACATTAGTCATCGGGAGTATCACCGAAGAGGAGGCCGGTGAAAATGCACCTGCCCCGCATGAAATCCTGCGTGTAGTCTACCACTCGCCTGACGAACCACAGTCTCTCGAATACATCGCTGCATCCGATACCGCTGAACCGATGTACCTGCAACGGGAATTGGTCGAAGCAGACTTTGTGATCCCAATCTATCGCTGGTTAGAACCGAGCGACCCACGCAGCGCGGACCCCTTTGTCGTACTTCCGGCCTTTGCAGATGGTCCCACTCAACAACATTACGCCAAACGTTGGCTACTACGCACCCCAAACATTCAAGACGATGAAATCCAACATCAATCTGGATGGCTACTCGGTGTGCAATTTGCTATCGCAGTCGTGATCAACCATGACGGAGAGATCGGACTAGTAGCTGCAGGAAATCCTGAACGTGTTGCCCAAGTCTGCTCGCAAGCAGTGGCTACCAAACCCACCTCAACTGCTCTGCAATCACTCGAACTCGTCGTAGTTCGGATTCTCGGTAATAGTAATGTCGCTCCCCCCCGCTCCCCGAGTTGGGACGAAGTCGCAAGTGCTGCATGGATCGCCGAAAAATGGCTTACTCCTACCGGTCGTGTCGTCGTGATCGCCGAGCAACTCAGCGACGTAACCGAAGGTATCAACGCACTAGCCTCAGATGCACCCGATGCAGAATTGACCCGGGAATTGCTAAATAGTTCCATGGAAAATGCCTTCGCTGCCTCCATTTTGCGTTCCGTCCAATCGCGACGAAGCGTCTACTTACAAAGCCAAATATCGATCGAAATCCTTGAGTCTCTTGGATTTGCCGCCATCGAACAATCGTCCGAACTTGAACGACTTATCCAAAGCGTTGGACGTGTTGGTGTGCTAGAGTATTAAAGTCCTACAGCAGTGTTTGCAGAACGCTCGTCCTCGTGGTGATAATAATCCAGTAAATCCGGCCGGTCCGTTGATCCAATGGATTGCATCCATGAGCGTAGATTCCATTCTTCAGGGAGATCCGATCATGACAGAGCTTCGGGCACTACGTCCTCTCCAGATCAAAGACCGACTTCAATTCCTCGAACCCTACACGGGTTTGTCCGTCGGGAAAATCACTACCCCGCACTGCACCGGAGAGTTCTACTTACAAGGTGGACACCTGACAAGTTACCATCCTCTTGATCAGAAACACCCTGTCCTTTTCCTGAGCGATCAATCTCAGTTTACACCCGGTAAACCAATTCGCGGTGGAATACCAATCTGCTTTCCATGGTTCAGTGCGCATCCAAGCGATCCAAGTCTACCTGCACATGGTTGGGCTCGAACTCAACTCTGGGAACTGGTTTCCTCCACGAGGATCGATGACGATGTTCAAATCGAAATGAGAATCGTCAAAGAACCATTTGAACTCGTTCTGGTCGCTCGCTTTGGAAGAAGCCTGAAAGTAGCACTATCGGTAACCAATCGATCCGATGAACTGTATTCTTTCGAATTAGCTTTACATACGTATTTCCAAGTCAGCAACATCGCAAACGTGCATATCGATGGCGATCTGAGAAAATGTTCCTACCTCGATCAATTGACTGCTGTCGAACATCCAGCCGAAGATCGACCTATCTCCTTCCAGCAAGAAACTGATCGTATTTACGAGGGAAAAGCCTCCGACATTCGATTGGTCGACGAAGGTTGGGACCGGACCATTCATATCACTGCTGAAGGCTCAGAATCAACGATCGTTTGGAACCCCTGGATTGCCAAATCAAAAAGAATGGTAGATTTTGGTGATGAAGAATATTTGCGAATGTGCTGTATAGAAACCGGGAACGTTCGGCGTCGAGCGGTCCCAATCGCCCCAGGCGAAACGCATACGACCTCCATGAAAATCCATTCTGCGTAACTCGCGTCGAAAATCTAAACTCCCTCCAAATCAGAAAGAGTGATTCGTCGATGATCCCCCAAAACTTGCACTGGCTAAAAGTCATCATTCTTTGCTTCATTGCTCCCTTTGCTTTGACGACCTGCTACGCACAACAAGGCTCAAAGCAATTGCCCATGCAAGGAGAAAGCTTTGCTCTTTCAGGCCGTGAAGCATTTTTGATCCCAGCTTCTGCCGATCGCTCAAACGACCAATCTCCATCGCGCGACGATGCATCGAGCATTTCGAATCGTCCATGGGTCTGGTATGCTCCGACGTTGCCAAACCTCCCTGGTCCAGAAGAGCGCTGGATGTTCGAACGGTTTCAAAAAGCCGGAATCGCCATCGCCGGAATTGACGCCGGGGAATCCTACGGAAGCCCCAAAGGAAACAAAATATTCGACCTGCTACACGCCGAAATGGTTCGCCGAGGATATTCCGACAAGCCAATCCTCTTGGGGCGCTCACGCGGTGGACTGCAAACTCTTTCCTGGGCTATCTCGCATCCAGATCAAGTCACTGCATGGGCTGGTATCTACCCCGTTTGCAGCCTCGCGAGCTACCCAGGATTGGACAGAGCTGCCGGAGCCTTTGATGTCACCCCTGAAGAGCTACAGAAACGCTTGCAAGAATGGAACCCCGTCGACCGAATCGATGCCCTGGCAAAAGCCAAAGTCCCTTTGTTTGCAATCCACGGCGATGTGGATACCGTCGTGCCACTAGAGGCGAACTCCAGGGCTGTCCAGAAACGCTACCAACAACTCGATGCACCGATGGATTTGATCGTGCCACCAGGACAAGGGCACAACATGTGGAACGGTTTCTTCCAATGCAATGAACTCGTAGCTTTCGTCATTCAACACGCCAATGGCAATACGACTAATCCGGAAGCAACACCGCAAACTTCTGCCCAAGCGAAAGAGCAAGTCTTTTGGATCGGTGGGTATGGACCCGGGATCTATGCAAGCCGACTGAAAGCAGACGGTTCGATGGTTGAACCCAAATTAGTTGCAAAACAACCCAAAGCCTCGTTCTTCGCCTTGAACCCTCGTAAGGATGTTCTTTATGTCGTAACGGAATCTGCAATCGATGATCAACAACGCGCTGCTTCACTCGCCGCTTATCAATTTGATCGCGCTGCGTACGAACGCGGAGAACTGCCTGAGCTTTCATTGATCAATATCGAACGCGTCCAAGGAAATGGGCCCTGCCACGTGACAATAGATCGCCAAGGACGCTTCGCAGTAGTTTCCAATTACGGCAGCGGATCGGTATCGCTACTGCCCATTCGAGAAGATGGCGGTTTAGATCCGGAGTCATCAACCATTCAACATCAAGGAAGTGGACCCAATACCGCTCGCCAAGAAAAGCCCCATGCACACTGTGCACAAATTGATCCGACCAACCAATGGGTACTCGTCGCAGATCTCGGAGTCGATCGTGTCTTCGTTTACCAACTCGATGCTGAATCTAAGAAACTTAAACCTAGCAATAACCCTTTTCTTAGCTTGGCAGGCGGTAGCGGACCTCGCCACTTGAGTTTCCATCCGGACGGGAAAAGCTTATACATAATTAACGAATTGAACATGACACTCACCAGCGCAGCCTGGGATCCTCAAATCGGGAAATTGACCGAAATTCGCACCGTAAGAACCGTTGCAGAAGATCCCCTGCAAGCAGGTTGGTCGACCGCCGAAGTCCTGGTCCATCCTTCTGGTCGATTCGTCTATGGCTCCAACCGTGGCCATAACACCATCGCCCTCTTTGCAATCAACCCAAAAGACTTCTCAGCAACCCGAATAGAAAATTTTTCAACGTTAGGACGCACGCCACGCAATTTCCGCTTAGACCCCTCCGGCTCATTCTTGCTGGCGGAAAACCAAGACTCCGATACTGTCGTCGCCTTTCGCATCGATAGCGCAACAGGTTTTCTCAAGCCGACGGGACACGTCGTCTCTGCAGAGAAACCAGCATGTATCAAGTTCCTTGAACCGCCTGCCAATCAATAGCGATTACCGCTCCAGGAAAATCACGCTGGGCAAATCCTTCGAGGCGATTTCCACTAGTTGCGAGGATGACACAACAATGTAGTCGTATTCCCCGACTCCGGATTCCAAAACAGCACCTGACCGTTCGCTCCACCCACTGCGATCCAAGATGGAGACTCCGACCCGGCGTTACTTGAACTGAGCACAGAGCGCTCAATGCGAATAGGAAGAAAACCCGCTTGTAAGGACAACGTCTTGCTCGCATCAAAAAACGCTAAGCCGTCTCGTTCATCGAGATGAAAGTTGGTTTTCTTTTTTTCCTTTCCATCTTCCCCCTTCGATTCGACAACTTCCTCGCGTCGTACGCGAAAATGCCGAATGCGATCAGATTGCAAGACAAAAAAATCATCGTTGTTCGTAACCATTCGATGTGTCTGCTGTGGAAACCCGTCACGACTTGTTCTCGCGTTTGGGGTCGTGAAATTTGGATAGAATCTCACAACACCTGCCTCATCAAATCCAACAGCACCTCGATTCAAAGCTACCAAAGAAGCGACCGTTCTTTCCGAATCGATGAAACTGCTGAGCATTGTCCCGTCACTACCCAAAAACGATTTCCCCATCCGGTCTCGGGACGCTGTCAGCAACGTCTTGCTATCACGTGACCAATCCACGCTAGTGACTGCCGCAGCATGTGCCGTCGCACGCCACAATAGAGAACCACTAATTGCATGAATCATGACAATCGATCCATCCGACTGACCAATGGCCAGTCGTTCGGCACTTGGACTTAAAGCAATATCCAACGGCATGTCCCGGCACACCCAAACGAGTCTTCGTGTTCCAATATTGAATAGCCCAACTGTATTCTCTGAATTTCCCTCGCTCACCTCAGCGTCTAATAGCTGAATCGACTCCACGAACCCGAACTTCCCAGGCTCCCCAGATGCAACCCACAGCGTTCCACTTACCGCGTCGAATTGCAGATCACTGATGCTTCGCCCTCGCGTTGGAATCCTTGCGATCGGGCTTGGGTTGAAAGAGCCTTCATCCGCCGAGTGTTCCTTTTGCGTCTCCTGCACACCCTCCTGCTGCGGATCGTCAATCGGCATGGGAAACGCAAGCACTTCGTAGTAACCGCTGGTGAACACCCATCGCCGCTGGACTTCAAATCCTAAAGCTTGAATCGGATGCGGTTTTGGATAATCGACTAATTTAGGTTGCGTCGAAATCGTAGTTGGCAAAAACGATTCAAGCGGCGCATCGCTCGTACCATCCACTCGACTACCCATGACGATCCATTCACGGATGTCTTCGATCTCTTCCCAAGTCAACGGATCGGCATCGAGAGGCATTCGTAGTTTTGGATCTTCGCTCAGAAGACGCTCAAACAATTCTCCGAGTCCCTCGGGAAAGTGGTACTGCTCCAGAGGATCAGTACCGGTCTCTTCGCTTTTTGGGGTCGGTAATCGGATGGGTAGCTTTTTCGTGTCACCAGGCACAAAGAGTTGTGCGGGGGTATCCATCGCGTACCCTCCCTGCTTCTCCCCGCTGTTGTGACAACCCAAACAACGATCAATAAGAATCTTCGACACACGACTCAACCGTGGACGAAGGGTCTCAGGAGGATCGGCCAATAAGTACGCATCGCTTTGCGGAGGAATCGCCAACCCAAAGATCGACTGGCTAGCCAAAGGACTCTTTGGCTTTGTGGAAGCATCGAAATCTTGCGATCGAGCAGTCGAACCGCAAGCAACAAGAATAACGATAAGCCAATAACTGCTTAGGAAAAAGGGACCGAAAGTCTCGGCACAAAGGTGGCGATTTGCGGTTATTGATAGTTGGTTGGTCACAAGACGCACGGTCTTTTGCTGTAGGTCGGTGGAAAAATCTACACCGACGTAGTTCGCAAGATCGGTGCAGCAAGCCGTTCGACTCGTCCGTCTTTTAGACGAACGATCGAATCACATTGCTGCGCAATCGACTCATCGTGAGTAACCATGACAATCGTCAATCCATGCTCACGATTCAGCACACGCAGCAACTGCAGTATAGTCCGGCCGGTTTCTTGGTCCAAGTTCCCCGTGGGTTCATCTGCCAACAACAGTGAGGGATTGGTCACCAAAGCCCGAGCAATCGCCGTGCGTTGCATCTCGCCGCCTGATAATTCTCGCGGTCGGTGCTTCATTCGATGCGAAAGCCCAACAAGATCGATCAATTGCTTGGCTCGATCCACGATTTGTCTGCGTTTGCTCCAGTACGAAAAGATTCCATGACCGATCATCGCAGGAGCTAACACGTTTTCGAGAAGAGTTAACTCTGGCAAGAGATGGTAAAATTGGAAAATCATCCCGAGTTGTTCGTTGCGGAACTGATCGCGCTGACGACTCGGTAGACAATCGATCCGCTGCCCATCAAAGGCAATCTCACCCGCATCAGGTCGATCCAGTGTT
>JBEICB010000286.1:0-5287 GCA_040373655.1 Pirellula sp. | reverse complement strand
GAAAGCGGGTGTAACGAAACTCCGGTTGCGACCCGAGCGATTGCTTTGATTTTTGAACCTCTAAAAATCGCTTTGCGAGCGTTCGGCTTGTTGTTACGAATAAATAAGGCTCCGCTTCGACCATGAAGGAACGCACGGATTGATCCGGCATGCTCAAGAACGAGACAGCCACTCCATCGATATCCTCTTCTCGTAATTTAGCTCCTTGGGCTTCCAATCGCTTAGCGGTTGCCAATCGTTCTTGCTCAAATGATCCTTTTAGTAACGCAAAATTTCGCGCTTCAAATACAACCCCCATTGTCGGGCCGTCCTGCAAGTAAAGATCGTGGCCGATGATCGCCATATCCGAGATTACCGCATCGCCAAACAGCTTGCTCAACGTCGTCATTTTCGTGTTGAGCAGTCGCTCCGCTCGTTCAGCCGTTTCGTAATTGAAACCTCGCAGTTTGATCAATTGAGCAATGTCCCCACCCCGCGAAGCGCTCAGTTGCTGAAACCAAAGATAGTTTTGAAACGAATCAAAACGAATGTACAAGCACTCTGGTGGAACTACATTCGCTATGGATTCCACGGGCACACTCTCAAGGGAACTTCCTTCCGGAAGTTCAGGAACCCGGTTCTTGCTCCATCTCGGAGGATTCGGTACTGCCACTCGCTGCGGCCTATCCGCTACACTCTTCGTCAACTGCTCCTGGCGGATTGTGTCATGCATTTCTTCCAATCCAGAGACAAGCGCAATAGCCGGAAGTGGTTCATCGATCCCTTCGGATTCCTTGCGTTTCACAAATAAGCCATCTTTGGATTCTTCGATCAATGGGATCGGGAAGCCAAACCTGTTGGCCAATGAATAAACTAAATATCGCTCGATCAGGTTCGGATAGTCGCTTCGTATCACTTGCCTTCTGGCTTGTTGTACGTAACCCTCCCACCAACTTGCATGCAACCCTTCCCATCGTCTCGTATTTGAGGGGTCTTCGGTGGATACTGGAACGAGCTTCACAGTGCTCTCCACATCGCCTTGCAGTCGAACTTCTAGGGGCTCTGTCCCAGTAAACAGAAACCTTACACGTACATGTTCCAACGGATCGATATGTTCTCGAACTCGTTGGATTGCACCCTTTAACCGCTTGAGAACGGCTCCCTCCCCGACTCGTCTCGCAGGCTTATCCGCAAGCCCGGACGGTGGAAGGGGAGGTGGTTCAATTGAGACGATCTCAATCGCCGGATACAAAATGCGATTTTGTTTCTCTCGAACCACCAAGCGGATGGTTGCGTCCGATGCAATCTGCCCCGCTGCCACGCGAATTTCGCCGACCCCTAGGCCCGGAAACCGCCCTTGCTCCCCAAGGTATAGTGCGATCCCCTTGGAAGATTCAACGCTCGGCGGCGATTCTGCTCTCTGCGACTGCTCCAACGGAGCTTGAGCCTGAACCTGCAAAGCACAAAACACCACCATGAGAAGTGTTAGTCCAACCAAGTTCACACGTTCCGCTTTCATGTACTTCGTCCGTGTTCGAACAGCAAAACTGCAAAAGTCCGAGTTGCTCTGATTACCACTCCCCTCGGATGAACTTGGGCATCAACTCCCAACCCTTGGCGAGCTGCAACCCTGTAGAAGCTGCCGCAATCTCATCGTAAGAAGTCGCTTTATCGCGTTGCACTCCCGTTCCTGCAATCGTAAAGGGAACCCAACCATGTGAGTGCTTTTTCGTGCTCACTGGCGTGGGATGATCCGGTGTCACCAAAATACGGTATTCACCATGCTTCTTCAATGCTTCTAGAATCGGTCCGACAATTTCTCGGTCGATTGCCTCAAGAGCTTTGACCTTCTCCTCAACGCGTCCTTCGTGGCTCGCCTCATCCGGAGCTTCAATATGTACACAAACCAAATCATACTTTTTCAATGCTTCGATGGCTGTACGCCCTTTCGATGCATAGTCCGTATCCAAATACCCCGTTGCACCCGGTGCCTCAATCCGATCCCAACCAACAAGTGCTGCTAACCCTCGCAAAAGATCTACAGCAGTGATCATCGCACCCGTCTTTGCGAATCGACTTGCGAACGATTCAAGCTTGGGGGTCTTCCCCAATCCCCATAACCACAAATGACTAATGGGTATCCGACCTTGCTCCCGTCTTTTGACGTTTACAGGATGCTCTGCCAACACGTTCGCGCTCTGCTGCATCCATTCGCTTAACAAGTCACATCCTGGACCACGCGGAAAGTCATCTATCACGGGCCCGTCGGTTAAATCATGAGGGGCTCGTGTTTTTGTATCAGAAGAAAATGGAGAAACCTCGTTCGGGCGTCCACGGTATATCAATAGATTCCGGTAGCTGACCCCTGGGGTAAATTCTAATGAAGGGTTGCCAATCGCTTCTTGAACACTAGAAAGTACCTGTCGAGCTTCGTCATTGCTGGCGTGGTCAGCGGTAAAGTCGATCATGATCTGATCGCGAATATTGACTGTATTGCAACGAATAGCCCAGTCATTTGGTCCTAACACAATCCCTTGTGCCGCGGCTTCGATCGGAGCACGTCCCGTGAAGTATTGATTTGGGTCGTAACCGAACAAAGTCATGTTGGCAACTTCGCTACCAGCAGGTAAGTGGCTCGGCACGTTATCCGATTGACCAACGACTCCTTGGGTTGCAATTGCATCCATGTTTGGCGTGCGAGCTGCCTGCAAGGGTGTCTTGCCTCCTAAGCTATCCACGGGATAGTCGGCACAACCGTCTGGAATAATGATGACGTACTTCATCGCTTGGTTTGACCTGATCTGACTTCGAACAAAACGAACATCTTCGCATATTACAACACAAATTCCCCCGCCCGAATACGCCAAGTCGGCTCGAGGAATCGAAGAAATCAGCGCAGGGAAGAAGTTCGCAAGATTGCCGGGTTCATTGGACAATATGCTCGCACTGCGATGGCTTGTGCAGTGCTAGCAAAGCCGAGTTGATTCTCCACGAAAATAACGGGAGTACCAAATGCAAAGGACCTCCAACTGGAGGCCCTTTATCATTTGTGTGGTTGCAATAAATGCACCGGACTGAGGACTTTATAGAACAGCGTCAGATTAATTGGCCACTAGAGCTTCAAACCGAACAGGTCTCCTCCGTTGTTTGTTCCGGTACCCCCACGCAATTGCCCTTGGAATTTCTTAACTGCAACTTCGCGACGCTGTTCTTCTTGTGGCGTTTCTGTCTTTGCGTCTGATTTCGCGCCCTCTGGCTTCGCTTGCGTTGCTTTGAGCGACAAAGCGATTCGTTGTGCCGAGGGATCGATCGACAGGATCTTTACCTCAACGTCTTGTCCTTCGTTCAAAATCTGAGCGACATTTGCAACGCGACGGTGAGCCAACTCCGAGATGTGGATTAGTCCTTCAACACCTGTTCCGAGTTTGACGAATGCCCCGAAATTTGCCAGTCGAGATACTGTACCCGTGATCGTTGAACCGACTGGAAACCGAGATTCTGCGTCGTTCCAAGGATTATCTTGCAGCGAACGATAGGAGAGCCCAATTTTTGCGGTCTTTGGATCAAAGCTTTCGATGCGAACTTGGATCTTGTCACCTTCTTTGACCACTTCGGAAGGATGTTTGATTTTCTCCCAAGACAATTGACTGACGTGGATCAAGCCATCGAGACCGCCGATATCGACGAATGCTCCAAAGTCCATGACTTTTCGCACAATACCATCACAAAGCTGTCCGATTTCCAAGCTGGCCAAGCGCTCGGCTTTCTTTTCTTGCTTTTCTCGCTCGAGAACAGCTCTGTGGGAGAGAACCAAATTTCCTCGACGTGGATTCGCTTCGGTCACTACGCACAAGAGTTTTTGGCCGATGAAATCTGCTGCGGACTCAATTCGAAATTCCGAAAGTTGGCTCATCGGGATAAACCCACGAATATTTCCAACTTTGCATTCCACACCACCCGTGTTGGCGCTTTCAATCTTGGCTTCGACAACGGCCCCCTCTTCCAAGTCCGACCAATCGTTTGCTGAGATCGCTTCGCCGGGAATAGCCAACTCATAGAGCCCTTCGTCAGCGTTGTAGGATCGAATCACTACGTCGAGCTGGGCTCCTTCCACGGGCATGTCTGTGAATTGAAGCAAAGGAATGACTCCTTCGTTCGGACCACCAAGACTGACGAATACATTCGGTTGGTGGACTTTTAGAATACGCGCTTGATAGCGATTCCCAAGTTCCAAACTTACCCCGACTCGACCAGCGTTTTTATCGCCGATCATCAGGTTGTCTAGATCGGCACCTTCCAAGGCAGCTTCCAGTTCGGAATCCTCTTGCTGATCACGCCGGCGAACACTTGGCACGGGAACCTTAGGTGCAACAGCCGGGGTGGCGTCCCGGTTCGACCGGTGGCGAGCTGGCATCGCTTCTGCATCAATCTTCTCCGGTGCCCCGTCAGCCCCGGATACACCTTTTGAGTTTTCACCGGAAGCATCAGCACCTTCCGTAGAATTTCCTTGTTGTGAGCCAGACCGCTTTAGTCGTTTGATAGGCTGCTGAACCGCGACCGCTTGCTCCTGCGTTAATCTCGCTTGACGGATTGCCTCTAAATTTAGGGGACCAGAAGAAGAGGGGCGTGCTTGTGAATCGTTGGGTTGCTGTGCGTCGGACATTCGAAATTATTCCGTTGAATCGGTATCTGGGAAAAGTTCCCGGTCTTTGAACTTGGCTAGTTTACCAATGAAAGCCGAAGTTTCTAGGCGATTCTAAGAAGGTTTTGGCTCGAGTTTTTCCGAACCAAGGGTGGAAATCTACCCGAAAGCGTTGCAATCCGACCGGGTTGGTTCGATTTTCTCCCCTTTGGTATGCGAGGCAATTTTGTCGCTACCCTTGCACGGTGGGTAGCCCATCGACGCTGATGGGGTATCCTTGATGGACACAAATGCTTACAGTTGCAAACTGTGGATTTTTTCGGGCATAAGTCCTACCGCCTCCTAACCATTGCCTATAAACCGATGCTTGACCTTTGCCACTTCCTAACCAACAGCTTGCCCTTCGCGGTCAACATCCTCGGGCAAAGCGTTGAAACATCGGACCTCTTGGTGATCGTATTGCTAATCCTTCTCGAAGGACTGCTTTCCATCGATAACGCCTTGGTTTTGGGAATGTTGGTCAAACGTTTACCCAAGCACCAGCGAGCCAAAGCTCTCTCATATGGGTTAATTGGGGCTTTTGTCTTCCGCGTTGTTGCAATTTTGCTGTCGGCTTATCTATTGCAATGGACCATAGTCAAACTCATCGGTGGTGGCTATCTCGTT
>JBEICB010000067.1:0-22565 GCA_040373655.1 Pirellula sp. | reverse complement strand
TCATCGTACCAACAAACGTAGAGGCACCCATTACAACCGATAACATGGCACGGAAAACGTTACGTCGACGAAATTGAATGCTCATAGTTTAGGAGATGTTGGACTAGGGGGAAGGAAATGCGCTGCAGTCTCGCGGAACTGCTTCAACTGTTCGTCTATCCACACAGTATCTTTATTCAACTCGACTGCGAGTAACCGTGCAACACCAGGGGCTGCTTTCAAGGCGGCCGCCGCGTTCAAGAATAATAAACGCGTTCGCCGAGCAAGGATATCCTCAATGCTCCTCCCCATTTCATACCGGGCTGCAAAAATAACATCGACAAGTCGATAAGGATACCCTGTCACTAGTGGCTCTGCGAGCTCGGGAGACTCCCGAAGCATTGCTGTGATTTTGGATCCCTCGTCCCCAATAAGCGAAAGTGTGCGGGTCGAGCAAGGGACTGGCTGTACTCCACGCATGGATGCGGAAACTAATGCTTGATCCACGCAGTCTTGGGCCATTTTTCTTGCAGTTGTCCATTTCCCACCGGTGATGGTGATCAAACCGCTCGTGGCGATCTCTATCGTGTGATCACGAGACAGCTTGGATGTCTTACCTACCGCCCCAGAACGAACCAACGGACGTATCCCTGTATAGATACTCAAGATGTCGGATCGCGTGGGTTGCTTGCTCAAATACTCCGACGAAGTCCTTAATAGAAACTCAATCTCTTCTTCTCGGGCCGCTGGTTCGCTCACCGCCCTCTCGATCGGCGTATCGGTTGTGCCAATCACCGTATGTCCCAACCACGGAATCATGAAAATAACCCGCCCGTCACTTGTCTTGGGAACAATCACCGCAGAGTCTCCTGGGAGAAAACTCTTGTCCAAAACTATATGTACACCTTGGCTGGGAGCGATCATCGGCTTGGTAGCTGAGTCGTTCACTTTGCGCAACTCGTCGCAAAATGGTCCTGTTGCGTTAATCACACAATCCGCAATCAACTCAAATGACTCAGGTCCATCACTTCCTTCACGCTGTACAACTCGTACGCCCACAACCTTACCTTGATCATCTTTCACCAATCCGGTTGCCTCAAGGTAATTGCAGACAACGGCCCCGAGCGAATGGGCTGTTTTTACGATATCAATCAGCAATCGACTATCATCGAATTGGCCGTCTGAGTAGAGGATCCCAAACTTTGATTTTGAAGGTGCGATCGTCGGAACTCGTTGTTGGCACTGTCGCTGATTCAAACGTCTTGCTTTTGCAAACCCACTTTTGCCAGCCAATAAATCGTATACAAAAAAGCCCATTGCATACCACAAGTGCTGCAGGCGGTTCGCACAGGGCACCAAGAAAGAAAGTTCATGGACCACGTTTGGTGCGTTCGTTCGCAACAGCGTCCGCTCATGGAGCGCATCTCGCACCAAACTAACGTTTCCTTGAGCAAGATATCGCACTCCACCATGCACTAACTTGGTAGAGCGAGAAGATGTACCTTTGCCAAAATCATCCCTTTCGATCAGCGCTACTCGCAATCCTCGGCTTGCGGCATCTAAAGCAATACTGGCACCAGTCGCACCTCCACCGATGATCACAATGTTCCAATGAGGCGTGGTTTGAAGCTGTTTAACTGCGGACTCACGATTCATAAGTGACGATTCCAGTTTTGAAATGGGGTGTGAATTCTTCTGGAGGAATGTAAGAGGATGGATTTTACGCAAAGCAAACGTCCGAAGAATTAAACTCCAGGTCGATCCCAGTCGCGAGAACGCCCTAACGCGTCGGCCCAACGCTCGCGTCGCAATCTCGCTTTCTCGGAACTCATCACTGGTTCAAATCTGCGATCTGCTTGCCAGATCTGCTCGATTTCGCTCGCATCTTTCCAGAAGCCCACCGCAAGACCCGCTAAAAATGCAGCTCCGATACTCGTCGTTTCGATGATTTTCGGACGAACAACAGGGCATTGCAGAATGTCTGCTTGGAACTGCATTAGCAAGTCATTTGCGCTTGCTCCCCCATCGACACGCAACTCGGTGATCGACCGACCCGAGTCTTTTTCCATTGCAGTCAATACATCAGCAACTTGAAATGCGATCCCTTCCAAAGCGGCGCGAGCGAGATGGGCTGCTGTTGTTCCGCGGGTGATACCAACGATCGTCCCCCTTGCATACGCATCCCAGTAAGGTGCTCCCAACCCTGCAAAGGCCGGCACCAAATATACGTCGTCACTGTCCACAACTTGCTTTGCTAACTCCTCAACCTCGGAAGCTGACCGGATGATCTTCAACCCATCTCGCAACCACTGAATGGCCGCGCCAGCGATAAATACAGAACCTTCAAGTACATAATCGGTCTTTGTACCACGCTTCCAAGCGACACTGGTCAAAAGTCGTTGCCGCGATGCGATTGGCGTAGAACCAATGTTCATCAACATAAAACAACCTGTACCATAGGTGTTCTTCGCCATTCCCGGCTGCGTACAATTCTGTCCAAATAAAGCCGCTTGCTGATCACCAGCAATGCCCGCTACTGGAATGGGAACCCCAAACCATTGACTTGATGTCTCGGCATATCGCTCGCTCGAAGAATGGATCGTGGGTAATACTCCTGCTGGGATGCCAAACCGCTCTAATATCCCTAGATCCCAATCAAGCGTCTTCAAATCCATCAATAAAGTTCTTGATGCGTTGCTAACATCGGTTTGGTGGGCTAATCCTCCCGTAAGGTTCCACAGTAACCAAGTATCAACGGTTCCAAACGCAAGCTCTCCTCGTTCCGCTTGTTCGCGTGCACCAGGTACATTCTGCAAGATCCAACGTAGCTTCGTCCCTGAAAAATACGGATCTACCACCAATCCTGTCTTCAACGTGATTTCATCTGCCGTTCCATCTCGTCTTAATTCATCACAATAATTCGCTGTACGCCGATCCTGCCAAACAATGGCTCGATGCACCGGCTGGCCAGTCTTTCGATTCCAAACGACCGTCGTTTCTCTCTGATTGGTAATCCCGATCGCACCAATATCTCTCGCAGTCAAACCGCATTGCGATATAACTCGCTTCGCAACATCTAGTTGGGATAGCCATATCTCATTTGCATCATGTTCCACCCAACCTCCCTCAGGATAATATTGTTGGAACTCTTTTTGAGCCACCCCCAGTACATTGCCTTCATGGGAGTACAAAATTGCACGGGAACTAGTGGTTCCTTGGTCGAGTGCCAAAATGGCTTGCATGAATCGGTGTCCGATACAATCAGAGGAGAGGAGCGTATCAACAGCCCCTTATCGTAACCGATCCATTTCTGAGATTCGAGTAAGTCCCTCACAATTCAAAATGGCAAAAATTTAGGTTCTATTCGATTGGAATATGAAATTCCTGATCGATCGGATCGACCCGACGCAATCCATTTTTCCAGAAGAGCCCAAGCCGATCCAAGTCCCGTCGTTCTTCATCCTCATTTCGTGTCTTGTAAGGAGAAGAGATCGCGCGATTATCCCATTGTCTCTTTGAGGCAATATGAACCTTCGACCCGTTAGATAATCGCCAACTCAAAACCTCCGAAGCCGCCCTGTCACTTCCAAGTTCTTCTTGATGCGAATCTTCCCCGACGATCGAACGCAACCATTTCGTATCTAAATTGCCCAATTGAGGCCCCGAGGGTAGCTCAGCACTAGATAGGATTAACAAATTTCGTTCGGGAGATTGAACGAACTGGCTTGTCAACCTTTTCACCTCCGACGATTCAAGTAGTTCCTCGTCTGGGAGAATCATCCAACTAGCATGCGAGACTTCTCGATCCGTTGCGTAAGGCTCTGCATGCTTCGACAACAAGCCGTATGCATGATATAACCGGTCTGGATCCGATGATCCCCAATACGCCTTATTCTTCGCGATCGGCTCGTAACACCATACAACAGTCCGGTCGCTGTCGGCTGGCTCACCGGAGACATCGATATTTCGCGACTGCTCACGACCACCCGCCCAACTGGCAGCCTGAATCCAAAGCTTTCGATTATCGGCGTAAGAAAGAAACATGCTACCAACCAAGTTTTGATCAGCGATCACGACAATCTTCCCTTTCCCAAATTCCTTTGCTGCGACAACGGGTAAGGAACCTGTCCGCTCATGCGGCTGCTGCTGGAAATCACCGAAGAACCCTACATCTTCTCCCTCACCATACTTTGGAACTCTCCCTAAGTCCCCCCAACCTTTTGGTCCCGTCCAAGCAATTCCGAACCGTGAATCAGTAACGCCAGAGGTTTCCACACCGATTGCCTGTATCCCTTGCACAATCGGATGGTCAGAAAAGTTCATTACTCGCAACCATGCATTTCCGCTCGCAAGCTTATAAGGGATGCGATCGCAAGCGGTCTCATTCCAAAGCGTAATATCTAATTCCGCGAAGAGTGAACCGAGCACGTGCTGATGAAAATAGCAATTGGTATGGTCGATAATTACGATCAAACCACCACCATTCTCTACGTACGTTCGCAATGCGAGAACCTCCGAAACCAAGAATGGAGGAAGATCTGCCGATGGCAAATTGATTACAACGAGGTCTGTGGTTTTAAGTGATTTCGAATCCCAAGGGGAAAGCTGAAGTCGAGATTCCCACCCAAGTGCCTCCAGGGATTTCGAGGCTCGTGTAAGATTGGACAACAAATGGTAATTGTTCAACCCCGGGGCAGGCAGCGTATCAATCCATGTGTGCGCATGATAGGCATCAAAGGTCACCGTCGCGGATGTTTCACCGTCACGTTTAGGTTTAATTTTTTGCTCGACGGGTTGAGCCCCCGCGTTATAGCAGCAACCAGCGCACAGCAAGACCGATAGAACTTTACGCAAGAAGCACAAAGGCCAGTTCAGGACATGGTTCACGGGATGTCATGCCCCCAGGAGATAAGTGTTCATTAATTCGATTTTGCCAACGGGTTCTTTATGTACCCTTGATAACAAGTTTGGCACAGCAAATATTGCTTGCTCTGGAACCATGCGTCTTCGAAATCTGAACCACATAGTTCGTCGGCATCTTCGAGCAACCCTTCCAAACGATCTAAAGCGTCGGAAGGCTCATCTATTTCATGAGCATCAACGAAACCGCCAGCCTCGATTTCGATGGTGATATGGTAGTGAATCTCTCGTGCTAAATCCACTTCGTTTTGACAACGATCACATGTCGGATGGGCCACTTCGAATCCTGTTATTGCTAAAGGGCGAGCAGAAGTTCCTGTTTGGATGCAAGAAACCTTCCAATTGATCTCCGGTGCGATTCTCTAGGGGCGAGTGTTGCCAGGAGCCTGCGCTTGCAAGGCTTCGATTTCCTCACGCAAGGGTCCTAAGTCTAAGATTGGTTCCACTTCTGGGTCGCGAGGCCCAACGGATTTTTGATTGCATCGGAAAAACTCCGACAAATAATGCTGTGGGGATGTGTATTCAGGAACTTTAAACCGGTCTCCTTTTTGAAGAATCGGTCTGTAGTCATGCATCTGCCCAAATTGCCGATCGCCTGCCACCTGACAAGGAAACCAATGCCCCTTTCCTTCATCGTCCTCTAGATAGAACTCTGGGTAACAATGATCAGGAATCCAGACGCATCGCGCCGGGATTCCGCTCGCTCGGCAAAGAGCAATGAAAACACCTGTCATCTCCTCGCAGTCTCCCTGCTTGTCCTTCATCGCCTCACGCGTATTGCGAATCGGGCCATTTCGGTACTCGATATTCTCACGGACCCAATCGTAGATAGCTTCTACCTGAGCCCAAGCCGTTTCGGGCTTCGATTCTTTAATACCCTTAGCGATCCTCTTGATATCAGAAGCGTTCGCATCAATCATTGGGCTATTACCCATAAACCAATTGAGCTCCTTGGGAATCTTTTTCGGTATCACGAAAACACTTGTGTCTGATGGGGGATCAATAAATGACTTCACCACCTCAACATCAAAGAGCATGTCTAACTGCCCTCCCGGTTGCAAACCGGGAATGCTCATCAGCATTTGTCGGGCTGTTGTTGGTGCGTTTGGCGGCAGATCTCGGAACTGCCATTGTGCATTTGGCGGAATGTTTGACTGTTTCACTTGTACTTTCTGCTCGGGCCAGTCAGTCGGAAACGCAATGGTTGCGAAAAGGTTTGAGCAGAAGTTATCGTTGGACTTAAACTTCATTCCAAATTGGAAATCTAGACTTCGTGGCGCGAAGAACTTAACGCCTTTGTTTGCATCCGACATAGCATCAGTATCATCCTGGCCACGCGACCAAGAGGAAAAATGCAAGATTGGTACAAGCAGGACAAGTTGCTTGCAAATTCTGCGGCGGGAAATTTGTGCCGAAGCTCGTCGATAGAATTCCGAATGAATACTCATGGCTAAATCCAACTTCTAATGATTCATCGCGTGGTTCTGATACGCCCCACATGCCCACAACTTGACCTCTCACTCCATTTCGGCAAATTCTCGAGTGTTCCTTTCTCGAAAACAGCGGCAACACGGATTTGCTCGCTTCAAATCAGTTCGCCTTAAACTGCCTAATCAGTACGTTTTAACACAACCCAATTGAGATGGGAGCTAAAACCTCGCCAAGTTCCTCAATTCCACTCTAAGAGCAACGATTCGATTTATCGCAACCCTCTCGGGATCCGGATTCGCTCTCCATTTTTTTCGGAGGTATGCAATTCGCGGATGATCCGCATGTACTCCTTCATCGAGTGGTCACAGAAATAATCAATCTTCCCCTGACGGAGAGAAGTGAAGAATCCTCTGAGTCGATCGTGAAACCGAAGCCACTGATGAATGCGACTGATTTTACCTTTCCGATTCAGATAGATCTCCCTCCCCATGTGGTGGTACCCGAGTAGTCGCGGCGGTGTGCGGGGCACGACATCGTTGTTGTTCACCCAGCGATAATGCCTAATCTGCAAGAACGAGGCATATTGTCGATTTCCAACTCTTGGTGCTCCAAAACTAAAAATCGCTTGGGGGTTCGAAGGTATAGGCGAAAGCTTACAACGCACTGCACAAACCGCTGCCATCGCCCCACCCAAAGAATGACCAGCGAACCAAACGGGGCGTTGGTTCTCTCGTAACTGGCTTTCGATATCAGGCCACAAAAGATCAACATGCCGATTGAACCCACTGTGCACACGTCCGATCTCACAAGCGATCGTCCAAGCTTTTGCATCTGCAGAGATATCGTCCCATCTGGTAGGCTCCGTACCTCTCGCTACGACCAAACAATCGTAACGAGTGCCAAAGACATATACCTCCGAACCGGCTTCCTGGATGAAGTCACACTGGTCGATTCCTGCTTCGTACACGATCTTTGAGATCTGTTCCGGTGGACCGTACGCGAGTCTCGATAGCTCCGCCAGCACCAAGGACTTCTCAATCCAACTCATTTGCGAGAGCGGAACATTCATCCGCAGAGTCAGTGGCTCCGCAGGAAATTCAGGCGCCTTGTTGGCATTCTCTGGCATCGAAATCGAACCAATTCGCAGAAACTCAAAACCTAGGTAAAAGTACCCCACAGGGGATTTGACAAAATGTACCGAGTCGGTAGTTAGACTGCAATACTTTTGATTCTTACCCGGCAGACTGCTGATCGGGATACTTGACTCGCCCGTGGTAGACCGCATTCAAATTTTTCACGAGCGACTGTTTGATCCGGTCAATTTCCTTAAGTGTCAATTCGCATTCATCGAACTGGCCATCCAAGAGTTTCTTCATTGCAATTTCATCCACTAGGTGCTGGATGCGCGACGAAGTCGGTTCCTTTAGCGCACGACTTGCACTCTCGACCGCGTCTGCGATCATCAACACTGCGGCTTCTTTTGATTGCGGCTTTGGACCTGGATACCTAAAAGTGCGTTCGGAAACTTCTTCGTTCTCTTCGTTACCTACGTTCTCTTTTTGTGCTTGCCTATAAAAATACTCGACGAGTGTTGTACCGTGGTGTTGTTCGATGAAGTCGATAATTCTTTGAGGTATCCTATGCTGCCTTGCCAAGTCCGCGCCGTCTTTGACGTGTGCAATAATCACCAATGTGCTTAACTCCGGTTGCAGAGTATCGTGACGATTGACGCCGGGCATTTGGTTTTCGACAAAGTAATTGGGTTTGAAGATCTTTCCTATATCGTGGAAACAAGCACCGGCACGAACGAGTAATCCGTTTGCCCCAATAGCCTCAGCAGCAGGTTCGGCCAAGGAAGCGACCGAGATTGTGTGGTTGTAAGTCCCGGGAGCATTTTGTGCGAGCTCTCGCAACAATGGATGACTTAAATCACTGAGCTCCAGAAGTGTCAAATCGGTCTGTACGTCGAAGAATCGTTCCATGAATGGAAGAATCCCGGTCATCAGTGGCCCACAGAGGGCGACAAACGCGAACTGTTTCAAAGCTTCGTAAATCAATCGACTTGAAAACGCCGTCTTGCCCACCGTCAATTGCGTCGTCAGCGCATCTCCATCCACTTCGATCGACTGCCCCGTGAGGATTCCGAGTCCGACATAAGTTGCAAACACAATCGAAGCCACACCAAAACCGATGTAAACCAATCGCGTCCGATTTCGGATCCGCGAACACAGCAGAATCGCACCGGCAGCCGCACTCGACAGCAAAATGAATTCGCTCAGATCCACTCCCGTGCTGAAAGCAATAACCAATGAAACGGCAGCCATTAGCATCAAAGCCGTCGGCTTGCCATATATGATCGTCGCCGTGATCGCACAAAGCGTCACCGGAATAATTTCCAGGTGAAATGGATCTTGTGAAGCGAACACCGCAGTGAGAATTGTTGCAACCGTCAACCCAATCATGCGGAGGAACTTGACCGTGTCCGAAATCGGCGTCCTATCTTTGGATTGATGGATGAAGAAACCACAAAGAGCACACAGTGCGATTAGCAACCCGAGAAATGCTGCCAGCCTTTGGAACCGCAATCCCCAACCCATCTGTTTAAGATATGCATCATGTTCGGCACGCAAGAGCCGAATCTCCTTGGCCCCAAGCAGTTTGCCCATACCGACTAAAGTTCCATAGGTCGTTTCGTATGAAATCATGGCTGGCTTGACTTCTTTCACTGCCGCCAGTCTTGCGACGTTGCTCAAATCCTCGCGAAATGTAAGAGTCTCCTGAATACGATCGCTGATGTAGCGGTGCATCATCAATGCGAGAACCCGTGAATGCTCGCTACCGAACTGATTCGAAAACTCTCGCTCGAGAGCCGACTTGAGCGTAACGGTAACCTCAGCGATTCGCACTCTGGCGACATCGATTTCTCGGCGATTTGACTCGTCACCAAGATTAAAGACTTTGATGAATCGCTGATTCCCTTTTTGACTGTCATGACGCAGAGATTGCAGAACCCCTGTTTCTTCGATCGGATCGAAGATCTCTCGAATCGCAGAATCATACTTGGATATCTCGGCATCCGTCGCCAGCGTCTTTCGAATGCAATCGATTGCCGCTTGCGTCGTAATCGTTTCGGCACCGTTACGTAGTGGCTCGCCTTCGTCAGGTTCAATTCCAAAGGCTTTTAGATTGTCACGTTGAATCGCTGACAAATCAGCTGACGGCGAAGGCATTCGCAACGAAAACAACGCATCCTTCATCGCACCTCGAAGTTGCACAAGCGGTTCTTTGCGGTTCTCATATACACAAAGCACTTCACGCGCAGCTTGGCTTCTAAGCACATCGGTCTGAACCTCGTCTTCCAGTTGAAAAGGAACACGAGCAGGAATAGCACGGGGGGGAACGTATCCGACTCGATATGGAAAAGGTGGCTCCCAACCGCGAACCAAGAGCGTCAACAGCACAGCCGCTACGGCCGCAATACCGAGACGAATCATTGCGTCTGTACTAAACAGCCGCTCGAAAAGAATCTCCCAATCGAGTTTTCCAAGCTTTAAAGCAGCCGCTCGTTCGCTTCGGCTCCTCTTGGGTTGTGACTGACTCATAAAAATGTGCGTACCGCCATGGCTTTGCTATGACTGCTCGTCGGAACCGTATGAACGAGACTTGTTATTGGAGGGATGTTCATACGCCGCAACGATTCGCTGTACAAGTCGATGGCGGACGATGTCGGATTCCTGGAGCTTAATGATGGCGATCTCGTCGATTCCGTGCAAGCGTTGGATGGCATCTCTCAAGCCACTTGTTACCCCATAGGGTAAGTCCACCTGAGAAATATCCCCGGAAACAACGACTTTGGATCCTTCACCCATCCGAGTCAAAAACATTTTCATCTGAGCGACCGTCGCATTCTGGGCTTCGTCGAGAATGATAAACGCATGGTTAAGCGTTCGTCCTCGCATATATGCCAGTGGAATAACCTCGATGATATCTTGCTCCATCAAGAACTTGACTTGGTCGAAATCTACCATTTCGTTGATGGCATCTAACAACGGGCGAAGATAAGGATTGAGTTTTTCGTTCAAATCACCCGGAAGGTACCCGAGACTCTCCCCTGCCTCCACCGCCGGTCGTACCAAGACAATCTTGCGAATAGCCTTCGCCCGATATGCTTCGACCGCAGTCGCAACCGCCAAATACGTTTTACCACATCCTGCCGGCCCGGTACACAAGGTCATATCATGGTGGCGGATCGCCTCTACATATGCCGCTTGCCCCTGTGTCCGTGGCTTGATTCGCCTCGCTGCATTCCCTATCCCCAACTCCCTCGAATCGGACTTTTCCGTCGGAAAAAACTTGGAAGCCGGTGCCGTAGCTTGATTCAGCATGGTGTCGATCTCCTCCGTGTCGATCAACCCACCCCGCAACAGTTTCTCTTTGAGCTTCTCCAAGATCCCCGTTGCGATATCGACAGAATTGCTTGGACCTGCAATTCGAATCGTGCCATTGCGATGGGTAATCGCAACTCCTAGCTGGTTACGAACCTTGCGGAGATGATTATCTTGTGGACCAAAAAGTTGGATGGCTAACTGGGGATCCCCCAATGTTAGCGTCGATTCTGACATAAAACTTGTTCCTGGTAGGAATGAATCTCGTACTGTATTGTCACCTGAAGCCCCAACAAATTCAAATCCATCCCCAAGCAATCGCGAGTAATCCAACGACTCCTGCCGGAATCAACGAATCTGAGACATCCCAGATGCCACCAAGTCCAGGCAAGGTCGAACCACTATCCTTGACTTCTCCTGAACGCTTGAGCATCGATTCGATCAGGTCGCCGAACAAGCCACCTAGCGCAAGCAAGATCCCCAAGCCGATTGGCCCAAGGACCGAATAGGGCAGGGGAGTTTCCGAGGAATTCGGAGAAACGAACAGAAAGTACAAGACCGAGACGAAACAGGCCGCGACGATACCGCCAAGGAAGCCTTCCCGAGTCTTCTTGGGACTCAAGACAGGCACCAAGCGTGTTTTCCCGACAGACTTTCCGACAAAGTACGCTCCCACATCCGACATTTTCGTAACGGTGGCAATACCGATGATTCGCAACATCCCCGTAGTCGGAGCCCCCACTTGTCGAATAATCCACCAACAGGCAAGTGCAATACAGAGGTACATGAGCAACCCAGAACTAACGAGCCACCCCAACGCTGTTGTAGCAGATTGATAACTTTGCATCGTCCGCACACCCATCCAAGCCACCAACCCCCAAGCCCCGAGAAGCGTTACCCCCAACCTGGCCCAAATCGTCTGCATCTCAGGGGCCAATGTGAAATCGGAAATACCGATACCACTGAAGAATTGTAATAATTCAGGATATGCGGGAAACAGGATCGCCAGTAACGCAAGCCCAGGGGTGAGCAGTATTGGAATCCCCCAAGCCTTCTGCGCGATAAAACCGGCTTCCCTGACAGTGCCAATACTGAGGATCGCAAAAAATGGGATCATCCAAAGACCTGGAACACCGGCCAGCGGATAAGCTACGTCAAGATACATAAAGAATAAAACCGAAGCGATTAAGATTGCTGCGGAACGAAGGCGACTGGCGAGCAAGGTTACACCTTTTTAAAAGCCGAAATGGAGCGTGTTCTACTGACGGGCTTAGACTCTTGCGGTTGTTCGTCGACTGGTGATTGATTGAGATATTCTACCGTTTCCCATTCTGTACGCACTCGGGAATGCAAAGCCTCCCGAATCAACTTCTGTTTTTCCGGAACCATTGTTGACATATCTCGCATCGCCCGGTCATACCACTCGTTTCGCTGTCCTACACGACGCAGTCGCTGCTGTGTCCAACCAAATTGAATTCTCGCTACCGTTCGCAAAACATCATCTGCATACGGCGAGTCAATCACGGTTAATAAGTTACGGGCCGCAGCAGCATAGTCCTCCCCTTCAATCCTCAACCTCGCAATTTGCAACTGTGCTTTAAGGTAATAATTTCGAGATATCGCATCCGTCGGAGGAAAAAACTCACTTACCGCATTCCAATTCTTTAAATCGTTTTCTAGTAATGCTGTCGCATATTGGCGCTGAATGGACGACTCCCTAGTCACCCCGGCAGTACTAGACGATTGATTCGCAAACAAATCCATTCGCAAAAGCGAAAAACTTACCAAAGCCATGATCGCCATGGGTAAGAGAATCCACAGAAGCGACTTCCTGATTTGACTCAAAAATTCATTGGATTTCGAATCCCCAACGCTTCGATTCCCAGAAGCCACCTCTAACCGCTTGGATGCCTTCTGATTATTGATCAGAACTTGCAACTCTTCCGTCGCCGCACTCGAAGTGATGGCCTGATGTTCAATCACAAGTCCCGTGAATGGGATCATCTTGTCGCCACGCCCTTGAAGGTGCTCGTCAATAAAGAGCCTCAGCTCCCTGCTCAATTCCATCGCCGATCCAAAACGGTCCTCAGGACTCTTCTGCAATAGTCGATGTACAATCTCGACAATCGCTTTTGGCAGGTCGGGCCGAAGTTGTTCAAGTGCCACCGGTTCGGCTTGAATGTGCTGCATGGCAAGTGCAAGAGCGGTTTCGCCAGAAAAGGGGGGACGCCCCGCAAGCATGTGATACGCCGTTGCCCCCAACGAATAAAGATCCGAGCGAGAATCAACCGAGAATCCCTGAATCTGCTCGGGACTCATGTATAGCGGCGTGCCGAGCGCCACCCCAACCGCAGTCAAATTCTGATTCTGTCCCCGGGCTCGCGCGAGTCCGAAATCGGCGACCTTTACTTCACCATCTGGCGTCAATAACAAATTATCAGGCTTGATATCCCGATGGACCAATCCAATACTTGCGGCCTTCTGAAGTGCAGATGTCGCTTGCCACAATATCGATGTCGCTTCCTCGAGAGGCAAAGCCCCACGTCGCTGAATGAACGAATTCAAATTGCTACCGGGCACATACTCCTGCGCGATGTAATGAACCGAATCGAACTTACCAACATCGTAAACTTGTACAATATTCGGGTGCATCAAAGATGCTACCGAGCGGGCTTCTTGCAAAAATCGCTGTTCGTGCTCATCTGACCCTACAAAATCCGACCGGAGAACCTTCAGAGCGACGTGGCGGTGAAGCGAGTTCTGAAACGCTAAATAAACTTCAGACATCCCCCCGACGCCTAGTCGATGAAGAATGCTGTATCCCCCGATCGTCTGATTCGTCAAATCGTGGCTTTCGTTGGGTCGGTTCATGGGCTTTCACTCTGGCTCCCTGCAACCATCTCGCTCGACTCTTGCAATCGATAGGATACTCCTACCACGCAACGCTCTTTCGGTCCGTAGGGAAACGAAACACTCGAGTCCTGGATCTCCAGTTTATCCAACGTGTGCCCGGTAAAGTTCATCTTGAACGCCTCGGTAGGTTTTTTCGGCAAACTTATTTTCGCAGTCCCCGACTTCCCTGCCGTCTCAAGAACCGAAATCAATGAATCAGGCTGAAAAAATCCAGCATCCCCCCGATCCTCCTCCTGATTTGGCACCATCAAATCACTCGATAGAAAGTTCATGCGAAGGTTCGGGTGGTTGCACTGAGCCAACCAAGCACTTTGTGGAACCGATGAAGCGTCCGCAGAGTATTTGGGCTGTAGTACCCAAGGTTCCTGAAACAAGTCGATGGCTGTCTCCCACGGACGCTGCCATTGCAGACCGATAAATAATCGGACATCGACCGTACCATCTTTGGAAATGGGCAAGACAGTCACCAATTGGTTCGGTCCAAACCTTCGGTGGATACTGAGTCCACCGGTGGCGAAGTATAGTTTGTACTGGGCGTCGTCTATTTCAATCAACTCCGTGTTCGCTTGTAACGGCAGTAGCCACTTGCTTTTGTTGCTAGCCGCCCACAAGCTCAAGCTCGCAGCTTCACTTGGCCAGACCATTCGCCAAACAGGATAATGTTCGGTTGCTGAAAATCCGCTTCCCTTCACCTGGACTTCCAGCCACTTCGCATGCTTATGCATCATAAATTTTTGAGTGATTTGTGGCCCACCGATATTGCCAGAAACAGCGTATGGTGCGAATCCCCCGCGAATCGTAACGACGCCAGAAGCATCGGTTGGATTTGAAGTCTCCATCGAAACCGATTGCAAAGCAAGAAAGTCTCTATCCGAATACTTAGTAGTAAAGTCCAAGGGTCGCGGAACGAGCGACAACATAGCACTGAGTCTATTTCCTCTTTGATCACGAACGAAGAATGCTCGAAGATGCCCTTTGTTCGCATCAAATTGGGCTTCGATAAACTCGTTGGATAGAAGCCCTTGAGGAGTGGCAACCGGATGGTTGCTCCCAAACAACTTGGAAAACAGACCTTTTTGTTTCTTCTCGCGTTGCGTATCTAACTCGAGTTCGCCCGATTCCACTGTTTGGATCGACGTAAATCCATATGGCGGAGTGTCCACCAGCATTTCACAGCTTTTTTCATCCGAAAGATCACAAGCATGAATGATGCGGTCATTCTTGGCGTGAAGTAACTGACGTTTCGGCTTCGATAGCCGGACAAGTCGGCGGGCAGGATGCGACGACGGGTGAACCACTGCAAAACTATTTCCAATCCGAAATATCGAATGCAGCAATTCTCCAACTTCAGTCTGCAACTGCTGAATCTCCACAAGCAACTTTGGATACCATTGCTCGGGAAACTCTATCTCGCTTGAATCGTGCTGCGCAATCGCATCGCATCGATGCAACAAATCCTTCAGTCGGCGCACTAATTCCTCGATGACTTCTAACTTAGTCAACGGCTTAATTAACTCCAGTGCTTCTTCTATCCGCTCAGCGCGATACAACAATCCGTGCAGATGGATCAAGCTACACTGAATCGCATGCAATCTTGGACTCGGCCCCCGAACCGGGAACGGAAAATGAGGCGTTGCGAACTGTTCGGACCAATAAGGTTGCGAAGTCGATGTGAAATAATCATCGGCAAGAACAAATTTACCTAGAGCAGGAGACCGTCGCGCAGTCCTCAAAAGATCCTCGAATCCTAAACAAACTTGAGACGGCCAGTGAGCAAGCACCATCGTTGGAACCTGATGATAATCCAGCTGTTTGGCTAACTCGGTGCCAAAGTTCAATAGCGATTCATGGTCGTTTGCATCGAAAACATGCCCAAGAATCGTGTCGAGCGCAGGGCTTTCTGACGTTTCCTGCCAACGGAGTTTCGCATGCTCCTTTTCTGGTACCATGCCATCGCTAAATCGGGCAATCAAAGCCCCTTGATATCCATGAGATAGTGCTACGTTCGGCAAACAACTAGGAATGCTCGGCCGAAAAGGGGCTAACGTCGTACAAGTGCTCAAACCGAGACGTTGAATCTCACGCCGCGCGTAGCTGAGACTGCGATGCAAGGCTTGTTCCGTCAAATAGGTGTGCAAAAGTTCTTTTGCAAATCCACCCATTACGCAAAGAGATTTTTCACGAATTCGATGCTGAAGCAATTCAAATCCCCGCGGGTTGCCAGATCGGATGCTGCGAAGTGTTTCAGTAGTCGCCAAAACATTCGATGCAATAGCTCGCTCCAGTTCTGAATTGAACAAGTTACCAATCGGGCTTTTGGGACTTTCCGGATTGACCGAAGCAGTCAAAACTAAATGCAATAGATACGCTTGCTGGGAACAATAACGGTCTCGTTCCTGCGACAGCGAATCATAGGCGGCAGCCAACAATCGTTCGCATTCATCGAAATCCCCGGTTGCGAAACAGCGAGCCGATGAGAGAAGTTGTTCCGTAACAACCATCCAGTCCAAGTTGAAACTGTATCGCAGTTTCCTCGCCATGCACTGCACTTGTTGCACGGCATACCCGAATGCATGAAAATCTTCTGCTAGTTCGCAAGCAATCGCATTGCCTCGGATTGCTTTTTCGATTTCAGAACCGTTGGATTCCCTGTCCCCTAGACGAAGCGATATCGCTTGCAGAAGAGTCTCCACAAGTTCCCCCCTAGCCGATGAACGAGAAAAGACCAAAGTCGACTGAGAGACCACCAGACGCTCCTCGAGAGGCTGATCCAATTTCTCTGCTGAGGCATTGGGAACTACAATCAAGGCGTTTTCAACGTCCAAGCCAGACGGATCGGTCCTTTTCGACTCTGGCAGGAATCCGAGACGATCGATAATCAAAGGGTGCCAAAGGCTCGTCCAAGCGGCGTGGTAGTCACATGCATCGCCGGAAGATAACCCGGACGGGATATCCTCTGAGGAGTAGTTGGTTTGGGCAAAGATAAGGCGGGAGAAAATCGCTTCTGGTTCCATGAAGTAGTATTATGGGGCATAATACGAGTTCGAGAAAGCCTTGATTCGGGAGACAAAAACGATGGATGCTTTAAAAATCAACGAAAGTCGATCCCCGAATCGACAATGGGCCCCACTGATCTTCATCGCGGCGGCAGTGCTGCTCGTAACGGTCGTTTGCTTTGTAGGGCTTGCCAACGACATGTCCAACCGACGGAAACTGATCTATGCAGCGGAGATTGGCAAACTCCAATCGCACATTGAGAGGACCATTGTGCGGATTGAGTCGGATCTGAGAGACGGAAGAACACTTGCGGACTTTACCGAACCACACGTACAACCCTGGCTCCGTGACCACTGGAACCGAGTTGTTGTCGAAAAACAAGATCGGGCCTATGCAAAAATTCAAGGGCGACAGGGCGAAATCTGTGCGGTAGGTGGAATCCTCGATAATCCAGTCAACCTTGAACAAAACGCATCACCACTTGAAGGATTCCCCAGCAACGTTCGGAAAATCTCCATCCAGCAAAAAGGCCGATGGATTGATGTCATCGAAGTCCAAGTCCCCGTTGGAAATCGGGATCAGGTACTCGCTAGTTATTCAACCGCTATCCCAGTGACTTGGCTGGAAAACCGAGTAGTGGAGGCTCAGCGTTCCCGCTGGGTTGTGTGGGTCACGATCCTTCTTTCGATGATCGCGATCGTCAGTGTAACCTCTGTTTCTCTGTTCCGACTAGGTAAACATGCCAGAGCACTCGAAGAAGCCCTACGGACGGCGGAAACACGCCGGCTTGCGGATTTGAGCCGTCTGATCGTTGGAATCGCTCATGAACTGAGAAATCCCTTAAACGCAGTTCGATTGAATCTGTTCACTTCGGAAAAACTGATACGCGGCGAATCCAATGTCCCAATCGATGAAGCTTCCATGATGATCCAAGAGTCGGTCAGTGAATTGGAGCGTGTGAACGACTTGATTGGACAATTGCTCGGGTTTGCCAGAATCGAAAACCACCAAGAGGCTTGGATCGACATCGATCGGGAACTGACAGCCGTTCTAAATTTCATGAAACAAATCCACGAGCATCATCGCATTAGCGTTTCGATTTTTATGGATGCCCCCCATGTACAAGCCATGATTTCGTCGAAACATTTTCGCCAAATTTTGCTCAATTTGTTACAGAACGCTCGCGATGCTATGCCTGAAGGTGGGCGTATCCGCATTTCTTTACAAAACAATCGAGACGGGATACTCCTCGCTTTCGAAGACGACGGTCCAGGAATAGCCGAAAACATGTACGAAAAAATATTCGAACCCTTTTATAGCTCAAGACGGGATGGCGTTGGTCTAGGACTTGCAGTAGTGAGAAATCTCCTAGAGGCAAACGGAGGAGCTATTATCTGTAAAGCAAGTCCAGATCTCGGCGGATTACGCTTCGAATTGCATCTTCAAGGGCATTTCGAAGGTAATTCAGGGGCCGATGATCCCTCCCCCGAATCGCAAGCGTCTCGTTTCCCAATTCCCGATCCAATAAATACGCAGCAAAATGAATACGGGCCTGTCTATTCTCGTCGTTGAAGACCAAGTCAGAGAACGCGACGCAATGGTGCGACTGCTGCGATCCGAAGGCTACCGGGCCGTGGGTGCGAGCAACCAAAAAGAAGCAATCCAAGCCTTCGAGTCATCCGTTGACTTAGTGGTTTGCGACCTGCGCCTCGGACAAGACAATGGTTTGGAAGTCCTCCGGCAGTGGAGAACGGAAAAACCAACCGTGCCCGTATTGATGGTGACAGCCTACGGCGATATCCACTCAGCGGTTGAAGCAATGAAACTGGGAGCCTCAGACTATCTGACAAAACCCCTCAAGCCAGAGGAACTGCTGGTGCTGCTCAATCGCTACCTCCCCATGCGATTAAGAGGAAACGATCAGACCGCGATCGACATCGGCGGCATCGGGAAAATGATCGGACAATCCGACCAGATGCGAGAAGTCTTTAAACAAATCTTACGCGTCGCATCCTCCGATGCGACAGTACTTATCACCGGTGAATCAGGTACTGGTAAGGAACTCGTCGCCTCCGCAATTCACGAGAACAGCCGAAGAAAAACCTCTTCATTCGTTGCCGTCAATGTCTCAGCACTCCCCGACGCTCTGATCGAATCCGAACTATTCGGCTACGTGCGAGGCGCCTTCACAGGTGCTCAGGAAAACCGCGACGGACGTTTCCGCGCGGCGAACCGCGGCACACTCTTTATGGATGAAATCGGGGATCTCCCGCTAACCCTCCAACCAAAACTCCTACGCGTTCTTGAAAGCTATGCTTTCGCGCCCGTAGGAACCAACATCGAAACCTCCGTCGACATTCGACTCATCGCAGCAACGAGTCGAAATATTTCTGAGATGATCCAACGAGACCATTTTCGAATCGACCTATACCACAGACTCAACGTCCTGAGCATCGAACTTCCACCACTTCGAGAACGCCCCGAAGACATCCCCATCCTCGTTGAACATTTTCTCGAAGATTGCGCGAGGAGACACCTAAGGCCCATCCCTGAAGTTGCCCCAGAACTTCTGGAATACCTCGGACAGTACGACTGGCCAGGAAACGTGCGACAACTGCGCAATGCCATCGAAAACATGGTGGTGATGGGTGAAGAGCGAGTGCTCACACTACGCGACTTGCCAAAGTACCTCAGCGGAAATCCCCAAACGGAAACCACAAGCTCACGCCGAATCCCTCTAAACCTTCATCAATTGGAAAAAGACGCAATCCTCAGTGCCCTAAAGAAAACTTTCGGCAACCGTACACACGCCGCACACACTCTCGGAATATCCGTCAGAACCCTGCAACGCAAACTGAAAGCATGGGGCGTCACTCCGGCCAATGACGAAGAAATCGACGAGCAGGGCACAACGGAATCCTAACCCAGACCGCTTCAAAGAAATCCCGGCAGTGATCTATTTCGCACAGGCCTCACCAAGCGCGTTGGTCTGAGTCCAGGACACAATGGACAAATCCAGTCATCCAAGCCTATCAAACGAAAAAAGAGCGGCAATCTTGTACACATGTTCGATTCTCGCCATTAAAACCGGTTGGGTGGTTTTAACGCCCGGAGCAAGGATCGCGGTACGGTAGACTGCCGCTCTGTGAACGCTCAATGAATGCAATCAGCGTACCACTTCCAGTTTCTACCAAAAAAGTAATGTCGGAAACTTAGTTTGCCAATGATATCGGTCCAAAGTCCTCTTTTTCGTCGTAACACAAATCACAGCAAAGCCCCTTCGAGAACGTTGAGAGTCAACCGCAAGTGCGACAAAGGTACGCCACGGTGTCGCACACCAAGACACATTGTCGTACCCAGCAGCGTTCGACGGGTGTTCAAACTCGTGGTATAGTTACGCGTCGAAGTTTTTTTGCGATTCCCCGATCCCCACAAGGAGCCTATCTATGCCAACGACCTCTACCGCTACGACTCGGAAATCCCAAGTGATGACCGGTGCCGATATCGTGGTTAAGTCTTTGGTAGATCACGGGGTAGATGTGATCTTCGCCTACCCGGGCGGGTGCTCGATGCCTATGCATCAATCCCTTACCAAGTACTCCGATAAACTTCGAACTATCCTCCCGAGGCACGAACAAGGTGGCGCATTCGCAGCTCAAGGTATCGCGCGATCGACCGGGAAGGTCGGAGTTGTCATGGCAACCAGCGGGCCTGGCGCTACAAACTTGGTCACCGCCATCGCCGATGCGAAACTCGATAGCATTCCTCTGATTGCAATCACGGGCCAAGTTCCTACCGCAGTGATCGGTACCGATGCTTTCCAAGAAACTCCAATCGTCGAGATCTGCCGTGGAATTACAAAACATCATTATTTGGTCACCCGTGTGGAAGACGTCGCACGAGTGATGAAAGAAGCATTTCATATCGCAACCACGGGGCGGCCAGGTCCGGTTTTGGTCGATATGCCCAAAGATGTGCAGATGGACTCTTGCGAAGTCCCGGATGAGATTTCGATGAACTTGCCCGGGTACAAACCCACAAAACATCCAAATGCTGCTCCCGAACAGATTCGCCAAATCGCGGCCGCAATTCGCCACAGCAAACGACCGATGATTTACTGTGGCGGGGGTGTCGTCACGGGAGAAGCTTCCGAGGCAATTCGCACTTTGGTACGCAAGACCGGCATTCCCGTTACCATGACTGTCATGGGACTTGGAATCCTACCGGCCGAAGACCCACTATCGATGGACATGCTAGGAATGCACGGGGCAGCGTACGCAAACTACGCCGTACGTGACTGCGATTTGCTCCTTGCCTTCGGTGTGCGGTTCGACGACCGTGTCACTGGACACCTCGCCTCCTTTGCAAAACACGCCAAAATCGTCCACGTCGATATCGATGCTTCGGAACTAAATAAGAACAAAGTCGCACACATCGCTGTCCGTAGTGAAATTCGTTATGCATTGGACGAACTAAATAAGATCGTAGAAGTTCCTGAAGACATCTCCCAATGGCTTCAACAATGCCGGGATTGGAAAGCAAAAAACCCATTTCAATACGACGAGAATTTCGATGGCATCTTGCAACAGCACGCTATACGCACCCTCTCTAACATGACCAAGCAGCGGGAAACGTACGTGACTGTCGGTGTGGGCCAGCACCAAATGTGGGCTGCACAGTTCTTCCAATTCCGCCGCCCAAGAACTTGGCTCAGCAGTAGCGGCTTAGGAACGATGGGATTCGGGCTTCCGGCTGCTATGGGTGTACAAGCAGCTCATCCCGATGCCCTCGTTATCGATATCGACGGTGATGGGTCTTTCCAAATGAATATTCAGGAACTTGCGACTCTGCACTGCGAGAAACTCCCCGTCAAGGTCTTGCTTCTGAATAACCAACACTTGGGAATGGTGGTTCAATGGGAAGACCGTTTTATGGGTTCAAACCGCGCTCACACGTACCTTGGTCCTATTGATCACGACGAAGCACGAGGCCCTGGCTCGACGGTCGCTCACTCTTACGCTGCAGAACGCTATCCAGACTTTGTGCAGATAGCCAAGGGCTACGGATGTGGAGCGGCTACTGTCCGGCGTAAGAACGATCTTGAAGCGGCTCTCAAGGAGATGATCGACTACCCAGGCCCATTCGTTCTAGATGTTGAAGTCCCATACCAAGAACACGTCTTACCCATGATTCCTTCCGGAAAAACGGTTGACGACATGATTCTCAAGTAACTCTTGGGAACCTACATTCTCCTCTGCCCCACATTTTCTTCTTCCCTTTCCGGTTGACAACCATGTTGGACCTCTACGACAAAATTCAAGAAGCTTGCGATGCGATTCGCAAGCGTTGGGATCGCAAGCCTCACGCAGGTATCATCCTTGGAACCGGCTTGGGACCTCTGGTCGAAAAAATCAACGTCCAAGAAACGTTTGACTACTCGGAAATCCCACACTTTCTGAAGTCCACGGCGACTTCCCATCGCGGTCGCCTCGTTTGCGGAGAACTCTGCGGCGTTCCTGTCGTAGCTATGGAGGGCCGATTCCACATGTACGAAGGGTATCCGCTTAAGCAAATTACACTTCCCGTGCGTGTTATGAACGCTTTAGGTGCTTCGCTTTTACTGGTTTCTAACGCTTGCGGCGGCATGAATCCCAACCACCGCGCTGGAGATATTTTGTTCATCGAAGACCATATCAATCTGATGGGGGACAACCCATTGATCGGCGTGAACGATGATCGACTCGGTCCTAGATTCCCTGATATGAGCGCACCTTACGATCACGCACTGATCGAAGAAGGTCTGCGAGTCGCTCGCAAAAACGACATTCGAGCACATCAGGGTGTCTTTGTTGCCGTCTGCGGCCCCAATCTCGAAACGCGTGCCGAATACCGATTCCTTCGCTTGATCGGCGCTGATGTCGTTGGAATGTCAACAGTTCC
>JBEICB010000050.1:0-26766 GCA_040373655.1 Pirellula sp. | reverse complement strand
GGCCGGATGAGAGTGACAAGGTTCGTTCTTTAAGCAAGTCCTTTAGTTTTTTCCAGGCGGCACTGCCGGCATTATCGGAGCAACAGGAGGGGCCGATACAGAGGAAAACATGGCGGGTGTAGTCGCCAATTTTTAGAGACTTGGCGATCGATTCGAGGGAATTATCCATTCAGTTACCGTAAATCCTTGACATCATAAACAGAGAAGGGGAGTAAATGGGAAAACACACTCCATCATTACCGAAAGGGAGTTAATTACGGGGTGGGGACTGATTGTCGATTGGGGGTCTGCAAGCTACACTAGGACGGTTGCATGATCGCAGGTAATTGCCGACCTGATGCCTCGTAATTTTATGGCGAATGGGCGGATCACTCCAGCCGATATTTCCCACCCCCATCCCTTCATCCGAAGCAATCCCGTGTCTGAAGAAACAGCAATTCTCAAAGTTGGTGACAAGTCCCTATCGATGCCAGTGATTGTGGGGAGCGAAAACGATCGGGCGATCGACATTTCGAAGCTACTGAAGGAAACGGGGCACATCACGATTGACGAGGGTTACGCGAACACGGGTGCAACCACCAGTGCGATCACGTATCTCGATGGCGATCGCGGAATTCTTCGTTATCGAGGTTATCCGATAGAGCAGTTGGCAGAGAAGTGCGATTTCTTGGAGACCAGCTATCTGCTGATTTACGGTGAGTTGCCTACTCCGGAACAGCTTGAGAATTTCAAGACTGCGATTTCGCACCACACGATGTTGCATGAGGACATGAAGTCCTTCTACAACGGTTTTCCCCGGGATGCTCACCCGATGGCGATTCTATCGAGCGTCGTTAGCGCGCTTTCGACTTTCTACCAAGACTCACTCGATCCTCATGATCCGAACCAAGTTGAGGTCTCGATTCACCGATTGATCGCGAAGCTTCCGACGATTGCGGCGTATAGTTACAAGAAGGCGTTCGGCCAACCATTCATCTACCCGCACAATTCGCTGGATTACTGTCAAAACTTTCTTCACATGATGTTTTCGGTGCCGAGTGAAAAGTACGACCCGGACCCAGACTTCGTCAAAGCGTTGAACCTTCTGTTGATCGTTCATGCGGATCACGAACAGAACTGCAGTACTTCGACAGTTCGGATGGTAGGATCTTCCGATGCGAATCTTTTCGCGAGCATCTCCGCTGGGATCTGTGCTCTCTGGGGGCCCTTGCATGGTGGTGCGAACGAGGCTTGCGTGAACATGCTCAAGCAGATCGCTGACGATGGTGGAAATGTGAAGAAGTATGTGGATATGGCTAAGGATAAGTCGAGCCAGTTTCGATTGATGGGATTCGGGCACCGTGTCTACAAGAATTATGATCCGAGAGCGAAGATCATTAAGGCTGCTTGCGACATTCTCCTCAAGAAATTGAACTTGCAGGATCCATTGTTTGACGTTGCTCAAGAGTTGGAAGCGGTTGCACTTAGAGATCCTTATTTCGTGGAACGCAAGTTGTATCCGAATGTGGACTTCTACTCCGGTGTGATCTACCGAGCCATGGGTATCCCTGTTCAAATGTTCACGGTTTTATTTGCAATGGGCCGTTTACCTGGTTGGATCGCTCACTGGGTGGAAATGCAGCGAAACCCCAACACGCGGATCGGGCGACCGCGGCAAGTCTATACAGGGCCCCTTACACGCGAAGTGCGTAAGTAGTCCTGAGTCGCAATGCTCGGTTTTTCCCTTTTGATTCAGCGTCTTGATGAAACGACCAAGACGCAGGAAAAACTGGCGGCACTAGTCGAGTACTTTCGCACGTCTTCAACCACAGAAGCCGCACATGCGGTTTACTTCTTGTTGGGAAACAAATTAAAACCCACGTTGCCCGCGAGAGTGTTACGTAGAGCGGCGGCGGTTAGCGGAGAGATTCCGGATTGGCTTTTTGAGGAAACTTATCAGTGGGTCGGGGATCTTGCTGAAACTGCGGCGGTCGTAGCGCGAGGGTCCGAGAACAAACAAGTTTCCAGCTTAGTGGAGGTGCTTAACGAGTGGCTAAAGCCGATTGCTCGACAAGCGGAAGAAGAGCAAGTTCACCGGCTGATCGAGCTTTGGAGTTGTTGTGAACCGTTTGATCGGTTTGTGATCAACAAGTTGCTGACAGGGAATCTGCGAATTGGTGTGAGCGCAAAGTTAGTCACCAAATCGCTAGGGTTATGGTTAGGTGTTCCGGCAGAGCACATGCAACACCGTTTGATGGGTGAGTGGTCACCATCTTCGGAGTGGTTCGAGGAGTTGATAGCGCCGGAGGGAACATCAGACCGTTCCAAGGTACCTTATCCATTTTGTTTGGCTCATGCACTGCCTGATGCGCACGAAGGTCTGGGGGGAGTCGAACGATTTTCCGTCGAGTGGAAATGGGATGGCATTCGCGCTCAATTGATTCGGCGAGACAAGCAGACATGGATTTGGTCGCGCGGTGAGGAGTTGTTAGGAGGACGATTCCCGGAAATAGAGAGAGCGGCGGAGCAATTACCTGACGGAACTGTGTTGGACGGAGAAATCTTGGCCTGGATTAAGGATAAACCCCTTCCGTTTACCGAACTACAGCGTCGAATCCAGAGGAAAAAACTCACAGTAAAAATTCTTCAAGAGGTTCCGGTCGTGTTTCTCGGTTTTGATTTACTCGAGTCAAATGGGCTCGATATGCGAACAACTCCCTATTCGTTACGGATTGACAAGCTGCTAACGTTGCCAGTGACTCAACCCATACATCTGGTTGAACGGCAACGTTTTCACGATTGGGAGGAGGTTCGCAAGATGAAAGATTCAGCTCGCGAGCGAGGGGCGGAAGGAGTGATGCTCAAGACGCTTGATGGGCGATATGAAGCGGGTCGCGTAACAGGTGTTTGGTGGAAATGGAAAATGGATCCTTACACAGTAGATGCCGTTTTGGTTTACGCGCAGCGGGGCCACGGCCGTCGCGCAGGATTGTTTTCCGATTATACCTTCGCATTGTGGGACGAAGGGCGCCTCGTACCGATCGCTAAGGCTTACTCTGGTTTGACCGATGCGGAGATAGAACGGGTGGATCGGTGGATTCGAGAGAACACTTCAAGTAAGTTCGGCCCGGTATCGGAAGTTAGGCCAGAGTTAGTGATGGAGATCGCTTTTGAAAATATTCAGCATTCGACCAGGCATAAGAGTGGGGTAGCTGTGCGATTTCCACGCATTGTCCGGATACGAGAGGATAAAAGGGCACAGGATGCGGATACGCTGAGGGACTTCAAGTCGCGATTTCTTTAAGACGTTGGGTTAGCGCTAAGAGAACTTCGGCAATACTAGTCTCGATGGATTGGAAGTTTGATTCGGATCATCACTTGCGCGAGGTTTGCGGGCTTTGATGCGAAGGTAAGGTGGAATGAATTGGCTCCGATGTCCCATCGTCCCCGGGGGACTGTCTCGTTGGGAGTGATCTGGTTCGGAGAAGGACTCGATCACCATTCCAGCTCTACAGATTCCACCGAGAAGAGAATCGAGGGAATGCGCAAATTCGGTGGTGTTGGGCTCACGAAGAAGGCTGGGGGTTCCCAGGGGGGCAGGGGAGGCTGGTGAGCCGACGGTTTGTTCAAAAACGTATCGTCCTTGTACGGTTTCTAGGGATGCTTGCAGGTTGCCAGGTTGTTTATGTTGGGAGACATACAGGCCGCCGGGGCGAAGTACACGGGCAATTTCTTGGAACACTGGTTCGACATTCGCAACGTAGCAAGTGCTAACGGGATGCGCAACGAGGTCGAATTCGCCCAAGTCGAACATGTTTAGGTTGCTCATCGAAGCTTGGACAATCCTGTAGTGAATACCGAGTGACTGGCAAACGCGTCGATCGAGTTCGAGCATTCTGGGGCTGATATCCAGCACGGTTACAATGGCGCCTGCGGCGGCGTAGAGTGGTCCTTGTCTGCCACCACCGGCCGCTAGGCAAAGCACATTCCAGCCTCGGATGTTTCCCCCAAGCCAGCCTTTTGCATCGAGCGTTTTTAACGGGGACGCTAGTTCCTCTTTGGAAACGGGCATGGTTAAAAAATGCTCTTGTTCAACCATGCGATCGTAGGCTGTGCGGTTTTTCGCTTCGATAGGATCGTTTTCCATGCAAGAGAGTCTTCGAAGGATTTGTAAAAAGCTTGGATAGAGTACGGATGTTAGCGCAGGGGGCCCGGGGTGCGAGTGTAAGTTTTTACCGGCAGAGTGCCAAGTGCGACGCTATGGCTATCAAAGAAAAGAACAACTCTAGGGTTTTCCTGTCGCTATCTCGTTGCAAATCGTGCGAATTAGGGGAAAATAGGAATTGTTGATGTTTTGATAGCCGATCCTTTTTCGGTACAACCTACCTGTGCACCTCTTCCCTTTGGTTTTCATTAACCCAGGAACGTCGTGAGGCGACTTCGGTACATGATCGGAAAAGTGTTTGGTCCCACCCCTCCAGTTGCGCTTCGTTGACGGAGCCGACTTCCCCCCTTGGATTCTCTGAAATGGCTCCTACAGTTTTTCGGCTGTTTGGTTTGCTCTTGTGTTGGATCGTTACGGTGTCCGTGAATGCTGCGATTGCTATGGAGCCAAATCCAAGAACGGGGATGGTGCAATACAATCGGGATATCCGGCCCATTCTAAACGACCAGTGTTTCGCTTGCCATGGACCGGATGTAAACAAGCGCGCTGCTGACCTGCGTTTAGATGTGCGCGAAAATGCTATTGAGAAAAAGGCTGTCGTGCCCGGTAAACCGGATGAGAGCACTATGCTTCAACGGATTCTCAGTACCGACGAAGACGAGGTGATGCCGCCCCCTAGCTCTCATAAAAGTTTAACGCGAGAGCAAAAAGAGATTCTTCGGATGTGGATTGCGGAAGGGGCTGAATACCAGGGGCATTGGGCTTACATTGCGCCGATTAAGCCAGAATTACCGCAGATTCGAAATGGTGGTTGGGTGCGTAATCCAATCGATCGATTTGTTCTAGCCGAACTTGAGCGTCGAGGGGTTGAGCCAAATCCAGAAGCCGATTTGCGATCGCTGATCCGGCGTGTTTGTTTAGATTTGACCGGCTTGCCCCCGACGCCGGAAGAGGTCGAGCGGGTATTGATGGATCCTACCCCCGAGCGGTACGAGAATTATGTTGAGGAGTTGCTTTCACGGCAGGAATGGGGAGAGCATCGTGGAAGATATTGGCTAGATTACGCCCGCTATGCAGACACCCACGGTATCCACTTTGATAACTACCGCGAGATGTGGTCGTTTCGGGAGTGGGTTATCAAAGCCTTCAATCGCAACATTCCATTCGACCAGTTTACGATCGAACAGCTTGCCGGAGACTTGCTTCCAAATGCAACTCTGGAACAGAGGGTGGCTAGTGGATTTAATCGATGCAACATCACGACTAGCGAGGGCGGTGCAATCGATGAAGAGTATCGGGTTCTTTATACGAGAGACCGAGTGGAAACGACTGGCCTGGTATGGCTAGGATTGACCACTGGTTGTGCGGTGTGTCATGACCACAAATTTGATCCGATTTCCCAACGCGAGTTTTACCAGATGGCTGCGTTCTTCAACAACACAACGCAGAATGCGATGGATGGGAACGCCAAGGACACACCTCCGATTGTACCGGTGCCTCTTGAGCAAGATCGAGAGCGATTCGAAGCGCTCGATGGTCTAATCGGCCAGGCGAAGCAAGCCGTAGACATGAGGAGGCAAGAAGCGAGAGGAGGATTTGATGCATTTTTGGGGAATGCACAAGAGAAGGAAGTGTTAGGGCAAATTGCAATACCTGCCGCAGATGCATTGAGTTTTTACTTGCCGTTGAAATCGACTGATGCACGAGGGATTGACGTAACGGTTCAAGGTCAAGTGCAGCGTGTTGAGTTGCCTACCGATGCGGTATTTGCTCCAGGACATCTCAGTGAATCCGCTTGGCAAGTCAAGAACGATCTCTTTCCTACATTCGAAGCGGCAGACAGAGAGCGAGATCAGCCTTTCACTGTTGCGTTGTGGGTTAAACCCGCCACCGATAATCAAGGCGGCAGTTTGGTAGCGAGGATGGACGACGGAAATGCGTATCGTGGATGGGATATCTGGTTGGAAAATGGCAATGTGGGAACCCACATCATCCATAAGTGGCCCGAAAACGCTATCAAGGTTGTGTCGAATCAGAGGTTATCTGCTGCGAGATGGAACCACGTTGTGGTTGCTTACGATGGTTCATCCAAAGCGGAAGGTGTAACGATTTTCATCGATGGTAAAGAGGCACCGAAGAATATATCGAGCAATGCACTTTCGGAGACAACGCGAACCTCGGTCCCATTGCGTCTTGGTCGACGCCACACGACGGGTCAGACAACCGACGCAAAGATTCAAGATATACGGTTTTACGGCAAAGTTCTCTCGCCTGAAGAGCGAACTGCGATCTACGAGTTGCCGAGACGACAGTATCTAGTTGCCAAACCACAACGAACAAATGAAGAGAACGAAGAGTTGTTTTCGTGGTACCTGACTACAAAGGATCCGGCCTATGCAGGGTTGACTCAGGCTCACCAAGCCTTGGTCGAAGAAAAGAGCAATATCCTTAAGCGTGGAACGATTGCCCACGTGATGAATGAGAAGAACGAGCCACCGAAGGCATACATCTTGATGCGCGGTGATTACGACAAGAGGGCGGATGAGGTTGCACCAGGGACACCTGCGGTTCTTCATCCTTGGAGGGAAGATCTCCCGAAGAATAGGTTGGGTTTCGCTCAATGGTTGCTCGATCCGAGCAATCCGCTGACTTCTCGAGTCACCGTAAATCGATTCTGGCAAGAAGTGTTCGGTAATGGAATCGTTCCGACCGCGGGGGATTTCGGGGTTACCGGACAGTTGCCGACCCATCCTGAACTGCTCGACTACTTGGCGATTTCATTCCGTGAGGATGGTTGGGACGTGAAGAACTTCTTCCGTCAAATTGTCACCAGCTCAACCTATCGGCAATCAACAAGTGCTTCGAATGAAAAGCAGTCGATTGACCCGATGAATAAGCTGCTCGCTCGAGGTCCGCGATTCCGAATGGATGCCGAGATGATTCGAGATGGCGCGTTGGCCGCAAGTGGGCTGTTGGTGCAAAAAATAGGTGGCCCTAGCGTACGACCTTATCAGCCACCAGGGGTTTGGGAAGCGGTGGCAATGCCTGGTAGCAACACTAGGGATTACGTAGCGGATAGTGGCGAGGGGCTTTATCGGCGCAGCATCTACACGTTTCTCAAGCGATCTGCACCACCACCGAATATGGAGGTGTTCAATGCGACTGCACGAGAGGTCTGTACCGTCAAACGAGAACGAACCAACACACCGTTGCAAGCTCTCGTGACCTTGAATGATGTCCAGTTCATTGAAGCTGCAAGATTGCTTGCTCAGAAGACCATGGAAGCTCATCCGGATACGAATGAGGTTGTACCTCGACTACAAGCGATCTCGAACAAGCTTCTTGCACGCTCATTGCGTGGAGAAGAGTTGGGGGTTGTTCAAGCAACGCTTAACGACCTACTAGCCTTTTACCGTGGGGACGAGCAAGCAGCAACGCAGTTATTAGCTGTTGGGGCAACTCGTTCTCCGCAGACCCTGAATGCAGCCGAATTGGCCGCTTGGACAATGACCGTAAACCTCTTGATGAACCTCGACGAGGCGATCACCAAATGAAAAACGATTCTGGCATGTCTTCATACCGCGCATCCGAATTTCGTGCTTCTGGCGTGCATCCACTCTTCGCAGAGTACGTGCGCAGCGAAACACGCAGACAGTTTTTTCGCAAGGGAGGAAACGTTTTAGGGGCCGCTGCGCTTGCGTCGCTGGGGTTAGCCACTGGTACAGGGGCTTCGGCTCTCGGTGGAGACCAGGACGGGACTGTACTCGGCGGGCTGGGAACTTTGCCGCATTTTGCCCCCAAAGCAAAACGTGTGATTTATCTGCACATGGTTGGCGGTCCTGCGCAGATGGATTTATTCGATTACAAGCCTCAGATGAATGACTGGTATGACAAGGATTTGCCTGAGTCCGTTCGTAATGGTCAGCGGCTTACGACCATGACCAGCGGGCAGTCCCGTTTCCCAATTGCTCCTTCGAAATATAAATTTTCGCAGCACGGTCAGAGTGGGATGTGGATAACAGAATTGCTGCCCGAGACAGCAAAAGTCGCGGATGATCTGTGTTTTATTAGGTCGATGAATACGGAAGCGATCAATCACGAACCTGCGATTACCTACATGCAGACCGGTAATATGGTCACGGGGCGTCCATGCATCGGTTCGTGGTTGTCTTATGGTTTAGGGTCGATGAACAACAACCTGCCGACCTTTGTGGTTCTCGTTGCACAACCAACTAATACCGAGCAAATTCAAGCGATTTCCGCAAGACTGTGGTCGTCAGGATGTTTACCCGGGGAGCATGCAGGATGTTCTTTCAGGTCGGTCGGAGATCCCATTCTCTACATCAACAATCCGACGGGTGTGCCGACCGACATTCGTAGAAAGACACTTGATGGATTGAAATCGCTCAATGAGATGAATTTCCGCGCGGTCGGTGATCCGGAAATCCATACACGTATCCAACAGTATGAACTTGCGTTTCGGATGCAATCGAGTGTTCCAGAACTCACCAGTATTTCTGATGAGCCAGAGTCAACCATCGAACTTTATGGGCAAGAGGCCAAAAAGCCAGGTACCTTTGCGAATGCAGCGTTGCTAGCTCGGCGGATGGTGGAACGTGATGTGCGATTTGTTCAGATCTATTTGAACAATTGGGATCATCATGGAAATGTGAATGCTCGTTTGCCCTCGCAGTGTAAGGACATTGATCGAGCTACCTATGGCTTGATCACGGACCTAAAGAGTCGCGGGTTACTTGACTCGACATTGATCGTATGGGGTGGAGAGTTCGGCAGAACGATTTATTCGCAGGGCGGGTTATCTAAGGATAACTACGGTCGCGATCACCACCCTCGATGTTTTACGATGTGGATGGCCGGTGGAGGGATTAAGGGTGGAACCATCTATGGGGAAACCGATGATTTTTCGTATAACATCGTCAAAGATCCTGTCCATATTCGAGACTTCCACGCGACGGTTCTACATCTTCTCGGGATCGATCACGAGCGATTTACATTCAAGAACCAAGGATTGGACTTGCGGTTAACAGGTGTCGAACCTGCACGTGTTGTAAAAGAATTACTTGCGTGAGGTTAGCTTGATCGAATCGAACCCTAACCCATAAGCACAGGATGCTAAATAAGGACAGTCGCGTGATGGGGAATCTGTGTTCATCGATTATTGTGAATGAAAGGGGCCTCGGATACTCCGCAAGTCCGTGGTTCGGGTTGGTTTGGAGGGGACTTTCAGTTTTTTTGGGATGTTCTACGGCACCAGCACAGGATGTAGTGGATAGATCCCCGAGCGAACAAGTGGCTTTTTTCGAGTCGCGCATTCGACCGGTATTGATTGAACATTGCTACGAATGCCATTCGTTGGATTCGAAGATCATACAAGCGAATCTTCTTTTGGACTCGAAAAATGGGATGTTGCGCGGTGGGGATTCCGGACCTGCGCTGGTTCCTGGGCAAGCTGATGAAAGCATGTTGCTCAAGGCTCTGAGGTATGAAGACTCTCAGATGCCACCCAAAGGGAAGCTTAGCGATGAAATCCTGAGGGACTTTGAGAAGTGGATTTCGGAAGGGGCAGTAGATCCGCGAGAAGAGAGCAAAGCTGGACCCAAGAAAGCTTGGGTCGATCCCTTGGTGGCTAAGGAGCACTGGGCGTTTCAGTCATTGGTCGGGCTTGATAGCGAATTGCATCGAGCGAGTCTATCTAGTGCGCTGATAGAAGCAGGAAACAGCGATAGATGGAGCGTTGAGCCCTCCACAAGGATCGACGGATTTATTGACGCACAGCATCAGCGGAGAGGGATGGTCGCTTCAGGTGAGGCGGAACCCTTGGTATTACTGCGTAGGTTAAGTTTTGATTTGACAGGGTTACCTCCTACGCCTCAGGAGATAGATCTTTACCTTGCTGATCCAGTCGATCAGCGATACTCGCGTGCGGTCGATCGATTATTGGCATCTCCTCAATATGGAGTGAGGTGGGCTCGGCATTGGCTTGATACCGTGCGTTACGCGAACAGCAACGGAGCGGATGAAAATCACGAGATGCCAAATGCTTGGCGGTACCGTGATTGGGTAATCGATGCATTGAATGAGGACAAACGGTTTGATGACTTCATCAAGGAACAGATCGCTGGGGATTTGCTTCCAGCCCCTGACGACGAGTTGGCTCGAAATCGATTGATCACTGCGACTGGGTTTTGGGTATTAGGCCCAAAGATGTTGGCCGAACAAGACAAGGCGAAGATGCAGATTGACATTGTCGACGAGCAAATCGATACGTTTTCGCGAACGATGTTAGGAGTGACTTTGTCTTGTGCACGATGTCACGATCACAAGTTCGATCCGTTTACGCAGCAGGATTATTTTTCCTTGGCTGGGATTCTGATGAGTACGCGGACGATGGCCGATCAAGCGTTTGTTAGTAACTGGATGGAACGGCCTTTGGTTACAAAAGCCAGAGAGCAGGAACGAACAGTGCATCAAGTCAAAATCGATGGAGCATCCCAAAAGGTTCAGCAATTGTTCCAGCGGTTGCACCAAGAGTTGGTCGAACAAGGAAAGCTTCCCGCTCTACCAGAAAATCCGTCAGTGTTAATTAAGGACGGTCCTTACTCCGATGAGATGAAGAAAGAGATCGAAGCGGCGCAGAAAGAGCTTGAGACGTTGCAGAAAGGGATGCCAGAGTTCGATAAGGCGATGGCGGTAGAGGAAGCCAAAGAGATGGTCGATTTACCCGTGCATCTTCGAGGTAATCACCTGAAGCCTGGTGTGGAGAAGATCGCTCGCGGCGTTCCCAAGGTACTGACAAACGGTTTACCTTTCCCTGAAATAGCATCCAATCAAAGTGGTCGATTGCAATTGGCAACTTGGTTGACTGATGCAAGGCATCCCTTGCTAGCGCGTGTCATGGTCAACCGTGTTTGGATGTGGCATTTTGGGCAACCGTTAGTTGCGAGCCCTTCTAATTTTGGATTAAAGGGTGAACAGCCCAGTCATCCGGAGTTGCTTGATGATCTGGCCATGCGATGGATAGAGCAAGGCTGGTCGCTTAAGTGGTTGCATCGAGAGATTGTTTTGTCTCGAGCTTATCGAAGAACCTCTCGGGATGCGAGGTACGACGAAACGGATCCAGAGAATCGCTGGTTGTGGCGGCAGAATTCGAAGCGCTTGGAGATGGAACCGATTCGTGACAGTTTACTGGCCTGTTCGTCGCGACTCGACTTGCATTTTGGGCCTCCGCAAGCAAAGGAGGGGCCGAGAAGAAGCGTTTATCTAAATATTAATCGCGCCGCATTGGAAGATATTTTTTCGGTCTTCGATTACGTAGATCCTGCTAGTCATATCGAACAACGATCAGTCACTACCGTACCTAGCCAGGCATTGTTCTTTCTGAACAATGCGATCGTTACAAGTTCAGCAGAGACCTTGGCAAGCGCTTTAGCAAAAGATAGTCAGGATGATCGGGAAGTGATTGAGAAGGGTTATCGGATTGTTGTTGGGCGCGGACCGACACCTAAAGAAGTGGAGCGGGCAACTCAGTTCTTCAAGATGGTAACTGAAATTCTGGGAGATTCGGTTGGGGGGGCTGAGTCGGCGGTAATAACGGATCCGAGCCTTTTGAGAAATGAGGTGATTGGAGTGTTTGTACATGGGTTGTTTTCTGCTCGTGAGTTCATTTGGATTGAATGATGTGTTAGTTGTCGGATGGGAAAGCAGGTATATGAAATGCTCATAGGCCGATCAAGCAGTGGTTTATTGCATCGCATTTTGGCAGAAGGATCTGTTGCAGATATGGCGGTAGACGTTTCGCGGCGAAGTTGGATGCGAAGTATATCTCGCGGTCTCTCTGGTGTTGCGCTTGCTGATCTGATGGCAAGAAGTCCGACGCAAGGTTGGGGGTATGCAGGGGATCCGACGCAGGATGGAGAGTTGAAATCTGGCTCCGAGGCTCGTGGGTTTCGCGACGGGTTGCACTTTCCTGCGAAAGTCAAACGTGTTGTATTTGTGTTCATGCATGGTGGGCCCTCTCACGTTGATACTTTCGACTACAAGCCGGAGTTGATTCGCTTGCATGGTCAACCGCTCCCCATACCGAAGCCGAGAATTCAATTTGCTCAAACGGGTAACCTTCTCAAGAGCCCATGGGAGTTCAAACAGTATGGAGAGTCCGGGGCGTGGGTAAGCGATTTGTTTCCAAATGTGGCAAAGCATGTCGATCGTCTTACGTTTATCAAGTCGTTACATGGATCGAACGAAGCACACGGTGGAGCATTGCTGAAGATTCATACCGGATCGGACACATTTGTTCGTCCCAGTATGGGGGCTTGGATTAGTTATGGCCTTGGCACTGAAAATGCGAATCTCCCAAGTTTCGTCACGATCAATCCGACTCTTGGTCATGGAGGTGTTCGAAACTTTGGCTCAGCGTTTCTACCCCCTATACATCAGGGGACTCGCATTGCCGGTGGGGGGAAGGATGCCAAGATAGAAAATCTGGTTCCAAAACGCAGTTCTCGGATGCAGCGTTTGCAGCTTGATTGGATGCGTGACATCGATAATCTCCACTACGATGGGGAGTCGAGGAGTCTTGATGGGATTTTAGATGTAGCGGTTAAGGCTCGGGAGGAGAGTTTTGAGCTTGCTTATCGAATGCAAAGTGAAGCGCTGGACCGATTTCGCATCGATGATGAAACTGCGGAGACACAGGCACTCTATGGCATCGATGGTGGGCCGACAGACGGGTTTGGACGCCAGTGTTTACTTGCTCGCCGTTTGAGTGAATCCGGCGTCCGCTTTGTTCAAGTTTCGCACGCCTACTGGGATCAGCATGCAGAACTCAGGGAGAAGCATGGAGAATTAGCTGGGCAGGTTGATAAACCGATTGCAGGCTTGATCGAAGATATGCAGCGTCGTGGATTGTTTGCAGATACGTTGCTGATTTGGGGAGGCGAATTCGGTCGCACTCCAACGGCACAGGGCGATAATGGCCGTGATCACAATCCACACGCGTTCACTTGGTGGATGTGTGGTCCGGGTATCAAGCCTGGATTTAGCTATGGAGCTTCCGACGATTTTGGATTTTATGCCGAGCAAGACAAAGTGCACGTTCATGATCTGCATGCAACCTTATTGCATCTGCTTGGAATTGATCATGAGCGTTTGACATACCGCTATGGCGGTCGTGATTTCCGACTTACGGACGTTCACGGTCGAGTTGTTAAAGAGTTGTTTGTTTAGAGTTAGTCCGCTGCTTCTTTGGGAGCTAGGCGGATTCGAATCGGACCCTTGGTCTGTTCGATGTCGAGTTCATCAACATCAATGGCTTGCCCCCTGAGTGTGACTTCGATTTGCCCATCGCGAGCCATGTCTGCAACGACTTCGCGAACGTGTGGCATCAGTTGACGCCACTTGCTACCAAATCCGCGTGCAGCATCTGTCGGGCAGATGCTTTCTCCTTGTTTTAGAGATAGGAGTAATCTGAAGATCTCGTCACGAATATCGTCGTTGCTCGCCGATTCGTGTTCCATCCATCGTGTTTTCATCGGGCAAATCCAGATTGAGTTCGATTGGCCGTTGGTATTACGGAAGTATTTCCCGTGCGATTAACCAGTTGCCGATTGTTTCCAGTGCAGAGGGATTGATCGCTTCTGCGATGGAATCATATTCATCCGGCAATCCCGTCTTACATGCTTGGAGTAGATGGTTTAGTCCGGGAAGGGTTGCAAAATCTGCTTTCATTGACGTATTGTGCACCGCGATTTCTTCTAGTTTTTCGCGATTGATTTCCGCGAGGACTTGTGTGTCTTTTTCTCCCCAAAGGGCGAGGACGGGAGCGTCAAAGAGGACCCAATTCGCGGAAGGATCGTATGCGAGAAAGTGGCGCATCCAAGGGGACTGAAGTCCCTTGAATTGTTCGCTGACTTGATCGATGACTTGTTTCTTCATCGCGATATCGTCGATACCGCTTGTGCTATTGGATGAGAAACGATTGAGGCCATTCCATCTCTCCACTATCGCTTTGCGAACGTCGCTAAGTGCTGTTTCATCGTTTGCAGCGTATTTCAAAGCGATACGTTGAAGTTCAAGTTGAAGCGAGAGAGCGACAGCACGTTGTTCTTCGCCGACACCTTGTATTTGTGCAATTCGATCGATTTGTGAGCTGAGGACATCGCCTCCGGAGAGTCCTGGAGGAGCAAGTAGGATCAGGAAAGCAACTTCTCGTTGCCAAGCTGCCACCATGGGGCCGATTATTCCGCCTTCACTGTGTCCAAGAACCCCAACGCGATTGCGATCAACTCCTGGAATTTCTCGTGCGAACTGCCATACAGCAACAGCGTCCTCCGCGAAATCATTCGTTGTTGCATTTACGAAATCGCCGGAGCTTTGACCAACTCCGCGATCATCGTAACGTAAGACTACCATTCCTTTGGAAGCTAGGTAACGCGCGATTTCCAAAAAGGGTTTGTGTCGACCGATGGTTTCATCGCGGTCTTGTGGGCCACTTCCAGTGATGAGAATTACCGCTGGAGTACTTGTTTCGTTATTGAATCCTTGTGGATAAGTGATTGTTCCACTGAGTTCGAATCGATTGTCAGCCTTTTTACCCAAGGAGTTCAGTCTAGGTTTCCCGGAGTCGACGCGTTCTACGACAAAGGGCTGTTCCTTTAAACCGAATGGTAAGCCTGGAGTAGGGGGAGCAGGTGTTGAAGCAGTTGAGGAATTTTCCTCGGGCATTTTGTTAATTGGTTTGGTCGTTTCCTTCGCGAGGTCCGTCGCCTTGGATGTATCTGCAAGCGAGTTTAGATCCTGCTTGGGTTCGATTGATTTTGGATTGGTTTCGAGATTCGCTATTCGATTGAGAACTTGCACAAGGGCGTCATCCATCGCTTGTTGTTTTGCTAATTCAGCTACGCGGGTCATATCGAGTTGTAGTGGCAGGAATCCCTGTTGGAATTTCCCCGTTAAAGTGGTTTTGTCATCCGACAGACTTGCAATGTACTTGGCTTTTCCCGGTATAGCTGGGATTTGAAATTCAAATTTTCCGTCATCTTTAGCGGTTATGTTTACCGGAAAGCCATTCGCTTTTTCAAGCAAAGAATCGAAAAGGATTCTTGGTGAGTCAGGTGTGGCGTAAGGTGGCGCGTTGTAAACGCGAAAGCGAAGGGGGACTTTTCGGGTGCCAACATCCAAAGAACCTACCCATGCAGAATTTGAACCGAGGCGTTCGCTGCCGTCATCGAGAGGCTCAGAAGCCAGTGTAAATGTTACTGGTAGTTTCGTTCCTCCTTGTTCCAAATCACCGTTGAGGGTTGTTCCTTCGAACTCCCCTTGGAACGAATAGGCTGCGGATCCGATTCCCTGTGGATTGACCGCAAACTCTAGTTTTCCGGTTTGGAGGCTAGCTTGCGTTATGGGGAGCGAGTCCGGAGTTTGATCGGGGCTTGCGATTGAGCCAGTAGGGTTTGACTCTTTCGAAGAAGAGAGTCGAAGGATCAGGCGAAGGTTTTGAGCTTTTGTTTCCAACCAACCGACCCAGACTTCATCTGTTTTATCCGTCGAAATGCTTGACCTTACAAGATCTTGTCCTGAACATATCGCCCACAAGTTCGCGTGAACGATGATGAGGTGCAATAGGATCGTTGTGAGTCCCCGGAGTACCGAGGTGTTGATACGAAATCGATGTAAATTTGTGATTGTATGATCGAAGGTCATATAGATAGGTGTTTCGGTCTGAGGGCTGATGGAGATCAGCGAGCGTTGCGGTATTGAACGTATTCTTGAAGATCGATTCTTCCATCAGAGTTTTTGTCGACATCTTGGAAGGTCGCAGAGCCGGATGCTTTGAATTCGTCTGGAGTTAAGAATCCGTTCTTATCTTTGTCGGCGCTATCGATGCGGCGTTTCGCGAACGCAAGCATCTTGTCGTCTTGCCCAGCGGCGCCGCCGGAGGTAGGGGCTGAAGAGGGTCCGCTAGATGGGCGGCTCATGGCAGGCTCTGCCCCTGCGGCAGCATTTCCAGCATTGGACGGTTCTGAAGAACTTGCAGAAGCGGTCGAAGAGGAACTTGAAGAGCTAGAGGATCCTTTCAGATACCCGTTCTTTACCGCTACTAAACATTCTTGCAGGGTAATGAAACCATCTTGGTTCGTGTCGAACTTGTTAAAGTCTTCGAGTGTTGAAGCATCCCATTTCCTTGCAAACTCACCCATGGATACTTGGTTATCGCCATTGATATCATCGCGACTGAACCACTCTGGGACACCTGATGGGCGAGGTAGTTTGCCACTGTTGTCAGTGAGGCGGAAACTAGCTCTTTTCTCAAAAGGATGAGCTACGGATTTAGAGTCGTCTTTCCCTTCGCTTTGGCCGCCTTGACCTTGATCTCCACCGCGATTGCGGAAGTCGAATCCGCCTCTCTGTTGTTGATCTTGCGAGTTCGTCGATCCGCTGTTGAGAACACGGCGACGTGCGTAGCGAACCGCCACTTCTTCGCGGGTTAGTTTACCGTCTTTATTGCTGTCCCATTGGGACATTTTTTCGGACCAACGGGTTTCGCGATACTCAGTTTCGTCAATGCTGCCGTCGCTATTGCGATCGTAACGGCGCATGCGTTCATCGGCGTCTCGCAGGTCTTGTTCTTCGACGTTTGTTGTTTGGGTTTTGCTCGCGGCGCCAAAACCTGGTACGGGAGTTCGTTGGATTTTAACACCGAATCCTGGTACTAGGCTACCGGAGGAGCCATCAACGGTTTCTTCTGATGGTTCCCCGCCACCACCCCAAGGGCTACCACCACCGAAGGAACCTCCGCTGCGCATTTGCTGAAATGATTCGGTGATTACGGAGATTGGAATTGGCTTTGACAGGTCAATTTTCGGATTGTTTCTCGCCATACGATCCAGCATAAAGCGAGCAGGTCCTTGGGCTTCTTCTGGGTCGATGGATCCATTTCCATTGGTATCCATGCGCGAGATGAATTGAGAGGGGTCGAAACCGCCACCACTAAATCCCCCGCCACCGAAGCCCCCGCTGAAGCCTCCTCCTCCCCAGCCACCTCGGCCACGATCACCACCTCGGTCGCCTCCGCGGTCACCACCACCCATGATCATCACGGGAGGGCCACCACCACCGAACGACATTCCGGGGGGCTGAGCGAGGGCAGGTGTGGGAGAAAGGCCAAAGGAGCCTATGGCTAATAAGCCGCTGAGAGTTGACCAACCCAGACGAGAGAGGCGTGCTTTGCGATTACCGTGTGCTGCAAATCCTGAATTCGAGTTGATGTTCATTGGAGTGCTCATCTTGTTTTGTACCTCGTGAAACAACAACTTTGAGGTTCTGTCTCGGAAAAAGGTGTGGTTTTGCTTCTTGGTGGGCGGTAGGCGACCGGACATAGGATGTAACTTGTGTTGTTTCAAACTTGGCTGACTCGCTGCCTTTGGATTAGGGCCGCTAATGCAGAGAGTTGTTTTTTGCGTTGGTCAGGATGTGGTTGATCGGAAGTAAGGGACAGTTTTGCGGAATTCGTTTCATGTGATCCGCGAAGCTGCTGGGTGTGGATAAACATCTGTCTTGTGCAGGGTTCGTTAAGAATTTCGGATTTGCTACAGGGCAGTATAGATTCGAAAGCAACTGGATCTATGTAAACCCTTGGGGTCTCGCAATGTTTTCCTAATTATCGTTGAAATTGGATTTTCATTTCGGGGAAACCTGTGGTTGCGAATCTGTATTTCGCAGAGGAATTCGCGTTTTCTGATGGGATCTTGAATTTTGTCGGAGTTCCAATGAATGGTGCCCAGAATTTATTGAGTGATTTAGGAATGACGGGAGGTGTTTAGGGGATTTGTCGAAGCCTGCCGGAACAAGCCGCCCTAAATCTGGAACTCCCTTGGGGTTCTCCCGGGTATGGGGATTTGTGGGATGGGGAAAGAAAGATACAATTTGGCAACGACCGATCGTCTTTCCACACGCAACTAGAGCTACAGGAGTCTTCTGTGCAAGTCAACGTTTCTGCGCGGCATGGCCATCTGAAATCCGAGGATCAGGAGATCATCACAACGAAGGTCGAGAAGCTTCGTCGATTCTTTGATCGGATTAACGCGATCGAAGTCACGGTAGATTTGGAGCGATTAGATCGTCCTTCGGTGGAAATCAATGTCTCGGCGGAGCACGCGCCGGATTTTGTAGCGGCGACCGAGTCGAGTTCGGTTGTCTCGGCGTTGGATCTTACGATTGACAAGGTTGAGCAACAGATACGCAAGCACAAAGAGCGTGTTACGGATCACAAAGGTGGGCCGACTCCACGGCATTCGTAAGTCGTTTGGGAGCTCTTTGGCTTTGCAAATCCACTCTGAACGGAACCCGAGTTGTCTTTTGGAAATTAAGACCGATGTTTTGCATTGGTGTTGTGATTCTGAAGTTTGGGGCGTTCGCGGGATTCCTAGGATGTAAGTTAGTTAAGGAAAAGAACATCGATGAAGTTTTCTGCGTTTATCTCCCCGAAGGCTGTGAAGTCGGATTTGGGGTCCGCCAGCAAAGACGAAGTGATTGCCGAACTTGTACAGACACTGGTGGATGCGGGTGAAATCTTGGAGAAGGATCGTGACGACATCATTCGAGCGATCATGCGGCGAGAGGAGTTGGGGAGTACTGGAATTGGTCGTGGAGTAGCAGTTCCACACACAAAGCATCCGAGTGTGGCGAAATTGGTTGGCACTGTTGGGGTGAGTTCTTCCGGTTTAGATTTTGAATCGTTGGATGGCCAAAAAGCCTGTCTCTTCTTCTTGTTGGTTTCCCCACCGGATCGTCCGGGAGATCATTTAAGGGCTTTGGAGAATATTTCACGCCAATTGCGAGACGATCAGTTCTGTAAGCTACTCGGGCAGTCCAAGACGGCGTCTGATATTTTGAATTTGCTGGAAGAAGCAGACCGGGAATCGAGTGCTAGCTGATGGAACCGACACAAGCAACCACAGCCAGCCGAGAGGTGATGGTTCAAAATCCGGAGGGGTTGCATCTGCGTCCGGCTGGAAAGTTGGCGCGAATGGCAACGGAGTACAAGTGTTCTTTGGAGTTGGAGCGTTGCGGTCAAATTGCAGACTGCCGTTCCATGATCAGTTTGATGACGTTGGGTGCAACGCAGGGGAGCGTGTTGACTTTGAGGGCGAACGGACCGGATGCAGACTCCGCCGTGGAGGCCATTGCACGATTGTTTGATTCCCATTTTGATGAGTTGTAACTCAGCATGCTTGAACTCCAAGGCATCGCAGTATCACCCGGAGTCGCGGTTGGCAAAGCACTTGTCTTTGACCGCGAGGGGTACAGTATTGCCCGATGTTTGATTACCAAGGAAGAAACAGCGGCTGAGTGGCAGAGATTAGGTGTTGCGGTTGAACGTGCTCATCGGGCTTTAGCGGATCGAGGGGAACGGACAAGTGCTTCTTGGGGGGCCGACTTGGGTGGAATCTTTTCCGCACAGCAGCAATTGCTGCTCGATCCTCACATTCGTTCGGAAATGGAGCACTTGATCCGGGATAACTTGTATGCTGCTGAGTACGCCGTCAGTGAAGTATTTGCGAAGTATGCATCGGCTTTTCGCAAAGCGAGTTCATCGTTTCTTGCAGAGCGTGCGGCAGATGTTCGGGATGTAGAGCGAACGTTACTTGAGGCTTTAACCGGCAAGCCGGCGCAGACATTGAAGTCGTTGCCGCACGAGGCTATTGTTGTCAGTCATGATTTGACTCCAGGCGAGACGGCATCGTTTGATCCCGAGAAAGTCCTCGCAATATGCACCGAAGCCGGGGGACCGGGAGGGCATACAGCAATTGTTGCCAGGGGCATGGAAATCCCTGCGGTCGTTGGAGTAGGGAATTTTTTGCACAACATTCGTTCTGGTGATCAAGTCATTATCGACGGTCATTTAGGTCGAATTTTTGTCTCGCCGGATCAAGCGACGTTAGAGCGGTATCGCGAGCGTCGTATGGCGAGAGAGTCGATTGTCTCGCAATTGTCCGAACTAAAAGACTTGCCTGCAACGACGACGGATGGAGTTCGTGTTGAGTTGATGGCCAATGTGGAGTTTCCGCATGAGGCCCAAGCTTCCTTGACTCGAGGAGCCGACGGAGTGGGACTTTACCGAACGGAGTTTCTGTATCTAGGACACGATACAGAGCCTTCGGAAGAAGACCACTATTTGGCATATCTTAAGGTTCTCAAGGACATGCAAGGGCGGCCGGTTGTGATTCGGACACTGGATTTAGGTGCCGACAAGATGGGTCAGACACGTCCTCTGGAACCTGAGAATAATCCGTTTCTTGGGTTGCGATCGATCCGATTGAGTTTGAGAAATCCATCTCTATTTCGGGTCCAAGTTCGGGCCATGTTGCGGGCTGCTTGCGCAGGTGATTGCCGTATTATGTTTCCGATGGTTACAACGCTCGATGAGTTCCGCAGCGCCAAATTCCTTCTTCGAAGCGTTACCGAAGATTTGGTTAGCGAAGGAGTACGGGTTCCGTCGAGTATTCAGGTAGGCATGATGGTTGAGGTGCCTGCTGCCGTTTTGATGTTGGATCGATTCATCGAAGAAATAGACTTCGTAAGTATCGGTACGAACGACTTGACCCAATATACGCTCGCCGTTGACCGCAGTAATGACTCTGTTGCGGACCTTTACCAAGCTTGTGATCCCGCTGTGTTGCGTTTAATTCAGCGCACGCAACAGGTGACTTCGGAGCATGGCAAGTCAACGAGTGTATGTGGTGAGATGAGCAATAACCCCGCTTACGCCCTTCTCTTGGTTGGGATGGGGATACGTACTCTTAGTCTTGCTCCCTCAGCGATCCCAGTGATCAAGAAAGCCATTCGGTCCGTGACTCTCGGGCAATGTGAAGCGATGGCATGGCGAGCGCTAAGACTGGGCACGGCTCGTGAGGTCGATGCCTTTTTAATGAATCAATTGGCAGGGCTCGTGCCCGAAATCGTGCTTCAAGCATGATCGCCCGCTTCTCCCTTGTTCAAAGGGGTAAGCGTTTGGAAATACTTTGAAAACAAAAGGATAAAGTGGTGTATGAAAAAGGAAATGCTGATCAATGTCTCCCAGTCGGAGGAGTGCCGGATTGCTCTTCTGGAAGATGGAGTTCTTGAGGAACTCTATACGGAGCGTACTAGCCAGAACAATTGGGTTGGAAACATCTACAAAGGCAAGATTGTTAACATAGAGCCGAGTATTCAAGCGGCGTTCGTCGACTTTGGAGTTGGCCGAAACGGCTTCTTGCATATTTCGGACATCGAGCCAGAGTATTTTCGTCAAGCGGGATATGATCCATCGGAGATTCTAAGCGGAAAGAACTTTGGCATCGACGACGAAGAGCCAAGTGACGGACCAGACGATAGTGCCTCTGGTCGTGGTGGGGCTCGTGGTCAACGGGGCGGAAAGCTTCGTTCCGGCCGTCCGCGGTTCAAGCCACCGATCCAGGAAATTTTCCGTCGGGGTGACGAAGTGCTTGTGCAGGTAATCAAGGAGGGGATTGGTACGAAGGGGCCAACCCTATCGACCTACATCAGCATCCCTGGTCGTTACTTGGTGCTGATGCCGTCTCTTGGACGAATAGGTGTTAGCCGGAAGATTGAAGATGAAGCTGAGCGCAAGAAGCTCAAATCGATGATGCAAGATATGAACATCCCGAAGGGGGTTGGATTCATCGTTCGCACGGCCGGTCAAGAACGCAATAGAAAGGAACTATCGCGCGACGTGGCATACCTTTTGCGTCTTTGGAAGGCGCTCGTAAAGCGAATCAAGAGTCAACCGAGTCCTTGTGACGTTTATGAAGAGTCGGACATTATGATCCGTACGATTCGAGATACGTTTACCGAGGACATCGATTCGATTGTTGTGGACCATCCAGAAGCATATAACCGTGCTCGTGACTTCATGGAAATGGTGATGCCAAAGTATTCGAGTCGAATTCAATTATATGAAAATCGTGAGCCGTTGTTTTTCAAGTATAAACTTGAGCAAGAGATCGCGAAGATACATCAGCGGGTTGTCCCGTTAAAGGGAGGCGGATCGATCGTTATTGATCCAACAGAAGCGCTCGTAGCTATCGATGTTAACAGCGGAAACTTCCGCGGGAATGAAGAGAACGCTGAAGAAAACGCGTTCCATCTCAATCTCGCTGCCACCAAGGAGATCGCGAGACAACTTCGCCTTCGCGACTTGGGCGGCGTGATTGTCAACGACTTCATCGATATGCGAAAAGAATCTCACCGTCGCAAAGTGGAAAAATCCTTGCGTGATGCGATGAAGAGAGACCGGGCTAGAACAAAGATTCTGCGCACAAGTCCGTTCGGATTGATCGAGATGACTCGTCAGCGAATTCGACCAAGTTTCAAACGAAGCGTGTACGAAGATTGTCCATGCTGCAAGGGCCGAGCCTTGGTGAAAACTGCAGAGAGCATGTCGATTGAAGTCACTAGGCTTCTTATGCTTGCTTGCCAACAACCGGGGGTCTGCAAAATTCAGGTTCGAGTTAACGAAAACGTTGCAACTTATTTGAACAACCGAAAGCGACGGGAACTCATCCAACTTGAAGAGGCTTCTGGTGTTTCGATACAGATTTTGAATGGTGAATCGCAATTCCCAGAATTCCTTGAAATTGACTGCCGAGATAAGGACGGTGGTTTAGTTGCATTGCCGTTCCTAACTGATAGAAAGTAACGTTTGATAGTCCTAGTCGACATTGTCTTTTTCCCGGTGTAGAGCACCGGGTGGCCAAGGTGACGTATGAATTGGGAATTATTGGTCTTCGTTATCCTGTACCTGCTCGGAACCCTTGCAATTGGGGCTTGGGCAGGAACTAAGGTGAAAAATACAGAGGACTTCGCTGTTGCTGGACATTCGCTTCCACTGTACATGGTGATCACAACCAGTTTCGCGACTTGGTTTGGTGCGGAAACGGTGATGGGGATTCCTGCGAAGTTCGTCGAGGGAGGGCTCAACTCGGTTATCGAAGACCCCTTTGGGGCTTCTATGTGCCTGGTGTTTGTAGGGCTGTTTTTTGCGACTCGGTTGTATCGCATGAAACTACTTACTATCGGCGATTTCTATCGCAAGCGTTTTGGTACGCCAGTCGAGATTCTCTGTTCAGTAATGATCATTATCAGTTACCTCGGATGGGTGGCAGCACAAATTACGGCGTTAGGGTTGGTTTTCACCATACTGTCTGGAGGTGCCATCAATCACGCTACCGGCATGATCATCGGTACGGTTCTCGTGCTTGTTTATGTGATGATGGGTGGGATGCTTGCGGTTGCTTGGACTGACTTCATTCAGATGATTGTCTTGGTAATCGGGCTTTCATATATCGCTTGGTATGCTTCCGGATTGGTCGGCGGGGCGGACAAAGTTTTTGCCTATGCGAGCGACCGTGATTGGTTCAAGATCCTTCCTCCACCAAGTTTCAAGGATTGGGCGTTTTTCATAGCCGCTGCGATCACCATGATGTTAGGATCGATTCCACAGCAAGACGTATTTCAACGGGTGATGTCGGCTAAGGATGAGCGATCTGCGAAACTCGGTGCTGTGATCGGCGGGTTGTGCTATTTGGCGTTTGCATTTGTGCCGATGTTTATTGTCGTCGCGGCCCTAATACAGATGCCCGAGCATTCCAAGGAGTTGCTCGAAAGTGATCCGCAGAAGGTGCTTCCACGGATGATTCTCGATCACATGCCATTCTTCGCTCAAATCTTGTTTTTCGGAGCCTTGGTTTCCGCGATTAAGTCCTGCTCTTCTGCGACCTTACTCGCTCCCTCAACCAGTTTCGTGGAGAATATCCTTCGTCATATCAATCCGCATCTCCGAGATAAACAACTTCTTCTCGCTATGCGAATAACTATCTTTGTTTTTACGGCGTTGGTGCTTACTTACGCGATTCTTACGGAAGGTACACCGATTTACGAATTGGTTTCGAATGCATATCAAGTCACTCTAGCTGGATCCTTTGTGCCTTTGACTGCAGGTCTTTATTGGAGACGGGCGACGACGCAGGGTGCAATCTTCTCGATTTTGCTAGGTGTCAGTTCGTGGGCACTTGTGACGTTTTGCAATTCCATTCCGATACAGGCCCTGAACGATTTAAACGAGACTCTGCCCGCACAGCTTGTTGCATTAGGTTTCGCAATTTTTGGGATGGTATTCGGCTCGCTTGGACCTCAATGGATTAAAAATGTTTGTCATATCAATCTGAATTACTTGGGGCTAATCCCCGTGGAGGAGCAGCCCCTCGCTCCCGAACACCAACATCGTCACTAGTCGATTCCGTTTCCTGTTTTCAACCTAAGATAAATCACCATGGCAAAGAAAAAGAAATCTGCAACCAAAAAAGCTGGTTCGAAGAAAGTTGGCCGTATCGTAATGCGCACGGGCGAAGCTCTTGTCGAGTCGTCGGAAGCTTGGTCTGCTGCCGAACCCGAAGTGATTATCGGTGAACTCGATGGCCCGGTCGGCTTTGCAATTGCAAATATGATTGGGAATCAATCCAAAGGTCATTCCAAGATCTTTGCAATCCTCAACTGTGACGTACAAGTTCGACCGGCGACTGTTATGGTCAGTAAGGTCACGGTGAACAATGAAAAGTACACGAACATTTTGATGGGTACGGTTCAAGCGGCAATTGCCCATGGGGTGCTTGATGCTGTACGTGAAGGTTTCATTCCCAAGGCGAAAGCGAATGATCTCGGTATTATCGTTTCTGTTTGGTTGGATCCTTCTATCGTGACAGCAGATTATGATCCAGAGGTTTTGTTCAAGACCAATCGAGAAGCGACAACGAAAGCGATTGCGAAGGCCATGAATAATGAGCCATCGATCGATTGGCTTCTCAAGAATCAAAACTCCGTACAGCACTTTTTCCATCAATTAGCTGTTGAAGGAAAGCTGTAGTCATAGCAGGGGTCACCACTGTCGAGCACTCCTTCCTTTCCTTATTCATGGGGATCTTTGTCATGGCACGTTCATTGCGCAACGCCGTTCTGTTTTCATTTGCAATTTCTCTGTCACAGGGAGTGATGGATGCACAAGAAAAGCAGGGGGGAGAGAAGATCCCGACGATCTCCCGCAAGGCTCCCGAAGCCGTTGCTGAAGGGACGATTGCGTTATTCAATGGCAAGGATCTTTCGGGCTGGGACGGAGATCCCAAACTTTGGTCTGTCCGCGATGGAGTGATCCATGGAGAAACAACCGCTGAAAATCCAGCTAACGGGAATACATTTCTGATTTGGCAAGGTGGAAAGCTCAAGGACTTCGAATTGCGTTTTTCCTTCCGTTGCAACGATTCCAATAATTCTGGAGTGCAATATCGCTCCAGGCACATAGATACCAAGGATGCTAAGAACAAGTGGGTAGTGCGCGGGTATCAGCACGAGATTCGCAACGAGGCAAAAATGCCGAATGTAACTGGTTTCATTTACGATGAAGGTGGAAAGCGGGGCCGTATTTGTTTGGCTGGAGAACAAGCGGTATGGGAAAAGGGTGCCAAGCGAGTTATTGGTCAGTGCATCGATGCAGAGGCTTATTCGAAATTGTTTCGTTTGAATGACTGGAACGATGTAGTGATCCTTGCGGAAGGTAACCACATTCAGCATTATCTCAACGGACAGTTGATACTTGATTTCACTGATGCCGACCCGGATCTTGCACTTGTCGAAGGCGTCGTCGCATTACAACTTCATGCAGGCAAACCGATGTGGGCTGAGTTTCGTGAATTGAAACTTCGGACTCTTGGCGTCCGATAAAATCCCCAGGGGGCTCGCCCAACTGGGGGCTTCAGAAAAGGTTGGCATAATCGATGGACTGGACTTCGCTTAGAAATTCCAAAGAGCTACTCCTTGGAACGACCAATAAAAAAAAACTCATCGAGATGAATGCTCACTTGGAACCGCGAGGGTTTCGATTGCGATCTCTTGATCAAATGCCCGCTACTATCGAAGTCGAGGAGACTGGGGCTTCGTTTCTCGAGAATGCAAAGCTTAAGGCGGTAGCCCAAGCGCAGACACACGGTCTTTGGGCAATCGGTGAGGATAGTGGCTTGTGTGTGCCTGTGTTAGGAGGCGATCCTGGAATCTATTCCGCGCGGTACTCCGAGCGTCCGGAGACGGGTTTGGTACCAAACGGAAATCAGGAGTCTCCTGAGATTGCGATGGTGGATTTATCGGTCGATCAGAGAAATAACCTCAAGTTGTTGCGTGTTTTGGGATCGACACCGATCGAACTCCGCCAAGCGTACTACGTGTCGGCAATTGTTTTATGCGATCCTCAGGGCAATGTAGCGATTGAATCGGTCGGTGATTGCTGGGGCCGAATTCTTGTAGAGCCCCGCGGTACGCAGGGGTTTGGTTATGACCCTCTATTCGAAGTGCTAGAATACCACAGCACATTCGCGGAACTGGGGTTGGGGGTCAAGCGTGCGATCTCTCACCGCTCTCGAGCATTGCGTGCTTTTCTGAAAATCCTCGATTCCAAAATGGGACTAAGTGATGGACAAGATACCTCAATGGCCGAAGGGGGTGTTGCGAGCAGCAGCACTGTATAACCTTCTTTGGGGAGCCTGGGTTGTTCTTTTTCC
>JBEICB010000395.1:0-2340 GCA_040373655.1 Pirellula sp. | reverse complement strand
TGCAATCACAGGCACTGCGTGCGGGTCTAATCATCAGCACTGTTTCTTCGGCAGCGAATTACAACGTTGGCGATACAGGATCGGTAAGCGTATTCGTCCATAGCACCAATACGCCCAACGATGCTTTGGACTCGTTCTTGTTCGATCTCAATATCTCTGGTGGTAGTGGAGTCACTTTTAGTATTCCACAGTCCGAATCGTTCTTGACCAACAACAACTACGTTTTTTTTCAACGAAGCGCAAATATTGCGTTAAGTCTACCTGCAACCTCCGTCTCGAATGCAGGGGCTACCCTGACTATGGCTGATGTTAGCTACGACTTAACGCCAGGGCCAACTTTGGGGAACCCTTTACCACGTACGATTCTCGATGCGAATTCACCATTCTTGCTGGGAACCTTTACGTTCACAGCCAACGCAGTTGGAAACTACTCTATCGGTCTGGATCCCAGTTCGTCGTTCAGCGATGTCAATTTCAACACGTTTAACTATAGTGCAAACCCGGCAAACTTCAGCGTGTCAGCTGTGCCGGAGCCGAGTAGCTTCCTCATGGCATCCCTTACTGCCGCAGGTTGCTTGCTGGCTCGACGCAGACGAAAGAAAATGCGAGGTGCTGAGGGCTCTTTCAAAGTTTCAGTGGAATCAGCGGATGAAGCCAGAATCGTCTGACGGCTAAATTAGTTCGTAACGAAATCGTGCTGGCGTTCCGATTTGGGCGTTGGTTAGCATGTGGGCGATCTGTCCAAGGGAAAATCGAATGCACTTGGTGAAAAGCGTCGCGGTGAGTTGCGAGAGCTCAGATTAAAGCGTCCATTAATTGAGTAAGGCCATTCGAGCTGTCACATAGGTTGCAAAGCAAACCCAGCCGAAGTGGGGCAAATGGCATATAGCACTAAGCCAAACGCCGCGCCGCGCGGTGGTGGCTACCAAGACAAGCAAGAGCAATGCTAGTCCGGCAGCGATACCAGTTGCCATCCACAAGTTGTGGAGATGAGTGAACGTGTAGGTGTAGCACATATTGAGTACCAAGGCGGCCAGGATCAAGCCGACTTGCAGTCGCTTCCAGCTCACTTCGTGCATCGATGCGATCGCTGCTGCCGTTCCCACGCCCGCCAGCATGAAGATTGTCGTCCAGATAAATCCGATCTTCGATTCTATGGATCGCGGTAAAACCTCGGGACGAATCAAAGATCGAAACCACTCGCTCCGTGTGTCGTTGGGGATCTGAGCTAGGAACAACGCGACGATGGCCCCCGTCAGACAAATGAGAGTTGGACGCAGGTGTTTTCTGTTGAACAGATTCATGGGGCTCTGACGTTAAACGCTTTTCGACTTTCTATCGACACTGGTTGCAATGTCCACGCACCAAGATCTCGGTGACTTCTCCAACGCGTTCCGTTACGCGTTGGCTGCTCGCGGTCAGCTGAACATCATCCAGACAAGTCACTTCGCCGCAATCGACACAAAGAAAATGGGGGTGTGCAGAATCGTGCCCATGCTGGCTGACTCGGATCGCTTCGAATCTCCAGACGTGGTCTCCCAGTTCCGCCCGGCGCAGCAAGCCGGCTAGGGTCATGCTATTTAGATTTCGAAACACGGTCGCGCTGTCGATGCCCAGTGGTGCGAGCCGCTCCGCGACTACCGAATGTGGTTGCGGTGAGCTTGAATTCAACAGCATTTGCAGGATCGCGATTCGTGCGGGTGTAGCCCGTAAGCCCACCTCGCGAATCGCGTGCTTGACCAATTCAAGCGATTCGTCGTTATCTGTCACAGAATTCTCTCCCTTTGATACTCAACTGGCAAACCGTCCGCTGGCTGGTTTCGAGCGCGACTGCTTAAACAAGTATATCCGAACCACTCGCCACTTGCAAACGTATTGCATGTGCAGTACGCTGGTGTTTTCTAGTTCCCTTAGCGAAAGGCTACCATGTGGCGATCCTATTTCTGCGCGATTGCGTTGTTTAATTCTACCATCCTGTGGAGCCTGGCAGGAGAACCCGATTCGATCGTCGTGGTTGTACCTGATCCGGATATGGCAGCAGAGGTTTCAGCGAAACTTCCTGGCGTTCGAATTGGCGTCCTTCAGATTCATGCCGATGAGCCAGATGAGGTCATCAATGCTAGAGCGATAGCTTTGCGGCACGCGACCCATCTGGTCTTCGATCACTCGAACGAATCGCTACGACTGGCTATGTTCCGAGATCCCATGGGTGCAGTAGGTCACGATGTTATCGATCCGTTCCTTGAGAGTCTTTGCCAGTTTCTTCATCGGCTTCATGTTTGTTCGAATGACTCTTCGATGCCAATCGTTGAAGAATCGCTTCGCATTGCCTTCGGTCTC
>JBEICB010000216.1:0-7991 GCA_040373655.1 Pirellula sp. | reverse complement strand
TTGGTAGAAGAAAGCGAACCGGGAATCCTCTGGACTTTTCGTCAGCCCGGCGACTTTTGTCGCGGTACAGCCGGGGACACCGACGAGTCGCAGGGCGGTACACCAAACCATTTTAAAATCGTTGTAGAACGAAGCGTTTTCGACGTATTCGAGGTCTAAAGTCTGCTTCTTGAGTACGGAGGACGTATCGGTGTCGGCTGGTAGATTTATTTGCGAGTAGCCGGTGATTCCGGGGCGGATCGTCAGACGAGAGTCGTAATAAGGGATAATTTTTTGGAGTTGTTCGACAATTTCGGGGCGTTCTGGCCGGGGGCCACAAAAAGACATTTCACCGCGAAGCACGTTGATAATTTGGGGGAGTTCGTCGAGGTGTAATTTACGTAACCAGTATCCGATGGGTGTAATGCGGGGGTCGTGTTCCCCTTCGCACCACTGGATTCCTTGGGCTTCCGCATCTGATCGCATGCTACGCAATTTGTACATCGTGAACGGTTTGCCACCTCTTCCAGAGCGAACTTGCGCATAAATTCCATTGCCAGGGCTGGTCCAACGAACAATCAAGGCAAGAAGGCCGGCCACGAGGAGTGCCGGTGGAGCAAGTACGAGGGCAACGGGGAATTCCCAAATTCGCTTCCATGTGTGGTAGGAGGGGACATTGAGGGTTTCTACTACCCCGTGGGGAACAGACTCAGGGGAGAGTCCGGCAGGGATTGCCATGTCGCATAAGATTACGGACGAAGTCGATGCATCTTGTCCACTGTTAGACCCGTGCATGGTAGCAGTAGGGAAATTTCTGCTTGGGATATCCATTGCGACAGATTCTGACATAGGGGAGCCTTTAACCTAAAGAAGAGTAACGCATCGTTGGACGAATTTGAAGATAGTATGCCTTTTTTTGGGAAAAATGCAATCAACGGTGGCCCGCCGGGACGGAGAAATACAGCTTTACCATTGTGAAGATTTCGGAAAAAAACGTGAGCAAATTACGTCCGTGTGCGGTACTAAAGGAAAGATTGATGCGTTGTTAGCTGTTTGCGGAAGATTCATTTTGTTTGATTTAACCATCCTCGGCAGTTTAATTGCCAACCAGGCGTCTTAGCGGCGTTTTTCGACACGTTGTTCCCTTGTCAGGCGTATATCACAAGAATGCTTTGATAACGTTTTCGTAAAGCTGCGCCAAGTGGTCCTACATTTTTCGGATGGTAAAAATATTCCGGCTCAGGGTGATTGATTTGCCAAATGAGCCATTTGTAACGAAAATGTCTCAGTGTCTTTATTCGAATTTCCTGGGTCAACTTCTAATGCGGTATGGATTCGATTCGAGTCTGAAGTCATTGGAACCAGCCGCGAGGTTTTTCTTTGGATGAAAAATTGGGGGAAAAGGGACTGACTCCTCTTGAATGGGGGAAGGGAAAGGTCCGTGTTGAATTGGCTCACCAAGGGCTCGTGCATCAATTGGAGTCTGCCGGGTCGTTTTTCAGGCTTGGTAGTGATCCGCGATGTGAGTGGTGCATTCCCACTTTGCCTGATCCTGTGGTTGCGTATGTTCAAGTCGGTCCGGGGTACTTGTCTGTCGTTGAGCTTGTGGATTCTCGTGAGGCTGGGCCGGTTGAACCGATTTGTCTATTTCCTGGGGGGACCGTTTGGTTGCATCCGAATGCGAGGATGACCTTGAGTGCGATGGCGCAGGTTCCCGCGGAGCCAGAGACTTTTTCGTGGGAAACGTTTCATGCCGAGGACATAAAGGTTTTTCCGAACACCCTTGTTGTTCGATCCGGGTTGATGGGTGCAAGTGGGGGGACCAATCATTTTCGCTTGCAATCTTCGCTATCTCTTTTGGGTACATCTCCGGGGTGCCATGTTCGCATTGTGCATCGGAATTTGAGTAAGTTTCAGGCAGTGATATTTCGTGGTGAGTTGCAGGGACAACCGATGCGGGTGGTCGATTTGTTTGGGGCGGCTCCCACTTTGATAAAGGGCCAGCCTGCGAATGGTGAAACCATTGAGGTGGGGCAAGAGTTACAGATCGGGGGGGTGCGTTTTGAAGCGGTCCGTTTTTTGTATCACGCGTCTCGCCCCGACCACTTGATCCAGGTAGGGCATTCCTTTCCCACACTTCCGTTACCTCCACCGAAAACTACTGGCGCGGTGCCTGCTGTGGGAGCAGGGAATCGGTCGGGGAAGGAAGTTGGGGGGGAAAAGGGGGCAGTGCAGGTGCAGGGATACGGTTTGGGTGGAGTTAATCGCTCTAAATCGACGCCACATTCGGAGACGGGCCCTGCGATTGGTTTTGATTTGCCGACGCAGTCGAAGAACTCGATTCACTTCGATCTTCATCCGGTGGGTGAGAGGGTTCTAGCGCCTATTCCTCAGATATCGAAGGGTTCAGTGCAACAGCCCGTGGAGGGAACTTCATCGGCGTCGGTGCCACCGGCACCTCCACCTTTGATCACACCATTGGGGCCCCAAGTGTTTCAAGGTACATCCAAGGCGGATTTGGAGGAGGTACAACAGAAGTCGTTAGAGGCTTTGCAGGGCGTTCAGAGGGATCTCTCCGAGCAGATCAAATCGTTGACCAAGCGGCTTGATGGGATTGAAGAAGCCATCGAGTATTTCCCGATGGCGATGCAAGAGAACTCCGATCAGTTGATGCAGGCGATGAATCGTTTATGCGATACGGTGTCTTCGCTGTCTCGTCCGGTTCCAAGTGCTTCTTCAATTGAGAAGTTGGTCGTGAAGGACGAAATTCAGCGGGTAGAGCCCTTGGGGGAGCTACCGCCCTCGGGAGATATACCGAAGAGCGTTTCGGAAAAGAAGCCAGTTTTGGCTGAAAACAAGTCGGTTGTTGCGAAGGAACCTACGTCAGCGAAGAAATCCTCGGTCCCGAAGGAACCCATTGTTGCGGCTGCGAATAAGCCTCAGGCGAAGGGGCCGCCTGTTGATCGAGCGGGCCAGGGGAAGGCTGGCAAAGTTCCGGCACAAAAACGAGAGCCTGTAGAATTGGGATCGGCAAATCCAGCGATTTCGGTCTCAGGACCTTTGACGCTTGCTGTGCAAAAGGCAGAGGCCGAAGCGGCCGAAAAGAAGTCTTGGATTTCTAAATGGACGGTTTGGTTTAAGAAAGCTCGCGTGGCGACACCACGACTGGAAAACGAAGAAATACAACGTCCGGTCAGTCCACCCACGAAGCGAAAGGCGGAGAAGGATTTTGTTGGTGAGAGCGTGTTGGTCAACAGTAGCAACAACACGGCCCGCCGAAGCCGGTTGCAATCGGACCCAAACTCTGCGGAGATTCTCGCATCGCATGAGTCAGAGGATGAGACGTTGGTTTTGGGATCGTTGATGGGGCTTCGTTATCGCGATGCAAAAACTGCGTTGCTCCGATGGGTTGCTCTGTTTGGTGTGTTTTTCTTGATTGCCGTTATTGGCGGTCCTTTGGCTTGGTATCGCATACCGGAGGGGTGGCGAGAGTTGATATGGCAGAAAATCACATTTGCACCGGAGGAATCCCCTGAGTCGATGCCAGGAGAATTGGGTACACAGAGTCGTTCTAAAACTCCGTCAAATGTCGAAACTTCTAGGGAGGACGTGAATCAAGCGGGTGGTGAATCGACGGGTGAGGTTGTTGGTGACAGTCCAAAGTCTTCTGCAGCTGAGTCTGAGGGGAGCCCTGAGGTGGTGCCTGAATCAATACCGAAGCTTGTGCCAGAGAATCAACCAGTCCCCGATCCGGCGGTTGAGCCTTCTGTTGTTCCCGAGCCAAGTACTTCTACAAAGGATGAGCCGGCAGTAGTGGAGCCTATGCCAACTCCTGATCCTGAGCCCACAGTTACCCCTGGAGTTGACCCACCTGCAAAACCGTAATTCTTGGGATTTAAACGAGTTATCCACCGTCCTGAATCCGGGCTTGAGGGCCGCGGGGCCCGCCCTGTTTACCTAAAACGCAGAGTATGTACGCGTTTCTTTCGACTGTGAGAATCTTCGCGTTTGTGGTTATTGGATTCTGCATCGCCAATAGTTACTCTTCTGGCTCAACGATTCAACGCGAGAGCGTTAGTGATTCCCGGATAGGCTTCTGCATTGCACAGGTCAGTGGGAAGGCACCAATCGCAGATTGATCGATCGCAGACGGTTGAATCTTGTTGAATGGACGATCAAAATTCCTCTAAACCTTGGATCGCTTCGCATGGAAACACAAGACGATGCACTCGCAGAGCAACCTTCAGGCTTTGAACATGAGGCGGATTCGCTGAGTGAAGCTACGGTTGTCGATCCAAATTCTGAGAGTTTTGTTGGTCGGTGGCAATCGCTGGTGAGCCAGACGAATTGGGAGAAGGGGAAGATCATCTCGGAATGGCGGCAGGCCAAGATCGACGATGGTGCGACTTCTAGTCAATACAGCGACGAAGCTTGGGCTTCGATGGTTGGCTTTGTGACTTGTCAGCACGTAGGGCGGTTGCGCCGGGTGTATGATCGCTTTGGTGAGACTTGGTCAACGTATGCAGGTTTGTATTGGAGCCATTTTTGGGCAGCCCTGGATTGGGACGATGCTGAGTTGTGGTTAGAAGGTGCATCGCAGAGTCATTGGAGCATTTCGCAAATGCGAAGGACCCGCGCGAAGGCGATGAAGACGACTGAAGCGACATATCTGGTCGAGACGTCTCGAATCGCAGAAGCTTCTGATGACGGATTCATGGCAATTGTCGATGGATCGCCGGAGGTGGGAGGGGAGAAAGCTGATCACAGTTTGACGGTAAATCAGTTGCACAGCTCCCTGACAGATCGGACGCTCGCAGGGGATAGCGATCAAGAAGAAACGTCGTCAACTGGAAGCAAAGAAAAGTTCCAGAGTGGGCCTAAAAACGAGTCTCCCGATTTTGGTGAGTCAATTGATTCCGGCGTAAGTTTTGGGAACGCAGATCGAAGCGATTACGACACCGGTTCTACAAGTGACCGATCGGGAGTTGCCGGTTCGAGTGCGAATGACTTGAATGACGATTCTTTGCGTGGCAATCCATTCGAATCGCTGGGGGACTTGCCGCAAGATGTTCGGGACGCCGTGGAGCAGTTCAAGCTATGTATTATTCGCCATCGAGCAAGTCACTGGCAGGAGATTCGTAGATCCGAGTTGCTCGCGGCACTCGATGCACTGCGAGCATTCTGCTAGTCGTTTTCCTTAACGTATTAATCTTTCAGGAGCTTGGTGATCAAATCATCAAGCTCTTTTTGGTTAACATTCATCTTTGCTGCGGCGAGGGCGAAGAGTCTTTTCTCGATTTCGTCGAGTTCGCCATCTGCAGCCATGATTCGGATCAAGTCCCCGAGGAGGTTCAGTTGCTCGGTGCGATCTTTCGGGAGCTTAAGGGTCGCTGCGTCGCTGATGGCAAACTCCATCGCTTCGCCTAGATCTGCTTCGCCGAGTCCGAGTTCGCCGCAGCGATCGATGAGCCAGGCGATTTCGCGTTCTGTCAATGACCCGTCGGCTGAGGCCATGATTACCAAGTTTTTAAGGTAGTCCAAGTGTTTCATAGACTGCTGCCAATTCTCCCGGATGGGTTAGGTTGCTTCGTTCTGGGTCGGTTTTGATGTCCCGGTATTCGGGAAAAAGAAACCTGCTGTGTGGGGGTGCCGACCAGTCATGTCGGTAGACGGAGATTGTCGGTGATTCTTATAAAAATGCATCACCCCGCGCCCAAGAGCAATCAGTTTTCCGCCAAAGCTTTCACGGGGATTGCAAAGTGATATCACTTTGCTATGCTTTTCGAGAGTGTAGCGTTGGCTCCCTGTCCGAATTCCGAGACGGTTTCTTTTCGGTTCTGTTTCAAATAGAGGAAAAACCTAATGAGCAACATTCCTAATGCATCTTTAACGAGACCAAGGCAGGAAGACGTCCTAGAGAAGCCGTTTCGTGCGGGGAGTGGTTGGCCGGTCTTAGTTTTGGTTCTTGGGTCGCTGCTAGCAGCCCAGTTAGTGTCAATTCTCGCGTTTTCAGGTGGGCTTTTTTCGGCGGGGCCGGCAGTGCTGATTTCAGCGGTAGCGGTAATCTGCGCGTTTATCGCGTTATTTGGCTTCATGGCGGTTCAGCCTAACGACGCACGAGTTCTATTGCTGTTTGGCGATTACAAGGGGACGGTGAGTGACTCGGGGTTTTTTTGGGTGAATCCATTCTTTTCGAAAAAGAAGATATCGCTGAGAGTTCGGAATTTTGAGACGGGCTCCACGAATGTTGCGGAGAAGAAAAACGAGGCCGGGGTAGTAGTCCAAGCTAAATCGCGGACTCACGGTAGGCCATCGAAGGTTAACGATCGCGATGGCAATCCGATTGAGATTTCTGCGGTGGTGGTCTGGCGGGTGGTCAATACTGCGGAAGCGATGTTTCAGGTGGATGATTACGAAGATTTTGTTGGGGTACAGAGCGAAGCGGCTTTGAGAAGTCTTGCGTCGCGGCACCCTTACGACAGCGAGGATCATGAGGTTTCCCTGCGAGGTGCGACCGAAGAAATCAGCGAGCAGCTCAAGCATGACATTCAGGAGCGGTTGGAAAAGGCAGGGGTCCAAGTGATCGAGGCTCGTATCAGCCACTTGGCTTATGCTCCTGAGATTGCGGCTGCGATGTTGCAACGCCAGCAGGCTAGCGCTGTGGTTGCAGCAAGGGCAAAGATTGTCGAAGGGGCCGTGGGGATGGTGCAGCAAGCGCTTGAGCATTTAAGTCGAGACAAAATTGTGGAGCTCGACGATGAACGACGTGCTGCGATGGTGTCGAATTTGCTTGTTGTGCTATGCAGTGACCGTCATGCACAACCGGTCGTAAACACAGGAACGCTCTACAACGGTTAACCTTAAATTTTTCAGTTTTGGTTCTCTAGTTCATGGAAAGGTAAGCGTCGAGGTGTCCAAAAGAGAATCGTTCCTGCTTCGTTTGCATCCGGAAACGCTTGAGGCACTTCGTCGGTGGGCCGACGACGATTTCCGCAGTGTGAATTCTCAAATAGAGTTTTTGCTCAAGCAAGTATTGGAGAAGTCGGGTCGGGGGAATTCGAAAAAGAGCAACCGGGAAAAAGATGACGAAAAAGACTCTAAGAGGGATGGTGCGACGGGATAGCGCTGCGGGAAACCGCAAACGCTGGATTCCGTGGCATGCACGGGTGGAACCGAACCGACTTGGCGATCCGTTCGTACAGAGCGACAAGGTTAGGGTAGAATTTGGTTTTGCGTCACGTTCCCGGAGCTTCTTGGATTAGGGTTCCTTTTTCGGTTCAGAGTTCCGGGGACTGAGAAAAGCGGTTCCATCCCTTAAAATCCATTAATTACGTCCTGAGACTTTTAAAACCAACGAGAGAATGTTCATGAAACCAACCGATCCTCAGTTTTCCTCCGAGACGGACGAGGGGACGGATTCGTCATCATTTTCGGCGATTGCATTGGTCGGGTTGCTCATGTCCTTGGTCGGCATCTTCTCGCTTGCGTATGTTCAGACGTTACCTTTGGCGATCTTGGGTAGTCTTTTCGGAGGGTATGCACTGTTATTTTCAGAGCGATTCCATTTGAGTTTTCTGTCGAGGGTTTTGGGGGTATTGGCGGTAGTGGTGGGGGTAACTGTTCTATCCTGGGGTTTATTTCTCCGTTACTTCCACACGGACTACGAGTTGGTACAAGCCCGAAAGGTGGCTGAGCAGTATCTGGATTCCTTATCGAAGAAAGACCTCGACGCGGTTTTTTACTTGGTTGGATTTCAATTTGAGGGGGACAAACCACCTTCTTTCGTTCAACCTGAAACCGAGTTGCAGCGTGCCAAGAAGCGGTTGGCTACAGACACGGCTCATGTGGAGATTCAGAATCGACGCAGTCCTGCAAAATGGACGTTTGTCTCATTAGACGGAGAATCTTTGGGGACGGTGGGGTATACGTACAAACTGAAGTACCGCGATGATGGACAGACCAATCCGCCCTCCTATTTCGTCTACGCTCGCAAGGATGCGACAAGATACGAC
>JBEICB010000178.1:0-9934 GCA_040373655.1 Pirellula sp. | reverse complement strand
TAATTCCAATTCAACGGGAATCTCCGCCAGTGATGCTACCGTAGAATCTAATCACGTCTATGATAATTTCATCGGTATACAGTCTTATCCCTACTCCACGAGTCGTATCGTTAACAATCGCGTTTATCGCAATGCAACGACTGGGATTCGAGCATATGATGCGACGAAAGTCTCGGGCAACACCGTCTACAGCAATTCGATTGGGATCGAAGGCATCTACTATGGCTACTATTCAGGTTTTACGGGGGTAATTGAAAACAACTTGGTTTACGCCAACAGCAACCAAGGGATTCGGGTTGAGCGTGGCAATGGTGCTCGCATCACGAGTAATACCGTCTACCAACCAGTCGGAAACGCGGTACTGATCGAAGGAAACTCCACCAACGTAGCCCTGCGAAACAATATCCTACACGTTGGTACCGGTTCGAATATTGTCGTCAACAACGACAGCCAAGTCGGCTTTAATAGCGATTACAATACCTTGAACACCAGCGGATCAGGAAAGCTTGCTCAATGGGGTAACCAGACTTACTCGAGTCTTGCCGATTTGCGTTACGAACTGGGACTCGACGAACACTCGATTGTTTCGGATCCGCAGTTCATCGATCTCGATGGTGCCGATAATACACTCGGCTTTAGTTATACGCCCGTGGCTGGAACCACCCGGATCATCGACAACGGTGACGCTGACTTTAGCGTGACCGGAACATGGTCGAACTCTTCTTCTGGATACCAAGCCGATTCAGCGGAAGGAGCCACCAATTCCATAGGCGACCGAGTCGCTACGTGGACGTTCAACAACCTCGATCCCAACGCATGGTACGAAGTTGCCGTGACTTGGCCCGCTCGAAGTGAATTGAATGCCTATGCAACATTCAATGTTTTGGAGGGAAGTTCAGTTCTCTCATCGAACACCTTCGACCAAAGTTTCGCCCCGAATGATTTTTCTGAATCGGGCGTTGCCTGGGAACGACTCGGAGCTCATTACGTCCGAGGAAGTTCGTTATCGGTGCAATTGAGCAACTATTCGAACTGGGGAACCGGCTATTTTTCATCGGCCGATGCGGTGCGTATTCAGAAGATTGAAGGGAACCTAGGAAGCGACGACAACTTCCAAGTCAGCAGCTCCTCACCTACCATCGACGCTGGGGATCCGACAAGCTTTTATATTGGCGAGCCTACCCCCAATGGAAGACGTGTGAACCAAGGACATAGTGGGAACACTGCCTTGGCCATCAACAGTCCGGCCGAGATGGTGCAAGTCGTAAGCCCCAGCGGACTTGACAAGTACGAAGTTGGACAGCCAGTTACCATCGCTTGGCAATCCTCAGGGCTGACCCAAGTACAACCTGCCGTATTGCTCAATGTTGGCGCAGGAACCGTCGGTGATTGGCAAGCCAATACTTATCAAATCGGAAGTGAATTCAGTTCATCGACCTTCACCGATTCGGTAGATCTTTCGAGCGTTACCGATCCTGCTCCCGAGTCAGTTTATCAGTCACATGTCTATCCCTACTACGGTATCGGAAGCCGACTCTCTTGGCAGTTGCCCGCCGCCAATGGCAACTACACGCTCCGTCTGCACTTCGCAGAACCTTGGATCACCTCAGTTGGCAGTCGCAAGTTCGATATCAACCTTCAAGGGACAACCGTCACTTCGAACTACGACATCTATGCGGCAGCAGGAGCAGTGAATAAAGCCACTACGCTCAGCTACTCGGTCAATGTATCGGGTGGAACCGGACTGGCACTTGATCTGATCAGCAACACCGACCAAGGCGCAATCCTCTCGGGGATCGAACTTCTGACCGAGAATCCCACAGGCGTCGCGTCTCCCACTGCCAATATCGAATTATCGAACGACAATGGTGTGAATTGGTCGACGCTGGCAACGAACGTGGCGATGGACCGATTCGGCAAAGGCCAATTCGTCTGGACTCCTACGGCGGAAACATCGCAAGCCCAGATACGGGTTCGAGCCAATCATGGATCGAATCCATCGGATCGCTCCGACGGAGTCTTCTCGGTCGCCAACAACGGTATCCACTACTACATTAACGACAACAGTACCGCTGGCGACTTGCTGGCAACGGCGATCGGCGATAACCGCAATACCGGCAAGAGTCCTGGTCAACCGATGGCGAGCTTGGCCGCATTGGTAGCCGCTTATGATCTCGACGCTGGAGACATCATCCATGTCGATGCTGGATCGTATGGACTGGTTCGTAACGTCGTTCTGGCTAGTCAAGATTCCGGCGTACGGATCGAAGGCCCGGCCTTGGGTTCTGCGGTGCTAAACCGAGGGAACACCAACGAAGGTAGCTACGTCGTCGAACTTGCCGGTGCTGATGATGTGACCATCTCTAGGCTGAACATTACCGGAGGAAGCTATGGGGTCTACGCATCGAACAGCGCCGACAGCGACCGGTTCCGACTAGAGAACAGTACCATCACGGCTAATGGACTTCTCTACTATGGTAACGCCAACGTATACATCGGTAGTTCCAACGAAGATGCAAGCTTGGTCGGAAACTCGATCAGCGATTCACCCGGTTACGGTATCGATTTGCAGGGGGCACGTGGCCGGATTCAGGGCAATGAGATCTTCGGAAATCAAAATGGAATCTACAGTTACTACTCTTACAACCTACCCGTCGCTGATCGTATCGAGATCACCGGGAATCAGATCCATCACAACAATGAACGAGGGGTGCAAGCAAGTGGGCAGATTTGGGTAGCGAATAACACCGTATGGGGACATTCTAATTCCAATTCAACGGGAATCTCCGCCAGTGATGCTACCGTAGAATCTAATCACGTCTATGATAATTTCATCGGTATCAATTCTAACGGCTACTCCACCAGTCGTATCGCCAGCAACCGCGTTTATCGCAATGCCACAACGGGGATTCGAGCCTTTGATGCGACGAATGTCTCGGGCAACACTGTTTACAGCAACTCGATTGGGATAGAAGGGGCCAATTACAGCCCTTTCGAGGGGCAGATCGCCAACAACTTGGTCTACGCGAACAGCAACCAAGGGATTCGAGTTGAGCGTGGCAATGGTGCTCGCATCACGAACAATACCGTCTATCAAGCGGTAGGCAACGCAGTGCTGATCGAAGGGAACTCCACCAACGTAGCCCTGCGAAACAATATACTTTGGGTTGATGCTGGCTACGACATCTACGTTGCCAACGATAGTAAGACTGGTTTTTCAAGCAACTACAACTTGCTCTACACAGGTTCCGACGTCAACGCCAACGTGGGTTACTGGGACCAGGGTGGGGTTACCAAACGCGATACGCTTGCTGATTGGCGACTGGCTACCGGCCAAGACGGTCGCTCGATCGATAGCAATCCAAACTTTGTTGACCTCGACGGGGCGGACAACGTCCTTGGCTACAGCACTCTGGGTACCGGCTACAACGGTGGCTTAGATGACAATTTCTATCAAGCGCGTCTTTCAGGAGCCATTGACTCTGCAGACGCTTGGGCTGCTCCCGCGACCGACATCTTGGGTCGACCTCGAGTCAATGATCCAGGAGTCGGCAATACCGGCTCGTCCGATTACGTCGAATCTGGACTCGGCGCGCGTCAATTCGCTGCAACTGGAACGGCCAAGGGTTGGCGCTGGAACGAAACCTATTGGAATCTAAACTTCCCAGCAGGTTTCAGCTTCCCGTTCTACGACTCGAACTATACAAGCGTATCGGTCTCGACAGAAGGTTTCCTCTATTTCGCGGGTTCCATGTCGCCAGGGGACAATGATAATTCCATCGACAAACTGAAGGCCAATCGCATCATTGCCCCACTTTGGGAAAATATCCATACAAACGGTTCGGGTGATAATATCTTTATAGGCACCTCGGTCGCTGGCAAGGTCACGATTCGCTGGAATGCTACCAACGAAGCGAACAACGCGGATGTCAATTTCTCCGTGACCCTTTCCAACGATGGCACAATTCAATTTAACTACGGCGGTGGCAATACCGGCTTGACTCCAACGGTTGGAATATCACGAGGGGATGGCAACATCCACGTCCTCTCGACCTACAACAACGCTAGCACGCTAACGAATGCTGAATCGATTCGGTTTGTGCTCACCCCTGGAGTCACGTTTGCAGACATGGGAGCCTATGAGTTCCGGGGTAATTCCAACGATGCAGCACCACCTCAAGTAGTAGGAACGGACCCTGCCTTCATCGAAGCTTCGGACGCACGCGACGTGGACCTCAATCAAATTAGGGTGTTCTTCAGTGAGGAAGTCAACGCCATCGATGCCAACGCTCCTGCCAACTACGAACTTCGCCGGGCAGTGAATGGGATTTTTGGTGACTCGGACGATGTTATCTATCCGCTAACACCAAGCTACAGCTACAACCCGTCGACCGCCGAAAGCGTTACGACGCTCGGTATGCTCCCAACGGGTGGATCCCTTCCAGACGGAGACTACCGTTTGACCGTATTCGGACGAGCTAGCAACAGCATCCATGATACGGCCGGCAATCGCCTCGATGGTAATCGAGACGGCAGTGTTACAGGTAGCAACCCCGATGACTACATTCGACAATTCTCTATTAGCAATTCGGCACCAACGAACATCACCCTATCACCAACATCCATCGCGGAAAACGCAGGGAACGACGTATTAGTTGGAGAATTTAGCTCCACCGACCCCGATATCGGAAACACCTTTGCTTACACTTTTGCTTCGGGGACTGGTGATAGCAACAATTCCTCCTTCTCGATCAGTGGGAATCAACTGCGAGCCGCTTCGAGTTTTAACTTCGAAACCAAGTCCAGCTACACCGTTCGGGTACGTTCGACGGATCAAGGTGGACTATTTGTCGAAAAAGTATTTACAATTCAGGTTACCGATGTGAACGAGAATCCAACGGACATTTCTCTATCCTCGGTTAGCATTCCGGAGAACTCCGGCGTGAACACAACGGTCGGTGCATTGAGTACGGTGGATCCCGATGCGGGGAATTCATTCACTTATGCTTTGGTCTCGGGAAATGGTGACACGAACAATGGTGCATTCAACATCGATGGAGCAAACCTTCGAGCAACCAATAGCTTCGATTTCGAATCCAAATCAAGTTATACCGTTCGTATACGATCGACGGATCAAGCCGGCCTTTGGACGGAAAAGTCGTTCACTATTCAAGTCCTGGACACAAATGAATCCCCAAGCGATATCGCATTATCCTCTAACACCGTGCCAGAAAACGCAGGTCCAAATGCTGTTGTTGGTACTTTTAGCACTACAGATGCCGACGCAAATAACACCTTTACCTACTCGCTCGCGACTGGAGCAGGCGACAGCGATAACGCAGCCTTTAATATCGATGGTAATAAGCTTCGTGCGACGAATAGTTTGGACTACGAAACCAAACCTACCTATACCGTAAGAGTTCGCTCGACGGACCAAGGTGGGTTGTATACAGAAAAATCGTTCACTATCCAAGTGAGCAACGTTCCGGATGGCGTCGAGATCCTCGGTACGAGTGGAAACGATGTTTTTGTGGCGACCTATACAGGGGACGCCACCAATCATGCTTGGTTGGTTACACGAGGGGGGGCTACGGTATTTAATGGCCCGATCGCTACTGATGCACCTTTTATCATAGATGGGTTAGCAGGTACCGATTCTTTGCAAGTCAATGGACGTTCCGTTGACGATCTGTTCACACTCGAAGGAAACACTGTCCGAGTCAATGGGGCGATTCTCCAAACACTTCGCAATGAAAGTGTCAAATCGGTTAGCGGACTTGGAAACGACCGCCTTACAATAAGTATGCCGATGGCTTCTGGAGTAACTTTCTCATACGACGGAGGTACTGGAACCGATATTCTCGAAGGGGTTTCTGGTTCAAATACCTGGAATATTACCGGAGCAGGTATAGGTACACTGAATGCAAGTTTTGCGTTCGTCGGAGTGGAAACATTACTAGGTGGTTCTGGCGATGACCATTTTAAATTAGGGCTCGATGGAAAATTGACAGGGCAGGTGCTTGGGGGAGTCGGAAGCGACATCCTTGACCTTTCGGCAAAAACGCTTGCACATACTATCAATCTTCAAACCAATACGGCGACCTCCACTGGTGGAATTGGTGGAATTGAGTCATTTGTTGGTAGTAGCTTGGCTTCGGTCACGGACGTTTTGATCGGCCCGAATAGCACGACAACCTGGACGATCGATGGTACGAACAAGGGCTCGCTAAACAGTGCGGCAACAAACGTAGTTTCGTTCCTTGGCTTTGAGAGCTTGAGCGGGGGTACTGCCGTTGATGCATTTGTCTTCACCAACTCTGGGGTCTTAACGAAAACCCTTAATGGTGGTACCGCTTCAGGAATCGTCGATACTTTGGATCTATCGGCAAAAACCTCCGCCATGGATTTCCGACTCGATGCAACTACCAGTAGCGTTCCGAATGTCGTGGGAGGCTATGTAGGTTTCGAAACGATCGCCGCAAACGGAATTTCAGGAACTAAACTTACACGGGTCAATAATACGACATCAGCGTGGAGCGTTAATTCAGCCGGACAGGTGATCATCAATAATGTCATCTACACTCAAATCCCAAGTATTGTCGGTGGAGCCGGTGCTGACACGCTAACTGGTCCGGGATTGACTGGGGGTAACGTATCCCGATGGGTATTGGATTCAGCAGGGGGAGGTAACCTATCGCTCCCTGGAGTAACGATCGCTTTTTCAGGTATGGATAATCTCACCGGCGGTACAGGTTTGGATACAGTCCAAATCCTTCCTAATGGGTCAATCAGCGGAGCTATCAACGCAGGTACTGGGATAGATACTCTGGATCTATCCGCAAAGACTTCAGCAATGGATTTCCGCCTCGATACAACGACAAGTAGCATCCCGAATATTGTTGGAGGCTATGTAGGTTTTGAAACGATCACAGCCAACGGCCATTCAGGAACCAAAGTCACGCGTGTGAATAATACGACGTCGGCTTGGAGCATTAATGCGGCCGGACAGGTGCTCATAAACAATATCACCTATACCCAAGTCCCAAACATTGTTGGTGGGGTTGGCGTTGATACGCTGACCGGACCTACATTAAGTGGGGATAACTTGACCCAATGGAGACTGGACTCAGCTGGGGGAGGTACCCTATCGATCCCTGGTGTAACGATCGCTTTCGCGGGAATGAATAATCTTACCGGTAATACGGGCGCGGACGCTTTCGAAATTCTTCCTGGCGGATCAATCAGCGGAAGTATCAACGCGGGTACCGGCACAGGCTTCAACAGTATCACCTATCAGCAGTGGACGACCTCTGTAACTGTTAATCTTGCGGTGACTACAGCAGGGAACGCTACAGGAATCACGGGTAGTCTGACAAACGTACAGATGATCACGGGGGGAGCAGGTAACGATACGCTGCGAGGTCAATCCGCTAAATCGACGATCATCCTAGGACTTGCGGGTGCCGATGTCCTTGTTGGAGGAAGTCAACGCGACTTGATGTTTGGAGGTGCGGGAGTTGATAACCTCTCGGGTGCAGCTGGAGATGACATCCTGGTTTCCGGTACGACTTCCTACGACAGCAACCGCGAGGCTTTGTTCAAGATTTACTCAGAGTGGACCTCGACTCGGACGTTTGCTCAACGCAGTGCCAATATTTGGGGCAATGGCACCGGAACTCGACTCAACGGTAGTTACTTCTTGAACAATGCTCCAGAACCTATCGACTCGATCACCGATACCGTTTTTGCCGATAATGACATAGATTCCCTAACAGGAGGACTAAACCAAGACTGGTTCTTTGGAACCGGAACGGAAATCATTGATTTCCTGACGGGTGACCGAAAGAATGAGTAATCTTCTAATCTGAGCTCTTACGCGGATCTCGTGCAATCAAGATTTTCACCACGGAGAGTTGTTTAATCCCGTTCAACGGTACCAGTGGGGCCAATTCACTTGGGGAGGGAACGGCGTATAATACGCCATCGCATTTTTCATCCTCTTGCAGAAGCCCTGCTGTACATGCTTCGCCCATCCACGCGGAAACAATCTGGTCGCACGACGCGTCACCAATCCACCAATCGATCGCTTCAGTTCGAAGGGCTAGAACGACGCTATGCAATGACCGCCGAAGGCCAAGCTTTTGCATTGGATCTTTCTATGCCCACCCACGAACTTGCTGGTACCCTTTCAGGTACCGTCCAGTGGGGAGACGGAACCTCTAGCCCTGCGGTCCTGCAAAACCCGCCGGTATCAAGCTCGCTCAAATTCCGATTCGATTACTCCCTCGATACCACCGGTTTTTTTAATGATGTGGCTCGGAAGACCTTGCTGCAAACCATCGCCGACAATCTTTCGAGCAAATTCAGTGATTCTCTCTCCGCGATCCAACCACAGGCCGGAGATAGCTGGGACGCAAAATTTAAACACCCAGTCACTGGACTCAATACCAGCCGCACCAATTTATCCATCGCTGCAAACGAATTGCTTGTTTTTGTAGGAGCGCGCGATTTAGCAGGCTTTGAAGGTGGTCTCGCGGATCGCGGTGGATTCTCTGCTCAATCCACCAGACCCGCGTTCGTGGCCGCCGTACAAACAAGGGGCCAAAGCGGTGCTACCGCATCCCCCGCCTCGGACGTCGGACCCTGGGGTGGTTCTATCGCCTTCGACTCGGGGCAAAACTGGTACTTCGGCACCGACCCTAACAACCTGCAATCCAACCAACTTGATTTCGCCTCAGTAGCATCTCACGAGCTCATGCACGTCATGGGATTCGGTACTACCGCGTCTTGGGATAATAAAATCATCAATAGTCGCTTCGTCGCTCCCAACACCACTGCCGTCTACGGAAACACCATTCCATTAGCGGATGCCGACCACTTTGCAAATAATCTGCAAATCGACGGACGGAAACCTACGATGACGCAGATCATCAATGCCGGGGAACGTATCCTGCCAAGCAGACTAGACCTCGCTGGCCTTCAAGACATCGGATGGCAGTTGATTCCACAAACTGTCCGGGTAACCGGAAACCATACCTACGGAGATAACGGAAGTTTCCCGATTTCCGTACAACTGACCGGAAACAAATTAGGTAGAGTATCTTCATCGACTTCCGCAACGATTACCAATGCCCCCCCGACGCTTTCGGCAATTTCTAATAAAACGGCTACTGCGGGACAGCCACTGGCTCTACCCAAACTCGGTTTATTCACTGACCCAGGCTTCGGAATCCCAACGAGCACCCCACCCCGTACGGAAACTTTCATCTACCGCATCAACTGGGGAGACGGCACACCAGAAGACACCGGCCCGGCGACCGTCTCTACTCTTGGTAGCCCAGGAACGGCTACCGCCGGCTTTTTCGATGCCTCACACACCTATAGCACTCCCGGCTCCTACACCGCCACCGCCCGCGTCACCGACGATGATGGAGCCTTCTCCCAACAACAATTCACTGTCAATGTGAATTTTGCCGGAAAGATCACACTCACCCTCGACAAATCAAGTATCTCAGAAGCAGCAGGGGCAGGTGCCGCAGTACTGACCATCTCCCGTAGCGGCGCAAGCACCTCGAATCCTCTGACTGTACAATTATCAAGCAGCGATACTTCGGAAGCGACCTTACCTACTTCCGCAATCATCCCCGCAGGCTTATCAAGCACCACTGTTAGCATCAACGCAATCGATGACATTGTCTTTGATGGTACGCAATCCGTTGTAATTACACCGGCTTGTGCAGGATTTGAGGTCTCGACCATAAGCCTCTTGGTCACCGATTTCCAACCCCTACAACTTACAGCATCCAGATCCGAGCTGAACGAGGACATTCCGGAACAGTCCACGGCACAAGTCACCGTGTCGATCCGCTCGCATGCTGCTGCTGGCGGAGTAGCGGTTCAACTCACCTCCACTCTCCCTGGAGTTTTGGCGTTT
>JBEICB010000335.1:0-4081 GCA_040373655.1 Pirellula sp. | reverse complement strand
TCATCAGTCACCTTGCATTGCGTAAGGTCCAACTCGGTAAGCGAAATCATTGCAGCGATCGCTGGCAATGATGCATCACTCACATTGGTAAGCTCTAGATTCAAACGAACGACGTCCCACTGATGATCTTTCGAGCTAAGAAATAAATCGTCGGATACTTGGGTAAAACCAAGATCTAGCCACTGAAGTTTCCTCGCCGATGCAGGCCAACGAAGCAGTTCCTCGGAAGTAATGCCGCAGCGAGTCAGCACGATCTCGTTGCGACGCTGAAAACCAGGGCGAGGAATGTCGAGTTGATGGCTGACTTGCAAGTAAGTGTCGTAACTTGTTAGTAGATCGGCACCAGCAACAAATGTTGCGTTTGCATTCTTGCCGTCATTGCTGTAGACCGATTTGACATACCGCAAAAACTTTGCTCGATCTTCAGGAGTTTGATCCATCGCACAGTGCGCTAAACCACAAGCTTGCGAGTACCACTTCGCAATGTCAGGTTCCACTCTCAATCGCTTTCCATCTGCCGCACTAAACTCTTCCCATGGAATCCAATATTGATCTCTTAGTCGACGAAATCTTGCAGTTTGCAATCGCGGGGAGTCCCATCCACCGACGTCGATGATCTTTAACCCCCCTAGCGATTCCTCTGACCATGACTCCATGTATAGAGCCAGTGCTTCAATCACCCAATACCCTGCACTCGCATCTGCGTCAAAACCATAATTGCTGCTGCGATCAAACAACTGATGGGTTACTTCATGAACAAGAGTCGGAAGCGATTTCGCCCCTTCCCAATAGAAAAACACGGTCTTGTGGGTAGGACTATAGTACCCCGTTGAAATTCCAATTCGAGGCTCGAGCGTCCGCAATGCACGCACATAAGCCTCACGTGTTCGGAACAGCACGACACGCTCTAAGGCAGATTCCGCCGAGGCCCCGAGATGACTATCCTCAATTTCAAATACCTGTTTCCAAACTTGTCGAATCGATTCACAAGCTACAGCCACCTCTACGGTTGGCTTTTCTCCTGCCTGCGAAAGTACTTCAAAGTGCTCAGATTGAGCAACTGCATAGGTACCAGGGTTCCACCCCAGAAGCGAATAGGCCTGACTTGCCCGCTTGGCAACAACTCCAGAAGGCAGCTTAGCCCCACCGCCACCTACCGGCCCCCGATTGGATCTGGGGACCTTCAACCCGTTGTTCGATGATCCGTTTCTGGATAATCCTGGCTCTGATTCCGCTGTGGCAACGCCCAGCATCCAACTCGGCACATCGCGTTGCAAACCGGATTCCTCGATCCGCATTGCAAGTGCTTTTTGCAGATCCATATACAGGCCGGTTTCTTCAAACCATCGACGTAACTTTTCCCTCCGCAAGTCTCCATTGGAGGAACGGTCTTCTAAATAGAATCTTCTTCTCCCCTTTGGGGATGGGCCGAGAACAAGCTCCACGAGCTCGGCGAGTCGTTCGTTCGAAGATTCACCAGCACTTTCTAATTCTGCGGGGCCGGAACTCTTTCCATCCCCTTCGGCTAGGGAGGAAGCAACAGGTGCGGAGCGGATCCGTTCAAGGAGTGATTCAAGGAATGAATCAGACGGGGATTGCGCCTCCGGCGTCACTCCTGCGATAGTTGTGCGGACATAGTTAGAGGGATCGCCGCGAAACGTATCCTGGGCCGGGAGTCGCAGTGGTAACAATCCCACTGCAACCCCAACAACAAACACGTACCAACGAGGATTCTCATCGCCTAATCGATTGAATCCTGTAATCAAGTGTCGCGTTAGCGAGGCTTGCGCCATGTCCGGTAGTACCCGACCTTCTCCAACGCTTGATAAACTTCCTCAAGCGTCTTTTCGCCAAAGTTCGCGATGCTTAAGAGAGTCTCTGGGCTGGCTTGTAACAACTGTCGTACAGTGAAGATGCCCTTCTCCTCAAGACAATTCGTTGTTCGAACCTGCAAGCCGATTTCGGCTGTACTGAGTTCAAGATTTTCTTGAAGGCGGCGAGCATCTTCGTCCGCTTTGCTGATGGGAACGCGAGTCATTCGTCTTTTCCTCCATGGCAGCCGCTAGATCCACTTACCCGGTTCGTAAACCTAGTAAGCAATCAGCGAGTCCGTTGCAATGTCCTTGATCGCTAATGGCTGCTGGATGTTTCCAATCCTCATCCAAACCAACACAGCCAATCCTTGCGATGCGTTGGGGCAGGAGTATAGCGAACGAGATGCTGGAATCCAAGCAATCGTCGAAAAATTTCGAAAACTCGCGCAAATTTTCATTTAACAAAATGCAAGCAAAACCAATTGGTTTGCTAGTTGTTCTTGAGCCCTTCAATCATCTTGATGAAGCCTTCTCGTTCGCCTGCGACGATCTTTTTTGGGCCTGTCATTTTGATAAAGACCGTATCGCCGGTATCGAGCTCAAGGATCACTCCGAGCATTGCATGGTTCTCAAGCTTCTTCATTGGGCCTGGGGCAAATGGCCCGCCGCCCATCGACTCTTTATAAGTACCTTCTAACTCAACGATATGAGCAATCGTCTTGCCAATTTCTTTCTTTTCGAGTTTCGCATCGGATTTCTTCAATCCGTCGAATTGACCGATCCAACGTGTGATGTTGGCTTCAATTCCTCCCGATGCACTCATGATGGTCACACGCGAACTTTCTTCACCTTCGGCTGGAGCACGGAATTCGTACTCGATGATGTTGGACTTTGGCGGTACGGTTTTCCAGCTTGAAGGCTTTTCTACGACAACCTTCCCCCCCGCCAATTTTAGCGATTCACCCTTGGCCTCAGCCGCAGGTTTCGCTGGAGTGTCTTGGCCAACACTCGGCAGAGCGCTACCGAGAACCCCCGTTAGCGCCCCGAGCACGAGAGCTAAGGAACTATATCCACTTTTGCCTGAACCAAGTTTGCAACGCATGTACAGTATCTCCAATATCAAATGGTCAGTGCCGAGTACTGTCGGCGGAAAATGTATCAATTGCCGGTACGAACCGATGGCCCGCATTCGGATGCTAACTCATCGGTACGATAGAGGCCCTTCAAGCCACATCGAAATCGGCTTGAACTCCGAGTGTATTAGCGTAGCAGAAAACCGAGACGACGATCAGTCGTTTTAGTGGTTCTATTGCACGAAAAACCGGTCTCCAATGCGGCATTTGCTCAGTAAAATAACCACCTAGCTCCTGCTCGTGCGCTGTTTTGACGGTTACACTTACCAGAGATCTTCGCGAGACGGGAGCGAAGAAAATTCATAGGGAATATCTTTCAACCGAATACCATGCCTACGGATTATCGATCACAAACTATTGACACTCCCCTGCTCGAAGACCTTTCCGACATCCTTCGGCTTGCAATTCGCGAGGATCTTGATCGCAGCGTGGATATCACGACCATGGCAATCGTCCCGCCTGGCATCTCCGGATCGGCTGCATTGATCTCTCGTAGCGCAGGGGTCGCTGCGGGAATCGATCTAATCGACGAAATGATTTCGGAACTCGACGTTGCCATCCAATGGGATCAGCGTGTGGGGGACGGAGAGAATATCGAACCTGGCCAAGTCTTATCTGTACTCCATGGCGATGCCAGAGATTTGCTTACCTGTGAACGCACCATCCTCAATGTCATTTGCCGCCTCTGCGGCATCGCGTCGCTCACAAAACAATTCGTGCAAGCTATCGCGGGTAGCAGTGCTCGTGTCTACGACACAAGAAAAACTACACCAGGATGGAGGCGTCTCGAAAAATACGCTGTCCGCTGTGGAGGAGGACACAACCACCGCCTTGGTCTCTACGACGGTATCCTCATCAAAGACAATCACTTGGCATGCCACGCCGTGAAGCACGGGGAATTGCTCGATGCAGGTCAAGCTGTACGACTAGCAAAAGAATTTGTAGCTTCACAAGCCGTACGCTTTGAACACCCACCGATGATCGAAGTAGAAATCGATCGAATTAGCCAACTCGAACCTGCACTCCTCGCCAACCCCAACATCATTCTCTTGGACAATATGAACTGCGATCAACTCCGAGAATGTGTCTCCATCAGAAACCGTATCGCACCAGAAGTACAACTCGAGGCTTCCG
>JBEICB010000139.1:0-11807 GCA_040373655.1 Pirellula sp. | reverse complement strand
GCTCTGAGCGGTGGGAAAATCCTCGGTTTCGTTCCCAAGACCCATCTTCCAAACTACGGCGAATTCTACGAAGCTCGCTGGTTCCAACCCGGCGTCGATGGTGTTCCTCTCCCCGCAGAAATCGACCTGAAGGGATATGGCCAAGTTCCCTTTGGAACTGATCTCATTTTCCAATGCGGCTCAGCGCGCGTCGCAATCGAAATCTGCGAAGACCTTTGGGTACCGATCCCCCCAAGCAGCTACCATGCAATCGCCGGTGCCAATGTCCTGCTGAATCTCTCCGCAAGCAACGAGACGATCGCGAAGGCCGGTTACCGAAAACAACTCGTCACCACCCAGTCGGCTCGATGCTTGGCCGCATACGCTTACGCGAGCAGTGGACCGACCGAATCAACCACCGACCTCGTATTCGGTGGCCATTGCATGATCGCCGAGAATGGGACCATGCTCGCCGAATCACAACGCATCGGCACCGGACTGTCTATTCGACAAGAGGACCAAGCAGACGGGATCACCAGTTTTGCAACCGCTGATATCGACCTGGATCGACTAGATCGAGATCGACGAGCCTTTCAAACCATGCACCAAATCCCAGGTGCACGGAACCGCCAAGATATCCCTTATCGCACTATCTCCTTCGAAACCACAACCGTTCCTTCAAACCTAGTTCGATTCGTCGATCCCCACCCGTTTGTTCCAAAATCCACCCAAGAATTACACCAGCGCTGCGCAGAAGTCTTCGAAATCCAATGCGCAGCCCTAGCCAAACGAGTCTCGCGTCTGCCCGCCTCCATTCCCTGGACCATCGGCGTTTCCGGTGGACTCGACAGCACCCTTGCACTGTTGGTCGCTGTCGCAATGTGCAAACAGATTGGAACTCCGACCTCTCGCATCCTCGGCATGACAATGCCCGGATTTGGCACGACACGCAAGTCCCAATCCAACGCAGAACGCCTGATGCATCTACTAGGTGTAACCTCAGAGACCATAGATATCCGCAGTAACTGCTTCGAGTCCTTCATCGCCCTGAATCATCAACCCTTTGGAATCCCTCTCAAAGGTCTCACAGCAGAAACACTCCAACGCAAACTTGAAAATCTCCCCGAAAACAATCGCTCCGATCTCGTCTTCGAAAACGTACAAGCCCGCATGCGAACAATGCTACTTATGAATCGTGGCTTCGTCCTCGGAACAGGAGACATGTCCGAACTCGCTCTCGGTTGGTGTACCTACAACGCGGATCACATGTCGATGTACAACGTGAATTGCTCAGTCCCGAAAACACTGGTCAAATTCCTCGTCCGCTATGTCGCCGATCATATCGTCGAACCACCCGTTCGTGAAATTTTGATCGATATCCTCAATACACCTATCACCCCGGAATTGCTACCACTCTCCGCTGACCAAAAAATCGTTCAGTCCACCGAAGCCTCCATAGGCCCATATGAACTACACGATTTCTTCCTATACCACTTCGTACGCTCAGGTGCCGAACCAACAAGAATACTGCTGCTTGCCGACCAAGCCAAGTTTGACCGTCCGTACTCCCATGATGAGATTCGCAAAACTCTTGTCGTCTTCCTCAAACGGTTCTTCGCTTCGCAATTCAAACGAACCTGCGTACCCGATGGCCCTAAAGTCGGATCCGTTTCACTCTCCCCTCGCGGAGATTGGCGCATGCCCACGGACGCCGAAGTCGACGCTTGGCTTCAAGACCTTGAACACAACTCAATCTAGCCCCAACTCAAACTAGTCGGTAATCGAGACTTCAATCACCCAAACCCCTATGACACAACCGATCTCGCAAGACGAAGAGTTACGCCGTTTCGTACAACAACTAAAATCCCTCACACTTGCGACCGTCTCAGGTGATGGATACCCCAACGCAAGTTACGCCCCTTTTGTCGAAGCCGAAGGCGATTTCTTTATCCTGATTAGCCAACTCGCAAAACATACAGCGAACCTTGTCGCTACTGGTCGCTGCCACATCATGCTGATTGCCGACGAGAAGGATTCTGTCAACCTTTTTGCTCGCAAGCGATTGAGCTACGACTGCGACGTCAGCGAAATCCTACGTGAAGCCCCTGAATTCCAGAGAATCGTCGGTGCGATGAAAGATCGTTTTGGACCAACCATCGACATGCTCTCCAGCCTCCCAGATTTCAGACTGGTACGACTGCATCCCACCCAAGGTGTCTGGGTTCGAGGCTTCGCCCAAGCGATCCCCGTTTCTGGTTTTCCCAAGCCGAATTCAGTCGACGCCTGATTGGCCGTCAAATCGATATTTCATTTGGTTCCGAGAGGTAAGATCCACCGTCTGGCGAGCGGTGGCTACGAGACCGATATTTTGATAGGCCGATATCCACCGTCTGGCGAGCGGTGGCTACGAGACCGATATTTCGATAGGCCGATATCCACCGTCTGGCGAGCGGTGGCTACGAGACCGATGTTTTGATAGGCCGATATCCACCGTCTGGCGAGCGGTGGCTACGAGACCGATATTTCGGTAGGTCGATATCCACCGTCTGGCGAGCGGTGGCTACGAGCCATTGTCTGTTTTACGGAATTGGCCTAACGCCTGCCCCCTAAAGCCTAAAGCCTCTACTCCATCTCACCAGAGGGATTATCAAGCCGATCTCCGGAAGAGAAAAATCTTCCACCCCTGGAAGCCTTCCAACGCACTTCCCTTCGGTCGAGCATACTCGAACCAAACTCGTTAGGCTCAAAACCATCACCACTCTCTAGCGTCTCCGTGGAGTTTGGGGGCAAAACCTCCGAGGGAAGCTCCGCCGGCATCATTTCACGAATCCGCTGACTTAGCACCGCCGCATCGTACCAATTGAACGACAGGTTCGGGTCCGCTGCGTACCGTCCAAGCAGACGCAACAACTCCGTCCGCTTCTGAGGTTGGAACACAAATACATAGTGTTCCTCACCCCGCACCAGCGTGACTACACTGACTTGGCCCTTCGGTACGCTTCTGCTCATATTGACTTTCCGATGCCAGCAAATCCTCGAAAATCGAGGTGGGTACTCCCCCGCTGGTTCTATCGGATTCAAACCACCAACCTATTCAACCGTCCCGATATCCATGGTTTAGTCGTCAACGTCGGCAGAGTCACTCATCTTGAGATCCATAGCTAGCACAAGCGAATTGCTAGCTTCCAAGTCGCTCCAATTTGCTTTGTATGTCTACAACTCGATGCATCACCCCGATTCGCAGAAACCCTTCTACCGCCATCGCGTAGTTCTTCCTCGCTTCGTCCAGTTCACCCTGCGCCGCCTTGATTTCCCCCAACTCCTCAAAAGTCGAGGCAATTCCATCACCATGGCCGGCCTCTTGTACTAAATCAAGCACCCTGCGCTGCATCAATTCAGCTTCCTCATATCGCTTCAAATGACGAAACACCACCCCAAGCTGACTGGAGACAGCAATCAAGTCATCGGTCAATCCTTCGCGTCGGTATAGCCTCTCTAATTGCAAAAGTCGCTTCTCTGCCTCCAGGAAATTCCCCCGCCCCATATCCACTTCCGCCAACACCAAGTTGACGAAAGCGATTCCCAAAACACTTTCATGACGTCGCTCTATCTCTAAACTCTGAAGTGCATACCCTTGAGCTTCGTCCCACTTCTCCAAATGAATGCAGAGCCTCGCTAGATTTCCCAAGCTTACGCTTTGTCCTTCTTCATCCCGAAGTTGGCGATCGAGTTCCAATGATTCATTGTGTAGGACCAGTGCCTCGACATAACGCCCCTGCATCTGTCGAACAACTCCCAAACCATCTAGCCCCATCGCTAATTCGACCGGGAACTCATGCTTGCGCCCAAGCTGACAGATCTTCTCCCAGTGCTTGGCGGATTCTTCCAGTTCTCCTAGAAATCGCAAAGCGTCGGCAAGGTAATACCGCACCTCAATAGCAAAATCTAGGAACTTACGTCGCTTCGGATGCTGCTTGATCTCCTCTAATAGATCCTGCGCATGACTTGCTGCATCCGCAAACCGTCCGAAATCAATCAGCATCTCGCACAAGAATCGGCGCGCGTGCCACTCCTCTTCAAAGTGCTGGATACCAGCATAAATATCCATCGCTTGCCTGACACACTCAATCGCCTGATCCACTTCCCGCAACGACTGGTGAAGCGTCGCAAGATTCATCAACCCAATCGCACGCTTGGGTTGCGGATGCATCGGATCGATGAGCAATTTGTATTGTTCAAAAGCCTCCTCAGTTTCACCTGAGTCCCTTGCGATGTCCCCACGTAGCTCAATAGTCATTAAATGCTCGGGAGATTTCTTCTCAAGCTGCTTTAACACTCGCACAGCACGGTCTAGATCGCCATCCGCTAATGCCTCTACTCCCAACAAAAACCATTCCTCAATTGATCGCTTCATCAGTACTCTTTGATCCAATTTATCGGCTGCTCTAAAACATCGCTCTGCTGAACAACACACTCAACAAATACTATCGAGCAATCTCAAGTACCATCGCTTGAACTACCCTATATTTCGCCACGCATATTGTACTTACTTTTCCTCCGGCCCCCCGTACCTTCGTTCGATTTCTCGGCGATTGATCCCACCTTTCCAAGTCCGTAAACCGTTCTCAGTAGTCCAAGGCTCCTTACTGACGATGACTTTTTTCGGATGCAAATGATGCGGATCGTCCCGCAACTCATTCGCCACCTGCCGTAATAACTCCGTCAATTCAACCCCAGCATCCTCGACAAATTGAACTACCAACAACGGGTTGGATCGATCACCACCAATCAAAACCGCTTTTTGAACATGCTCAATCCGCTCCAGTTTTGACTCTAATGGCAATGGAGCAAACTTCATTCCGTTACTTAAAATTTGCAGGTCATCGATCCGACCACTGATGTGAAACGCAGACTCCGTCGTCCCCATCGATGCAAGAGTATCTCCAGTCAATAACCAACCATCTTGTATTCGTTTCGCCGTTGCATTGGGATCCTTCCAATACCCTTGCATCACCCCTGGTCCACGCACTAACAACTGCCCCTGATGATCCACCCTACACTGAACCCCTCGCACGGGTACTCCTACCCCATCTAAGAGTGCTTGCTCATCACCTCGACTTGCTCGATTCGAACACACCACCGGAGAAGCCTCCGTCAAACCGTACCCTTGGAAGATATCCAAACAATGCTCTCGAAATCGATCTCGCAACCGAGACTGAATCGCTGCACCTCCACTGGCAAACTGACGAATTCTCCCTCCAAAGAACTCAGCGAGTGAGTCGAATCCTCCTCGCTGTTCCCGCCGTTGCTTTTCCCAAGCGTCGATCCACACCTGATAAAGCGACGGTACCGCGTTGATAAGTGTCGGACGAATTCTGCAAGCTGCTTGCAAAAAGTCTTTGCTGGCTCCGACAGAACTGAGCACTCCACCCGTGAGGATCCAAGTGGTCAACTCACAGGTTCGCGCATAAGCATGCGAGAAAGGCAGTAGGTTCAGTCGTAAATCCGTGGCGTGTTGCGGCATCGCATCTAATTTCGCCATGGCATTGCTCAGTAAATTCTCATTGCTAAGCATCACTCCTTTAGGACTCGAACTCGTCCCGGATGTCCACAAGATCGTAGCTGTAGCTCCCCGTCGGTCTTCCTCCAACCATTCGTCTTGTAGATGCGTTGACGGATCGGGTAACAGAGCCAAATCGACTTCCAACCCCACTGTTCCAATAACTAGCTTGGGTCCTAACTCCTCAATGCACCGACGAATGTCTTTTTCACCCCGCCTCGCATCGATCGGCGCGTGGATACACCCAATGGCGTTACAAGCAAGATCAATAACAATCCACCCCAAAGAGTTCCCACCGAGATTCACTACTCGATCCCCTGGAACCAACCCTTGTTTTAGCAGCCAATACGCAAGCCGGTGAATACGGCAAAGCAACTCCTGCCAAGTAACGCAGAGCATGCCATCGCTTTTCTCCCCCACTGATCGAGCACGGGACAGCTCAACCCAAGCCGTCTGATCCGGACGCTCTTGGGTTTGTGCGACAACTGCGTAGTACAAAGAGTGCGGTAACAAAGCTTGAGGTATCCCCCTCAATTACTTGATCCGCACGCAATCGACGAAGTATTGGATCTGACCATCGACAACTGTTTCGACAAGTCCATGAATGTCGGTATCAAAACCCGGGAACTTCTGATTGAACATACGAGCGAATTGCAAGTACTCTACAATCGACTTGTTGAATCGCTCTCCCGGGATAAGCAATGGAATTCCGGGTGGATAGGGAGTAAGTAACACTGCCGTAGCCCGCCCTTCAAGATCGTCGATCTCAACGCGATCGATCTCTTCATGCGCCATCATGGCAAAAGCATCCGATGGTTTCATCGCAGGTTGCATCGGCGAAAGGTACATCTCCGTGGTGACTCGCGCAACGTCGTGAGCTTTGTACGTATCGTGAATTCGCTGGCAAAGATTCTTTAATCCAACCGTCTCATACTGCGGATACTGTTGAACGAACTCCGGCAAGATCTTCCACATCGGCTGATTCTTGTCGTAGTCGTCCTTGAACTGCTGCAAAGCACTTACAAGCGTGTTCCAGCGCCCCTTCGTAATCCCGATGGTGAACATAATAAAGAACGAATACAAACCAGTCTTTTCGACAATGACTCCATGTTCTGCCAAGTAACGTGTCACGATCGAAGCTGGGATACCCGAATCCGAGAAGCGACCGGAAACATCGAGTCCAGGTGTGATGACTGTAGCTTTGATCGGATCAAGCATGTTGAAACCGTCCGCTAGACGACCGAAACCATGCCAATCCTCGTCACCTCGCAGAACCCAGTCTTCCCGCTCCCCAATCCCTTCTTCAGCCAAAGAATCTGGCCCCCAAACCTTGAACCACCAATCTGCCCCCCATTCGTCATCGACCTTTCGCATCGCACGCCGGAAATCAAGCGCTTCGACGATCGACTCTTCTACCAAGGCCGTTCCACCCGGCGGCTCCATCATCGCCGCCGCAACGTCGCAAGATGCGATGATCGCATACTGAGGCGAAGTCGACGAATGCATCAAGTATGCTTCATTGAACGTATGACGATCCAACTGCTTGTTCACCGGTTCACGCACAAGGATTTGAGAAGCTTGTGAAATCCCAGCGAGAAGTTTATGAGTCGAATGAGTCGCAAAGATCATCGATTCTTCTGGCTGTGGACGATCCCGACCGATCGCGTGCATGTCCTTGTAAAAATGATGGAACGCCGCGTGAGGCAACCAAGCTTCATCGAAATGCAAGGTGCCGATACGTCCATCAAGCATCTTGCGCAATTGCTCGACGTTATACAGAATCCCATCATAAGTGCTCTGCGTAATCGTCAAGATCCGGGGCTTTCGATCCGGATGCTTCGCTTGCGCGGCTTTCGCAAACGGATTCGCATCGATCTTGCGCTGAATGCTCTCCGGTGTGAACTCGTCTTTTGGAATCGGACCAATGATCCCGAGATTGTTTCGAGTTGGGGTCAAGAAAACAGGGACTGCACCGGTCATGATGATCGAGTGCAGAATGGACTTGTGACAGTTGCGATCCACCACAACGATGTCTTCATTAGCTACCGTCGAATGCCATACGATCTTGTTCGAAGTCGAAGTACCATTGGTCACGAAGAAGCAATGGTCCGCTCCGAAAATGCGTGCTGAATTCCGCTCCGATGCCGCGACCGGACCGGTGTGATCGAGCAGTTGCCCAAGCTCTTCAACGGCATTGCATACGTCCGCTCGCAGCATGTTCTCGCCAAAGAACTGATGAAACATCTGGCCGACCGGGCTCTTCAAAAAAGCTACACCACCCGAGTGGCCTGGGCAGTGCCACGAGTAAGAACCATCCTGAGCATAATGCACCATGGCACGGAAGAACGGAGGTGCCAAACCCTCTACATACGATTTTGCTTCGCGCAATATATGCCGAGCAACAAACTCCGGCGTGTCCTCAAACATGTGAATGAAGCCATGGAGCTCACGCAGAATATCGTTCGGAATGTGGCGGGACGTCCGAGTTTCGCCATAAAGAAAAATCGGAATGTCCGCGTTCTTGAACCGAATCTCTGTGATGAACTTACGCAGATTCTCCAAAGCAGAATGCATCGAAGCGTCCGACGCGAACTCGTCGTCATCGATCGAAAGGATAAATGCCGAAGCTCGACTTTGCTGCTGAGCAAACTGCGATAGGTCGCCGTAGTTGGTTACGCCAGCGACCTCCATCCCCTCCCGCTCAATCGCTTCGGCCAAAGCCCGAATTCCCAAACCAGATGCGTTACCAGAACGGAAGTCCTCGTCGATAATTACGACCGGAAATTTAAATTTCATAAAACGTTCGGGGAGGAAGTAATCCAGAAAAAGCTAGCAAATGCGCCCCGTTGCCAGCTTGTTAAAGGAACCGAGCGGAACGCATAGAAAAAGAGTATCGTTGAGAGGAAGAAACGAAAAGCGTAAAAGCCCGAATTGGGAAGATGAAAGTCCAAGGAAACCTTTGGGAAATCCAAGGAATCGCCTAGCCCAAGTTGCAAAAATCGAGACAATTTCGGCCACTTCTGGCGAAGTGTGCAACGTCGTAGTGTGCAACGTTTGTACCCCGCTCCTTTCCCTCGCTTCGTGTTTTTGTTTAGAAAAGATCATGGAAACCACTCTCGTATTGTTGAAGCCCGATTGTGTGCAGCGCCGTTTGATCGGAGAAATCATTGGACGTTTCGAGCGTAAAGGGCTCAATATCGTCGCAATGAAGATGCTGCAAGTCACGCCGGAGCTGTCGCGCGAACACTATGCAGAGCATGTCTCGAAGCCTTTTTACAAGAACCTTGAAGACTTCATTACCTCCGCTCCAATCGTCGCATTGGCCATCGAAGGACTTGAAGCAATCCGAGTCGTTCGCGATATGCTCGGTGCTACCAACGGTCTGAAAGCCGCTCCTGGAACCATTCGCGGTGACTTCAGCAGCTCGCGACAAATGAACTTGGTCCACGCTTCAGACTCCCCGGAGTCCGCTGCCCGTGAACTGCAACTGTACTTCCCCGGCAACACACTGTGCCGCTATACCCCAACGCTAGTCGGCAGCTTCCGCGCAAGCGACGAAGGCTGATCCGCGTTTTCCGTTCCCGAATCCGGCTTAAGAAAGAATCTACCAGATCCCCTATGCGTCGCACCGATATCCGAAACATTGTTATTATCGCTCACGTGGACCACGGCAAAACCACGATGGTGGACTGCCTGCTCAAACAAAGCGGTCAGTTTCGTGATTCCCAACTGCAAGGGGAGCGGATCCTCGATAGCAACGATCTGGAACGCGAACGAGGAATCACCATTCTCTCGAAAAATATCGCGCTCGAGTACAAGGGAATCAAAATCAATCTGATCGATACCCCTGGTCACGCTGACTTCGGTGGAGAAGTCGAACGCGTGGTCCGAATGGCCGACGGTGCCCTCGTTTTGATCGATGCTGCCGAAGGCACCATGCCGCAAACTCGATTCGTCCTCTCCAAAGCCCTCGAATGCGGCGTAAAACCGATCGTAGTCGTCAACAAAATCGACCGTCCCGATGCCCGTTGCGACGAAGTCGTCGAAGAAGCTCTCATGCTACTGGTGGATATCGGCGGCGAACACTATATGGATCACTTCGACGTCATCTACGCCTCAGGCCGATCCGGTTACGCGACCCTCGACTGGAAAGTTCCCGGCGATAGCATGGTCCCTCTCCTGGAGATGATGATCGAAAAAATCCCAGGTCCAGACGTCGAACCAGAAGCCCCCCTACAACTACTCGTAACCAACCTCGATTGGTCGGATTACGTCGGACGGATCGCCATCGGTCGAATCCAATCCGGTACGCTCAAAAAAGGCCAACAAGTTGACATAGCCAAAGAAAACAGCGTCGTTCCCGCCCAAGCGGCGAACTTGCAATTCTTCGATAAACTCGGACGAATCGATACCGAATCCGCTTCCGCAGGGGACGTCGTCGCCGTGATCGGTCTCGAAAATATCGAAATCGGTGACACCATCTGCAACCGAGGACAAGTCAACCCGCTACCAAGACTCAAAGTAGACGAACCGACCCTCGAAATGGTCTTCAGCGTAAACTCCTCCCCTCTCGCAGGACGCGACGGAAAATACGTCACCAACCGACAACTCAAAGCCCGCCTCGATCGTGAACTCGAACGCAACGTCGCTCTACGCGTCAGCCAAGTCGAAGGCTCCGACGCTTTCGCCGTTCGCGGACGCGGTGTTCTGCACCTCTCCGTCCTCATCGAAACCATGCGCCGCGAAGGCTACGAAATGAGCATCAGCAAACCGCGGGTGGTCATGAAACGTATCGACGGAGAACTGCACGAACCCTTCGAAGTCCTCAACGTCGAAGTCCCAACCGACCGTGTCGGACCCGTGATGGAAATGGTCGGTAACCGTAGAGGACTGCTCGAATCCATGAGCCCCCGTGGCGAGTACACCCTTCTGTGCTTCTCTGTACCCGCTCGTGGACTGATCGGACTGAGAACCCGCATGCTCAATGCCACCCAAGGTACCGCAATCATTCACCACCGATTCTCCGGCTACCAACCCATGGGCGCCGAACTGCCTCGACGCTCTAACGGTGTTCTCATTTCGATGGTTCCAGGAAAAGCTGTCGGCTACGCCCTGTTCGCTCTCCAAGAACGCTCCGAACTCTTCGTCGCACCAGGCGAAGATGTTTACGAAGGAATGATCGTCGGCGAAAACGCCCGCGATAACGATCTTGTCGTCAACCCAACAAAAGAAAAGAAACTTACCAACATTCGCTCCGCAGGGAACGACGAAAACATCATCCTAAAACCACCCCGCGAACTCCTCCTCGAAGCCGCCCTCGAGTACATCGAAGACGACGAACTCGTCGAAGTTACCCCGAACGCAATCCGCTTGAGAAAAGTCTTCCTACGCGAAAGCGACCGACGTCGAAATACCCGACCACCTGAACTTGTTGAAAACTAACCTTTCAACTGGACAGAAAACGCAGCGGAAACCGCTCGCAAATCAATAATGACAAAAATGGGTATGAGAAATCATGGCCCATTTTTTTATGCCCAAACAGGACCGAAGGATCGGAAATTGGCATGAAAATAGGGGCATGAAAATAGAAAACATTCAGTGCAGAAAAGTATAGAAACCCGGAATTGAAAATAGTACCTCCTCGCGATGTCAGTTTCCTAAATCCGCGTTATACAGTTCCCATCTTCCTGCCCCCATCTTCCTGCACGCGTCTCGCAAATAATTTGACAAAGCCAACCTCTTTCGGATAGCCTTAAAGAAAAGGGTGACGGAACTGCACTTTTCTTACGTCCCAAACGTACCCTTTTCTGTGAGGTGTTTTATGGCCCGTCCCTGTTACTCTTCGATGTCTCTAGAACGAAGTAGAGACGGTTGATACGGTCGCGACGCATTTACTCTTGTGCAGATGCTAGTGGTGATCGCGATCATCGTACCCTTGATAAGGCACCTCTGCTTAGGTCTTGAATACCCCAAACTCGTCGCGATCCTACAAAGGCTGTCGGATCGATTGGATCACTAGCCCCGATAACCGATCTTGGCTCCAGGTTCGATCAATCAAAGAATGCTATCAAAATTGGACTTAGCAAATTTCAATCGCACGACGGCTTTCATTTGACATTAACTTCATTTTAGAACCTCCCTTTGAGAAAAGCAAAACCGGTCGATTTGCTACAGCATTGGGGTAGAAAAAATCGGCATTGCCTCAAACCCTCCAAATCCACTAGACTGCCACCTTGCTGCAGTTTTTCTAGTTCCACTAAGGAGGGTG
>JBEICB010000273.1:0-5696 GCA_040373655.1 Pirellula sp. | reverse complement strand
CTAGGTTTTTTCGCTTTGGTGCTGGGTGTGATCGGTTTCAGTTCTGTTACGAGCACTTCGCAGGGTCAAGATTCGTCTGCTGAGAAGGAGACTGGATTTGTCAGTTTGTTCGATGGCAAGTCGATGGATGGATGGAAGGTCAACGAGAACCAAGAGAGCTGGAAGGTTCAGGATGGTTGTTTGGTGTGCAAGGGTGAGCGTTCGCACATATTTTATGTGGGTGATGACAAGCCTTACAAGAACTTTCATTTCAAAGCAGAGGTGAAGACCGAGCCGAACAGCAATGCTGGAATTTACTTTCACACGAAGTATCAAGATTCGGGCTGGCCGAAGTATGGCTTTGAGTGCCAAGTGAATTTGTCGTACAAGGCGGATCCACGTAAGACGAGCAGTCTTTATGCCGTCAAGGACGTCTTGGAACCTGCTGCTAAGGACAATGAGTGGTACACTCAAGAGATCATTGTCCAAGGGAATAAGGTGACTTTGAAGGTCAATGGCAAGACGATGGTTGAGTACATTGAGCCGGAAGGACAGAAGGCAGGAAGTGATTTCACTCGCAAGATCGACGAGGGAACTTTTGCCTTGCAAGCGCACGATCCAGGTAGCAAGGTTTACTTCCGCAATTTGCGCGTCAAGCGATTGGATTAGTATTCTAAGTTTGACGATAGTCTAACTTGAGTTGTGGATTTCAGTGAGCTGTCGCTTGGATTGAGCGACTGCTCTCGGGGAGTGATACTGTCCATGATAAGGCGAGCGAGGGTGAGCACATTGCATTCAGAGAGATGGGTTCGCGTATTTTTCCGCTCGGTATGTGTTTTATTGGTTTTCGGTCTTGAAGGTTGGGTTGCGGGGTTAGCTGGATACGTCGCTGGTGGTGTGGCGATTGGCCAAGAGCCCATGGGGGCTTATCGGGCCACGGGGGCTTATCGGATCCGTGTAGAGACTGGGTTTGCGGACCGATGGAAGATAGGTGTTTTGACTTGGCACCGAGTGCATGTGGGGTTGCAGGAGGCTCGGGGCGATTCGACCAGTGGCATGATTGCGGTTGAGACAGTCGATGGGGATGGGAATACCGTTGTCTATAGCGATCCGGCTTGGACATTCAATATTGAGGGTGGATCAGATGGCTTTGTCGATGTGTATGCCAAGCATGGTCGTGCGGATCGTCCTATCCGAATCTTGGTTCAGACTTTGGAGGGCAAAACATTACAGGCTTACAAGTTAGAGGGATCAGAACGGGGCGAGGCGTTGCCACCTACGCAGCCTTGGGTGTTAGGGATTGGATCGCAGCGAATGGGGTTGGAAGAGGGAGCATTGCGTTCGGCGCAGGGGGCGTTACCCGAATATAGTGTCTCGGAGGTATCGCGGTCGGAGCGTATGCCATTAGATGTTCGAGCCTATGACGGAGTCGATTCGATTGTTTTTTCATCGTCGAATTCCGAGCTCAATCGTGGACTTGGTGTTGCGGAGCGAAGCGCTTTGACCGATTGGGTATCTCGCGGAGGTCAATTGGTTTTGACTTGGGGCGCTGGAGGACCGGAATTGGCTGGATACGAAGAGTTCGCCAAGCTATTACCGGGAAGATTTGCGGGAGCATCGAAGGAGTGCGAACCGAGTCCGATTGAGTCTTTGTTAGGTTCACAAGCGAGGCTTGAGCCTTTTGAGTGCTCGGTATTGAAGATGACTTCTGGCAAGATCGATGTATTAGGGGTGACTCGATCGAGGATCAAGTTGCCATTGATCGCGCGGTGGGCTTACGGAATGGGTGCGGTAACTTGGTTAGCAACGGAGTTAGATAGCCCGCAGTTTGTGGGGTGGGAGACGCGTCCAAGTTTGGTGAAGTACTTGTTGAAGGATCAGTGGGAGAAGTGGGAGTTGCGGGCGGGGCGTACATCGTTTTTGGCTTACGATGATTTATCGGGTCAGTTGAATACGATGCTCGATACCTTTCCAGACTTGACGTTAGGTAGCTTAGGGCATTTGGTGTTGATCGTTGGATTGTTTGCATTGTTGATTGGTCCGGTGGATTACTTTTTGGTTGCGCGGCTATGGAAGCGACCGCGTTGGACATGGTGGACTTTGTTGGCAACATCGTTCATTACGATGGTTGGTAGTTCTGTGCTTGCGAGGGCTTGGAAGCCTTCGACGCCGACAATCAATTCGATTGAAGTGATCGATGTGAACGACCAGACGGAGCAATTGTTGGGGAGGGGATTTGCACACTGTTATGGTGGACATCGCGGATTATTCGACTTCAATGTATTCCATCGTTCGTTATCGGAGGTTGGTGGTAAGGGGAGTGCGATGCAAGCGAGTCGGTTGGATTGGTTTACACAACCGGGGAAGGGATTTGGAGGATTTGAGTCGAATGTGACGTCAGTATTGGGGTTACCGAATTACTGGATACGGGCGGTAGGGCCAGGTAGTTTCATTGGCGGATTGGGGATCCCGGAGGCGGGGACCAAGGGGCTAAGTTACACTTGGGCGGAGAAGTTACCTGTAGCGAAGGAGCTAAATGGGTTGGCTACGGTGGCGGGAAAAGACGATTTATTGCAAGGGTCTTTTTCGAATCCGTTGAATGTCGATTTACTCGATGGGACTTTGTATTTTGCCGGTAGGGCTTATGCGATTCCCGACCGGATACGTCCCGGTGAGCGGGTACCTATTACTTCGATGATACCGAAAGACATAACTCGGCGACTGCAGCGACGAACGTTTGTAGCGGGACAAGAACAGGGAGTGGAGTGGGATCCTGCGAACACTCAGGAGTGGGAGCGATTGATGGAGTTAATGACGTTCCATCGCGCGGCCGGGGGGGCGGCTTACACTGGTTTGCACCACAGGTATCTTTCCACTTTAGAGAATTCCGACATCCTGAAATTGGATCGAGCGATTGTGTTTGCTAGGTTGCCTGAGCCGATAAGCTCTTGGAATTTGCAGCGAGATGCAGTGCAGCGTAATGCGGTAGGTGGCAAACAGTTGGCGGTGGTACGGTTAGTGCTAACCGTGGATAACAAAGATCGGTCATTGGTATTGCTCAAGGACCAGTCGACGGGTTCTGAGTCGAATCCATAGGCCAGAGAATCATTTATCAGATGCGAGAGCGACCGTGATCAAAACGATCAAGTTAACCAAGAAGTACGACGAGATGTACGCGATACGCGACATCGACTTGGATTTGGGACAGGGAGATTTGTTTGGGTTTATAGGCCCGAATGGTGCGGGAAAAACGACGACGATGCGGATTATCGCAACGTTGTTAGAGCCGACAGAGGGAGAAGCGTACGTTTGCGATTACTCCATTTACACCCACCCGAAAGAGATTCGTCGGTTGGTAGGTTACATGCCTGACTTCTTCGGGTTGTACGACGACATGACGGTTATCGAGTACTTGGAATTTTTTGCAGCGGCTTATAGGATCGGTCCACAGATGCGTCGCAAGCGATGCAATGAGATGCTGGAAGTAGTTGACTTGGATTTCAAGCGGGATGCGTACGCGAATACGCTTTCGCGTGGACAGACGCAGCGATTGGGTTTAGCCAGAACGTTGTTGCATGATCCTGCGGTACTTTTGTTGGATGAGCCACTCAGTGGGTTAGATCCTCGGGCGCGAATCGAGATGCGTCGATTGATGCGACGTTTGGGCGAGATGGGCAAGACCATTATTGTCAGCAGTCACATTTTGCCTGAATTGGCGGACGTGTGTAACAAGGTCGGGATTATTGACTCAGGCAAGATGATTGCGAGCAACGACGTGGCTTCGATTATCAAGCAAGTCAGCCCTAATACGACGCTGCTTGTTACTTTGGTTCGGGCTCAAGACGTTACCAAAGGAAGTGATTTATTATCGGCTCAGAGTATCGTTCAGAGCGTAGCGGTAGATGATTGTACGTTGCGGGTGGCTTTACGACCTGAAGTCAGCGATTTTTCGTCACTTGCGATGTTATTAGCCAGCCAGGGAATTGCTTTTAGCAAATTTGCGCAAGAAGAAATCAACCTCGAGTCGGCTTTTATGGCGTTTACGAAGGGTGCGGGAGCGAAGATCTAATGAGTGAAACGATGCGACGATGGTTTCCGCATGAGGACTGGTTGATCGTACTGTTAGGAAGTGTCTTGTTGGTTCTCTGCACACAATTTGTCTGGAATAAGCCCGGGGAGGGGAAGCCAGAGAAAGTTCCAGAGAAAGTTCCAAAGAATGTTCCAGAGAAAGTTACCGTAGAGAATTTGGGGAAGGGAAAGATCGCCAAGTTAGAGCAGTGGGTGAGCGATCCGACGGATGCGATTTTTTCGAAGGCGGGTGCGAAGAAGTCGTACAACCAAGGACTACCGCTGGCTTTTACCTTCTGTGTTGTTTCGGTATTGATTGCCCCGCTGGCCATGTACAAGGGGATGGCACCGAGGCAGTATTTTACGGGAGTAGCCGTTCTGTTTTTGTTGGGGACATTAGCCTTTATCTTGGCGGGACAGGCGGTGATCAAGCAATACAACTTTGAGTATGTGTTGTGGGCGTTGATGTTGGGGTTACTGATCAGCAATACGGTGGGGGTGCCTGAGTTTCTTCGGCCGATGCTTATCGGCGATTCGTTGATCAAGTTAGGTTTGGTGCTTTTTGGTGCGGAGGTATTGTTTGGGAAGTTGATTGTGTTGGGGGTTCCCGGCATTTTTACTTCGTGGTTGGTAACACCTGTGGTGTTGATTAGCACCTATTGGTTTGGTCAGAAGGTGTTGAAGATGGAGTCACCGAGTTTGAATATGGTGATTTCTGCTGACATGTCGGTTTGTGGGGTTTCGGCGGCGATAGCAACGGGAGCCGCGTGTCGAGCGAAGCGGGAGGAAGTATCGTATGCGATTGGGGTTTCGCTGTTGTTCACGGCGATCATGATGGTCGTACAGCCTTGGTTTGTGCTCTGGAGTGGTATGGACAAGATTGTCGGTGCAGCTTGGATGGGGGGCACCATTGACTCGACTGGAGCGGTGGCGGCGGCGGGGGCTGTACTAGGGAAGGAAGCCGAAACAGTGGCTTCGACGGTCAAGATGATCCAGAACGTACTGATTGGGGTGATTGCTTTTGGGGTAGCTGCGTATTGGTCGGCACGGCACGGGGCGGAAGGTGCTGGCGCAGACGGTGCTGGGGCGAAGATCGGGGTGGGTGAGATCTGGAAGCGGTTTCCCAAGTTTGTGTTTGGATTTATTGGGGCATCCTTGGTTTTTTCGTTTTTGCCGCAATGGTTTGGGTTAACGGCCTCCGGGGTCGAGACTTTGACGAAAGATCTGACGACGCCGCTGCGGATGTGGTTATTTTGTTTGGCGTTTGTCGCGTTTGGGTTAGAGACGAATTTCCGGGAGTTGAGCAAGTACTTGCGGGAGGGCAAACCGTTGCTCTTGTATTTGCTCGGGCAAGCCTGGAGCATGCTGTTATCTTTGGCAATGGCTAGCTTGATGTTTGGGTATTTGTATGCAGACCGTATTCAGGAGATGATGAAGAAGTGAGTGGCGGGGGGCTTCGCTTACTGGCAGCGGTGTTGGGGATCATTTTGGTTTGGAGTGTGGTCTTGCCTTGGGTGAGTCGTTGGTTGGTAGTGCGGGAGCATTTGGAGTTGATGGAGCGATCGAACATCAATGCGGGGGCGATGTTCTACACGGAGGTGCAGAACGAGCGATAGGGATTGGGGTTTGTGGGGCTTTCGGGGGTGGTT
>JBEICB010000003.1:0-76117 GCA_040373655.1 Pirellula sp. | reverse complement strand
TGCAGATGGTGGGGATGGTCATGACACGATCTATGGAGGAACATTCAACGACGATCTTCGTGGGAATATCGGAAACGACACACTGCATGGTGGCGATGGGAACGATGTACTCTACGGCGATACCTACTTCGCAGGCATACTCTCGGATGGGAACGACATTCTCTTCGGCGGAAACGGTGACGACCTACTTTATGGTGACGATCCCTCGAGCGGAGGAATCGGCAACGATCAGCTTTATGGGGATGATGGCAACGATGTCGCTGTCGATTGGATTGCACCGGGAAATAGCGTTACTATTTCTGATGTGATGTATCAAAATGGCCCCACGGTTAGCACTAACCCGTCGATCGAACAGTACACCATATACGGTTCTTCAGGTGATGACACGATCGATGCTAGTCTATTGACAATGGCTAGGCTGATTGCAGACGGTGGGGATGGTGACGACATCATCTTTGGAGGAAGTCTCAACGACGATCTTCGTGGGAGTATCGGAAACGACACACTGCATGGCGGCGATGGGGACGATGTGCTTTACGGTGACACCTACTTCTCGGGCACCACACCCTCTAATGGGAATGATACTCTCATTGGTGGAAATGATAACGACATTCTTTACGGTGATGATCCCACAAGCGGCGGAACGGGAAATGATATCCTCAAGGGCAACTTAGGAAATGATTCCTTTTACGCTCATGACGGAGACGATGAGATCTATGTTGAATCGTCAACTTTCAATGTTGTCTCTGGAGATCTTGGGATCGATGAACTCTTTTTCGATCAAAATGGGCTTTCCTTGAACCTTTTATCCCTATCCTCAATCTCTGGTATCGAAGAAATAAACCTTGTTGGTTCTGGAAACAACACCCTGACTCTTGATCTCAGTTCGCTGCTAAATCTTTCCGATACATCGGACACGTTGCTCGTTCGCGGAGAATTGGGGGACACCGTGAATAAAGGGGGAGGTTGGTTCGCTAGCGGTACCGAGGTAATCGACGGTACGACGTACAAGGTATACACGCAAAGTACCGCCATCTTAAAGATCCCCTACTTGGCTGATTTGCATCTTTCATCAAACACTCTCCCTGAGAATGCTGGAGTCAACTATACCGTCGGGACTCTGAACTCCATCGAAGTGGATGCTGGCAACACGTATTCGTATTCGTTCACCGAGACAGGTGATTATCCAGACAATAATGCCTTTGCCTTCGACGGATCGATCCTCAAAACTGTTGTAGATTTTGACTTTGAAACAAAATCAAGCTATACGGTTAAAGTTCGATCAACAGATCAATACGGTTTCTTTTTCGACAAGATTTTTACCATCTCTGTCATTAACCAAAACGAAGCGCCGACCAATATACAGCTAGCTCCCAACAGCATCCAGGAGAACGCTGGCAATGATGTTCTCGTTGGCTCTTTCACCTCCAGTGACCCTGATGCTGGAGATACGTTTACCTACGCTTTGGTTGATTCAACAAACTATCCTGATAACAATGCTTTCTCGATCAGCGGCAACGCTTTGCGAGCGATTAATAGTTTCGATTTTGAGACCAAGTCAAATTACAACGTAAGGGTACGATCGACGGATGCGGGTGGTTTACCCTTCGACATGACTCTAACGGTATCCGTAACGGATGTTCAAGAAGACGTAATCATTAACGGCACGGGTAGCAACGACACCATCGTCGCCAACTATACCGGAGATGGGGTCACCCATAGCTGGCAGGTCACGATCGGTGGAGTACAAGTTTTTAATGGGCCGATTGGATCTAGTTATGCATTGGTGATTCAAGCTGCCGGAGGAAATTCGGATCGCCTGACGATCAATGGTAGCGTGTCGAACAATGTCTTTGTAATGAGTGCTGGACAAGTCCTGGTGAACACAGCTCCGGTTCGATTCACGGATGTCGAATCGCTTTCTGTGAGCGGTAAGAACAACAACGACAGTTTTATCATTTCTGAATCAGCGGGCCCAAGTGTAGTGAATATCACTGGAGGTATAGGAACCGATTCCTTAGAAGTTCTCTCTGGCACAAACACTTGGAATGTCAATGGAGCGGGGACAGGCAACATTTCCGGTTTGGTGACTCTATTCTCAACCGTAGAGACACTTCGCGGCGGATCGGGAGAGGATCAGTTTCTGTTTACAAGTGCAGGTAGTGTTACAGGACAAGTTCACGGCGGTTTAGGGACCGATACCCTTAGTTTTGCGGCAAAAACGACTTCGGTCACCGTGAATCTCGCTGCAAACACATCTACAAACACCGGTGGAATCAGTGGTTTTGAAACTTTCATTGGAGGTTCTAGTGCAGCTATAGATACTTTGATTGGCCCCAATTCAGAGACTCTCTGGTCGGTTTCTGGAGCAAACAGTGGCTCCATGACCGATGTGGCAACAAATGCAACTAGGACCTTCAGTAACTTCAATAGCATCACGGGCGGAACGGCTGCCGACACTTTTAATTTTGATGCTGCTGGAACTTTGTCCAATGTCCTCAATGGTGGTAGTGGAGCGGTTACCGATAGGATCAATTTGGCAGCCAAGTCCATTCCGTTAGACTTCCAATTGAATTCCTCAAGCACATCGCTTCCTTCGGTAATCGGTGCTTATCTTGGAATAGAGCGTGTCGAAGGAAACGGAGTGGCGAATACCAAACTAACCCGGATAAATAACGTAGCGACTGTTTGGACGGTGAACACAACCAATCAGGTGGTTGTCAGCAACGTAACGTACACCGGCGTACCTGAGATTGTGGGTCATGCCACAGCGATCGACTCGATCAACGGTCCCGCTCTTTCGAATACATGGGCTATTGATGCGTCAAATGCCGGAACACTTACCAGTTTGGTAGGAACGATCAAATTCTCGAACATTGACAATTTGACGGGAAGCACGGGCGTTGATGCGTTTGTGTTTAATGCAACCGGAAGTCTAACAGGCGCATTAAATGCAGGGGCCGGAGTTGGCGTGGTTGATACTCTAAACGTTTCGGCTAAGTCGAGCGCACTACTATTTCAGCTTAATTCCGCAAACACTTCCTTACCTAGCGTTATTGGTAGCTTCGTAGGAGTTGAGCAGATCACTGGAAACTACGCTGTTGGAACCAAATTGACTCGTATGAACAACACCAACACCAGTTGGTCTGTGAATAATTCGGGACAAGTTATTGTTAACAACATCACATATACAGGCATACCCGAAATCGTTGGTGGCCCCGGGATGGACACACTGACAGGACCTAGCCTTGCTGGCACTGCTATAACCAATTGGGCACTTCGCGGTCCAGACAGCGGAACATTAGCTACATCGAGTTTCTCGATACTGTATTCTTCGATTAACAATCTCACGGGCGGAACAGGCAACGACCACTTTGATATTGATCCCGTCGGAGTTCTCTCCGGAAATCTTAACGGTGGGACAGGTACCGGCGTTAACTCCGTCAGCTATGCTGGATGGGCCACTGGTGTTACGGTAAACCTCTCTTCCCTTGTCGCTGGAAATGCAACCTCGATTTCTGGGCTATTGAACAACATCCAGATGGTTATTGGCAGTGCCGCAGCCGATACACTCACGGCACAAACCAGCAAGGGGTCTGTATTGGTCGGTTTAGCTGGGAATGATACGCTCAATGGCGGTACGCGAAACGATCTGCTGATCGGTGGGACGGGTATAGATACCATCTTTGGGAATTCCGGAGATGACATTTTGATCTCCGGATCAACCACTTACGATACGACGCCGATTTCGCTGGCACGACTCAACTTGGAATGGAACTCCACGCGATCCTATGCTGATCGCGTACGTAACTTGAGATTGATTGCTCCCGCGCCTACCCGCCTTAATGGTCCGGATTACTTCAATGGTGTCGTCGATGGTATTGTCGACACGGTCTTCGCCGATACGGATCCCGATAGTTTAACGGGAGGTAGCGGCCTTGATTGGTTCTACGGCAGTGCCGCTGAGATTCTGGACTTGGGCGTAGGAGGCGTGGAAGATGTGAACTAGGTCCCATTTTTCGATGGAGTGAATTCGAGGGGGAATAGGTTCGTTTCGAGCAAAAAGGATGCTGCTCAACCGGACTCATATGTTAACTTAGTTGGTTATACTCGACACATGTCTCACCAAGAATGCTGTCGAGAATTCCATTGAACTGGGGTGCTTTACTCCATAATCAATACCAACTGTTTAACATCACCTGTTGACAATGACCTGTTCATGGATCCCTTCCACACTCGATCCACTCTATTAGTGAGAATACGAAATCCTGATGACCACGCCTCTTGGGTGGAGTTCGTGGATTTGTACATGCCTTTATTACATGCGTATGCTTACAAGTTAGGATTTCAAGACGCCGACTCGGCTGACGCAGCCCAAGAGACTTTATTGCGAGTGGTTCAAGCCATCCAAAACGATAATTATCAACGCGAAAAGGGAACTTTTCGGGGTTGGTTGTTTACAGTCCATCGAAACACTCTAAGACTGCTGGCAACGAAATCGAAGCGTCAACCGCTTGGTTCTGGGGATACCGAAGTGGTTCGATTGCTGCAAGAACAGCCCGACCGCGAAGAACTCGATTTATGGGAAACTGAGTATCGCACTAGATTATTTCACTGGGCCGCTCAAAAAGCCAAGCCGTGGTTTCAAGCTACGACTTGGGATGCTTTCTGGCGAACGAGTGTTGAAAACCAATCGGTGACAACTGTTGCCAGTCACTTAGGCATTAGTGTCGGAGCCGTCTATATCGCTCGGTCGCGAGTGTTATCGAAGATACGTGAGGAAATTCAAGCAGCCGAGTCTTGGTATGACCAGCCAGAAACAAATTGATGACCAAATGTTGTTCGATCTCCTCGAAGGGAAACTAAGCGAATCCCAAGAGATCGAACTGGAACAACGTATCGCTACCGATCCGGTAATTCGCAAGCGGTGGGAAGAAATCAGCGGATCTAGTTTCTGGCCAATCGGTAACCTACCACCTCCTGAACCGGTTAGGTCACCTGCGCTTTTGGATCGTATGGAACGATTGCATGGTAGTCAGGGTGATTTCGACTATTTTCCAATTGACTCTTCTGTGGAAACTCTCTCCGAAGAACAACGCCTCGCCAGACTCAATATTGCGTTAAGCGGTTATCGCGCTATACGGGAAGTTGGGCGTGGCGGAATGGGGATTGTCTATGAGGGGATCGACGAGACGCTACAACGTCCTGTTGCGATCAAAGTTCTAAAACGGGACTCGATGGACGACAAATCTCCTTCCGAAGTGCAATTGGCCAAAGAACGATTGATCGCCGAGGCACAAGCGATTGCAGCGTTGCAGCATCCCAACATTCTCTCGATCTACAGCGTCTTGTTTATCTCTGGAAATCCTGTGCTCATCGAAGAATATGTCGATGGTCAAACCCTTAGGCATCTCCTCAAAAGTCGCGGGAAACTGAGCTTCGATGAAACGATCATCATTGGATCCCAAATCGCGCAAGGTCTTCACGCTGCCCACAACGCTAAAATAACTCACCGCGACTTAAAACCGGATAACATTCTGCTTGCACGAGACTCACTCGCTATTCGTATTGCGGATTTTGGCTTAGCAAAACGAGAAGATAGCTCTTCTCTCACAGCAAGTCATCTTTTGTTCGGAACACCATCGTACATGTCGCCCGAACAGACGCTCAAATTATCGATAGATCATCGCTCAGATCTTTTTAGCCTTGGAGTACTTTTATACGTAATGCTGACGGGTGTGTCCCCTTTTGATCATGGCGATGTTTTTGTGGTTCTCGATAAAATTCGTAATCATCAAGTCCCTTCCGTAAAAACTGTTCGACCAGATACTCCTACCTGGCTTTCGGATCTTGTAGATTCTCTCCTGGAAAAACATCCAGATCACCGTGTTCAGTCCGCTGATGCTGTTGCTAGCTCACTTCTCTCTCGCAACTTTCCTCATCTCGATTCCTCACCCCTTTCGAATTTTTTTTCTTGGAAGTGGGCAACTGCTGCTTTTCTAATCTTCCTTGGTTTGGCTCTCGTTGCGTTTCAGTACTCTTACCGAGTGCCGTCTTCACCCTACCCCAAACCTCCAAGTAGCACTTACCTCGTTTCTATAGTTGGTATCAAGACCCAGTATGCTACTATCTCTGAAGCTATCGAAGCTGCAAACGATGGTGACACTATTTGGGTCGCGTCCGATCTTTCTGAGTGTGGTATCCAGGTTCGAAACAAAAAGATCACTATAGAAGCTAAGCCAGGAACCAAGCCTACCATTCGATTCAAAGATCCACTTGCTCGTAATGTCAGCTACTTCTTACGTACTAATAAGGACCTTACGTTGCGAGGACTCAAATTTGACTGGCATCCTCCTACGATAGATGTTAAATACGAAGATGGCCAATTCCTCAACATGATATCGACTGATTACGATACTGACCTGTTTGTGGAGAACTGCGTTTTTTCTTCTAGTATTCAAGGAACAGTGTTAGGCATTGGTGGAGATGCTACGATCCTACAAACTACGTTCTTGGCCGATTCCTTCGCCATTTGTTCTTTGATACGAGGAAATCAGATCCGTATTGCCGATTCCTTGATCGATTCAAAAAACGGAGTTGCTATGACTCATTATTCTTCTGCCAAAAACTCCGATGATCTCTCTAGTTTTCGTTTTGAACGTACTCGCTTCGTCGGCGAATCCGCTCTGTGTTTCTATTGGAACCGACCTTTTTCGGATGGTATCGAAGTTATCTCCCAGGACTCCGAGTTCCAAACCGATGTGGTCTTAACCGTTCAGCGTGTCGGTTTTCGCGTCCCTGCTTGGGATTCACTCGAAGATCTCAGTCGATTTGTTTACCGTACTTTCGACTGGAAAGAAACCAAGTGTATTCACCGCGATTCTCAGCAGTATGTCGCTGGCAAACTTAGCTTGAATGCCTCTAGCGAGTTCCTTCCTATCACTACTTTTGATCAATGGCGGGTTTTTTGGAACGCCGATCCAAGGGATGTTTCATTCGTTCAAGGTTCTCCTATGGAGTGATTTTTCTAAAGCGTTTTTTCCTTTATCGCTCGTTCTTCGACCCTAAAGAAACAATCGCAACAGCCGCTCGTCCAGCAACGAGTCTGCTATAAACTTCGCCCCTTCGAAATTGCCTTGGTTTGTGTGTCTATTGGGTACGCTAACCACATAAGCGGTAGCTGCCACTCCTGCTTTGGTCCCATTTTCACTATCTTCTAGCACTAGCATGTTCCCTATGTGAACATTTAGTTTTCTCGCTGCCTCTTGGTAGATATCAGGGTTTGGTTTTCCTTTTACTACTTCTGCTGCTGTCAAAACAAACTCAAATCGTTCGTATAGGCCTACTTGCTTGAGCGCCTTTTGAGCAAAACTTTTCGTGGAACTGGTTGCTACACACTTTGGCAACCCTTTTGCGTCGATCCTATCGAGCAAAGACTCTACCCCAGCCATCAGTCTTAAGCGATCTTCCAAAATCCCTTCGAATATTTCATCTGTCTCTCTTTGCAGCTCTTGCCAAGTTTCCTGCAAGTTTTCTGCTTCTATGACTACGCCAAACGCTTCTGGGGCTGGCAAGCCAATCATTTTTTGCCTTACGTCTTCTCGATAAACCTTTCCCCTCCGCGACAAAAGGATCTTACCTACGTCTTCGTAGAGATCTTCGGTGTTGATCAGTAACCCATCCATATCGAACGCTACTGCTTGAATTTCTTCGCTCACTGTCCTTACCTTGAAAACCTGTCACTTGCTGTTGCTACCTGTTTTTACTCTTAACGGTTATCCTATACGTCGTAAACCGCTGTCGAAACCTCTACTATCTCGCAACGGTTTTCATACTGTTTTCGCAAAGGTCCTTACAGGTTATCCACAGCGTTGCTTAACCTTTTTTTGTAGCTTTTTACCGGGCTTTGGGCCCTAGTCCACTTAGCTACTGACACTTCGCAGGAGCTCTCTACAACTACAACAATATTTTTAAATATAGAACTACTAGAAAGCTTACTTCCTACGCATGGTCCAACCGTCAGGTAGCACCGCATCCTTTGTAACGATGCTTATACCGTCTCGGACGTAACAGGGTGCAAAATCATCGGAATCGTTCAAACCTAAGTCATTGACGACTTGGACATGTCTACCAATTCGAGCGTTTTTGTCGAGGATGGCGTTCTCTATCCAACTACCCGCACCTATCCCTAGGCAAGGGATTCCATCCTTAGCTTTGCGTTGTAAGTCAGAGTTCGTTTCCATGTAGTCTGCACCCATGATGATGGTGTTTTTGATAGTGACACCTTCGCCTATAACGCATCGCAGGCCGATAACGCTGTTTTCGATGATGGAGCCTTTACCGATTCTGCAACCGTCAGCGACTAGGGAAGAGTTGATAGTAGCACCGTCAATAACCGTAGGTGGTAGAAAACGAGGTCGTGTGTAGACAGGGTTGTCGGCGGAAAAAAGATCGAAAGGAGGATTAGGTTTAGTCAAAGATAAATTGGCTTCGTAAAACGCCTTGATTGTTCCAATATCTTCCCAGTAATCGTCAAAGAGATGGATTTGGACTTTTCGAGACCGGATAGCAGCAGGGAAAACTTCTTTGCCAAAGTCGCTGTAGTTTGTTTTGTTCAAGACATCGAACAGTAGATCTTTGTTGAAGATGTACAGGCCCATGCTCGCTAAGCAATCCCTACCTTTCGAAGGGATGCCTTGGGAGTCGATCCACTCGGGAGTCATAGCCACCATGTCGATTTCCTCTTTGGTCTTTGGCTTTTCAAGAAAACCAACAACGCGACCGGTATCATCGCATCTCATGATACCCAAAGCATGAGCAGCGGAACGAGCGACAGGGATTGAGGCGATGGTGACATCGGCTTTGGAATCGATGTGGGTTTGAAGCATTTTTCGATAGTCCATGCGATAGAGCTGGTCACCGCTGAGGATCAAAACGTATTTACAGTGCTGATCATCGAAGTACTGAAGATTTTTTCGGACCGCATCGGCGGTACCTTCAAACCAAGCGGTTTCACTTTCCATCGTCTGTTGGGCGGCTAGCAACTCGACAAAGCCACCGTCAAAATTGTCGAAACGATAGGTTTGGCGAATGTGTTGGTGCAGAGATACGCTTAGGAATTGAGTTACGACATAAATTTTATTGATACCGCTATGAAGACAGTTGCTGATAGGGATATCGATAAGTCTGTATTTGGAGGCCAAAGGCACGGCGGGTTTAGCCCTTATTTTTGTCAGAGGGTACAGACGAGTACCTCGACCGCCCCCTAGAATAAGTGACGTAACGCTTTTCATGTCCAAATTCGCCATCGAAGTCTCTCCCGCACGAGTTTCCCTGATCACCAAGGTTTACTCAACCATTTTAGCATGCGGGAAGACTTTGAGCCCATCCCATTCGTATGAAACCAAACTGGATAAACAAAGCTACTGTAGAGGAAATAACCAAGGAATTGGTAAGTTTCGACACGGTAAGTCATCGATCAAACCGGACGATTAGCGAAACGGTGGCACATTGGCTCGAGGAGTTAGGTTTTTCGGTCGAGTGGCTCGAGTACATCGATGTTCAAGGTGAAACCAAAGTAAGTTTGGTAGGCAAGCGAGATGCGGAGGACACGAGGAAAGCAACAGAACGCGGCGTAGCTTACATGGCCCACACGGATGTCGTGCCAGTGGACGACTGGGAGACCGGTTTTAACGGACCTTTTGAGGTCGTAGAGAGGGAGGGACGACTTTACGGTAGGGGAACTTGCGATATGAAAGGGTCGCTCGCGAGCGCTTTGGTTGCAGCGGGACGAATCCTAAAAAAGGAGCAAACAAGTCCTTTGTATTTTGTGGTGACAGCAGACGAAGAGATAGGGATGCAGGGGGCGAAGCAGGTTAATGAGTCGTCTAAATACTTTGAAGAGATGGTTCAAAACGATAGTTTAGGCATCGTAGGTGAGCCTACGGAGTTGCAGGTTGTGCACGCTCACAAAGGGACTTTGGGGTACATCGTCAGATCACGAGGTGTAAGTGCTCATACGAGTACAGGAGAGGGGATCAATGCGAACGACGCTTTGATACCGATATTGGCGAGCTTGCAGCAGTTAAAAGAACTAACACTTCGAGATACGAAGTATCACAACCAGTCGTTCGACCCGCCGACGTTATCGTGGAATATGGTTTTGCGAAACGAGCCTTTAGCGGTAAACGTGACGACGGCCTTAGCGGAGGCTGAAGTATTTTTAAGGCCGATGCCTGGCGTCGATACGAGTGAGCTAGAGCGAGGGATTGAATCGCTGAGCAAAGCGAATGGTTTGGAGTTGGTCCAAAAATCAAATAACAAGCCTTGGGTGGTCGATGCGAAGGCGGAATGGATATTGGAGATGTTAAAGATCACGGGGAATGCAGAAGCAAGAACGGTGTGTTACGGCACCGATGGTGGAGTTTTGCAACGTCTAAGAAGAATGGTGGTTTGTGGACCCGGGAGCATTGCACAAGCGCACCGGAAAGACGAGTGGGTAGCCATTGAGCAACTACACCTTGCGACGCAAGTATATGAACGAGCTTTTCGCAAATGGGCGATAGGTTGATGTTCAGGATCTTACTAAAAAAATACCTGATCGAATCGTTGCTTTTGTGGGGTGCATTGGCGCTTGTACTCTTTTTTTTCCCATGGGTACGCATATGGACGATCAGTCAATTTGAGCTATCAGGGTTTGCGCCATTGATAGAGCAATTTAAGGCGTTTGAAAAATTTTCGCCTGTACCGCTTGAGCAGTTTTTGACTTATCACGGAATCATTGGAATCACATTCGATGAACCTGTAGTGCTCCTTTGTATTTTAACTTGGAGCATCGCCAGGGGTACAGATGTGATTAGTGGCGAGTTAGGTCGCGGGACGATGGAGTTATTGTTAGCGCAACCGATTCCTCGATGGAAGCTCGTCGCAGCTCATGCGATGGTTAGTATCGTAGGGTTGATGGTACTGAGCGGTCTCATCTATGCAGGGATAGCTATGGGTATACTTACCAATTCAACGCCGGTAGCAACCCGTACGACTTGGTCTTTACCAGGGTGGGGTTTGGAGCTTCCAAATCCATTTGTAGCGAAACAACAGCAGCAGATACCATTAAGGGATTTGGTCGAACCGAGTACCTTTTTAGCGTCGACCTTCAATCTATTTTCTTTAGGATTTGCCATTCTGGGTATTGCCGTACTCGTCAGCAGTTTTGACCAGTACCGATGGAGATCGTTGGGAATCGTTATTGGATTGTATGTATCCCAGTTGTTGCTTTTCATCTTGTCGAAGTCCACACCGGGGATGGGATTTGTCAAACCGATGACATTTTTGTCAGCCTATCAACCCGATTGGATGGTTCAAACTATCCACAATAATCCGGCTTTTCAATGGCATTTTTTCATGGGAGAGGCCGGAAAAAACTGGCAAGAGACTTTCGGGCCGATGGGTTATGTGAGCGTGTTGATCTCTTTGGGAGCATTAGCTTACGCAATCGGTTTTTATCGCTTTCAGACGCGTGATTTGCCGGCACCGAATTAGATTCTGTTGGATAATGCGAGCAGTCTAATAAAGCGCGCAGTCTTACCTCGTTCTGTTACGGTGCTGATGAACCGACACTTTGAGGGTACAATAATCAACTGTTATCGTATCCCCTCCTAACTAAGAAACAGCCAGCACTATGAAAAAGAACTTATCGTTGACGTTGATCGCCATAATGGGGGCTTGGCTAAGCGGACCAGGACGACTTAACCAAGTAGCATACGGGCAACGAGCAGAAGACCGCATAGTATTACCCGAGAGCGATGAAGGTGTAGCAGGGGCGGGGCCGATTCGTCGTTATGATTGGTTTCGCAATTTGTGGAATGAAAAGCGAAAAGGATGGGCGACGAAAATTCAAGCTGATCAAAAGGCTGTGGTGTTCTTGGGAGATTCCATCACCCAGGGTTGGGGAGATGATTTAGGAAATAGTTTCCCTGGATTGAAAGTAGCAAACCGAGGAATCAGTGGTGACACAACTCGGGGTATGTTGTTTCGATTGCAGAACGATGTGTTGGCTTTGAATCCAACAGGTATTGTGATGTTGATGGGAACAAACGATTTGGAGGAGGGTGCGGATGCAAAAACGATTGCGTCGAATATCGATTTGATTCTGGCCAGTATCGAAAAGCACAACCCTAAAGTACCGGTTACGCTGTGTCGAGTCTTTCCAGCTTCGGCGACAAAGAAGCGGCCCGCAGATCAGATTAAAGAGATCAATACGGCGATTGCTGAAGCCGCAAAAAAGTATCCTCAAGTAACGATGGTCGATACTTGGACTTTATTCGCAAATGAGTCGGGTGACGCAAAAGAGGTGGAGTTCCCGGATCTTCTGCATCCGAATCAGCAAGGGTACAGCAAATGGGCAGCAGCTATTCGACCGGTGTTAGCTACACAAGGCTTGATCGAAACCACTCCAGATACATTTCAACTTGAGCCTGGTTTCGAATCGTTAACCAACGGAAAAGATTTGACAGGCTGGAGGTTAGCAGCATCGAAATCATCGGCAGGCGAAGACGACCTCAATGGGAAGCTCTCTACTAGTGACGGGCGGTATGTGGCTATCAATGGTCGCATTGTTGTGACGACTCCACGTGAGGGAAGGCGGATACAGCAGTTGTATACAAAGAAACAATTTGCGGGTGATTTTGTGCTCAAACTAGAGTTTCGAGCGACACCCAACGCAGACAGTGGCGTGTTTATTCGTGAACCGCAATTGCAATGTCGAGACTACCCGCTTGCTGGTCCATATAAGGATCTTAAGAACTACAAGCCCCAAGATTGGAATGAGCTTGTGGTAACCGTTAAAGATAACGTAGCGGTCTGCACTTGTAATGGTGAGACGATAGAAGGAGCGTTTAAGTTACCGGCATCGGGTCCGATAGGACTGGAAGGGGATCACGGACAGATGGAGTACCGTAGGATCCGCATCGCCACAAGCCAGTCCAAGTAGATTCGTAACGAAAGCGGTTTAGATCAGGACTGGTTTTTGGAGTCTACGACGGATGGGGACCCATTGCCCCACGTGCATCATCGTATGAGAAGCCAGCAAAACAGCTAGGCTTCCCAAGGTTGGGAATTTACTGCGCCAGTTTTCGGGGCTTGGTTTGTCCAAGTCATCTTCGGACAGGCGCTCGAAAGTCGCAAATATCGCTTCGTCGAGTTTGCGAAAGAGGTCTAGGTACTGATCCTTGGAAAGAAAACCGCTGTCGTCTTGACTTGCAGCCATCGCTTTGGAGTGTTGGGCATCGAATCCTGATGGTAGGTTTGGAGCAGCACCTGGAGCAATGGAATTGAGGATGGAGGAATTTGAGCTGATCAAGTGACCGAGTTGCCAAGCGAGGTGATTGCAACCGGGACCTGGTCGTTCTAGCAATTCGGCATCGGTTAGGTCATTGACATAGCTATGGAAGATCATCTGAGTGGTCTTCAGAGATGCCTTTAAAACGTCTTGAGCCTTCATTTTCTCGGTTTCCTTGAACAAAGTAGCAAAGATCACGAACGATTCGAACTGCGTCAAAGCGTCCGCATGGCGAAAACACCAAGTTAGTATAGGTGTACGACGCTGTCTGAAAAGGAATGTATTTGCGACTGGACGGCGTTTCGGTTGCGGGTTTTCAGCGTCATGGATATTATTTCGCCTCTTTCACAGGGCGAGGCATCCTAAATCTCCCTACCGGAGTTCGTTGAGTTATCATTCTGAACATCGGAAGGATCGAGCAACCCAGTTTTTTTGTTGGCTTTCTGGAGAATAGAGTTTATGCGCAGAATGGCACATTTGCGCGTCGTTGCAGGAACGGGTGGTGGACCAGAGAAGACGATCTTGAATTCTCCAAGGTTTATCAAACACCACGGATACGAAGCCCAAGTCGTATATTTATGTGCTCCTGACCCAACGATCCAACAATCGTTACGTTCTCGAGCGGAAAAACTAGACTGCCCTTTGACGTTGATCGAAGATCACGGGGTGCGCGACGTGTCGGTGATCAAAAAATTGTTGCGATTCATGCGAGAGGAACGCATTGAGTTGCTACAGACCCATGACTACAAGTCCAATGTGCTAGGACTTATTCTACGGCGGTTCCACAAGATGCATTTGGTTTCAATGCTTCATGGTTGGACAGATACCACAGGAAGGATGCCCCTGTATATCGCGATCGATAAAAAGTGTCTGCCTTGGTACGAGAAACTTATTTGTGTATCCGAAGACTTAGTTGAAGAGTGTAAGAAGCTGCGTATACCGGATCGCAAAATTCATTTGGTGCACAACGCAATCGACTTGGCAACATATACTCGGACGATGAGCAAAGAAAAGGCCAAGCGAGAACTTGGGGTCGAGGGAAAAGACCCATTAATAGGGATGGTCTGTCGTCTATCTCCAGAAAAGGGGATTCTGGAAGCGATTGCGATGGTATCGAGATTAAAAGCGCAAGGAACACGAGTGCAGTTATGGGTGGCGGGGGATGGCCCCTTTCGTCCCGAAATCGAAAAGGAAATCGCCAAGCAGGCTTTGGGTGAGCAAGTGAAGTTGTTAGGCCAATTGGCAGATACGCGGATGTTTTACCAGGCGATGGATGCGTTTTTGTTAAATAGCATTCGTGAGGGTTTACCAAATGTGGTACTTGAAGCGATGGCACTGGAAGTACCAGTAGTAGCTACTCGAGTAGCGGGTGTACCAAGTTTGATTCGACCGAATCGCACCGGTTGGTTGATCGAGCCAGGAGATGAAAAAGCTTTGGACGCGTCGGTGATCGAATCCTTAGTCCCTCAATTTGGAAAAGAAAAAGCAGAGTCAGCTCGGCAATTGATCGAGAACGAGTTCTCTTTTGATAAACGCATGGAACGCGTCGCTGGAATCTATGACTCGTTATGGGTAACCAAGTAGCCGCAGTTCCTCTTCGGCAATTGCATTGAATTGACGATGTTGCTCGGTGGTCCAATGTTCGAAGCGTTGGAGGGGAGAGAAGTCGGCAGGCTTGTCGGTACTTCGCCAGTGTAACTCACCTTCAGTAACCGCCGTGTGGGAGCTACCTAACACCTTTAACTCGCGGGCTCGCTGAAAATCGTATAACTGAGGATCGATATCGAGGTGGCGAAAGATACCGATCAACGAGCTCGATTCCTCGTTAATCAAGTCTTCGAAACGGATAACAAGCCCAGGCAACGAAGTTGATTTTAAGAGGTTTTGGAATTCCAAGACGATCTGTGCCCGTTGTTTCCAGCGTTTTGTCGCTTCGATAAAGTCCCAACCGAATGACCGCATACCTGATTCGACGAGGGATCGACCATCGCGGACAAGTACGATTGGGATAGCATTTGGGAAGATGGAGAAGAAACGGTTGAGACCTTCAACACTCGGCGTCTTGGTGATGTAGCGCCGTATGGTGGGGTTACTAGTGACCGGTAGGGACGTTTGGCGGAGAAGGAATTGCTCGAGCGTCTTTCCGAATTCAAGTAATAAATCCTTTTGCGAACCGACTAGGCGGTCGACCTCCCATGCGGGATTCCAGGAGCCGAATACCTTTTCGATATAGCTCTCAAGGTGTTTGGAATGATGAAGAAGAAAATCTTCCCAGATCGGTGCGAGACCTAGACAGTTGGGGTGGAGTCTCAGCAGTTGGTACAAGTGATTTGTACCACTTCTGTAATCTATTCCGAGCAGGAAGCAGATTTTACGGGATGTTGGATCAGTAACTGTATCCATAGGATAGGGAGTTGTTTGGCTGGGGATGATTTTCGAAGCAGTTTTCAGTGGATAGTGAGTGCGTTTTTTTTGGTTGTGACTATCATACCGATCTTTATCGTAGACTCCGATTGCTGCGGTTGGTAATTCATAGCTCGGCAGCCAAATGCGTTTCGGTAGTCCTCTTCGGCGGCGATCTAATTAAGCCATTTTCACGGCGATTTGACGATGAAGCGGAATGAGTCTGCTAATGAGTTGTCTTTCGAATCCGAGTTGTTTCTCGCTGTGTGTCGTACTTCGGTGCAGTCTGCCCCTATTCGGTCTTGGATTGAAAGATGTGAAGGAAAATCGCTTGATTGGGAGTTGGTTTTGCGGATGGCGGCGAAGCATCGCGTAATGCCATTGCTACATCGACACGTTCAAGCTCATTTACTTGATCGGGTGCCAAAAAGTTGGTATCGACGTTTAGACAAACGAGTTGCCGCGAACTCAGAGCGTTGTGAGGGATTGGCGAAGCAGTTAGTTCAGTTACAGGGGATGTTGCTTGAGGCGGGAATCGAGAGTTTAGCATTCAAAGGAACCGTGTTGGCAGAGCGGATTTATGAGGATCTGCGATTGAGGCAAGGCTGGGATATTGACATCTTGGTTCGCCAGCAGGATAGGGGGGAGGCTATTCGTGTTCTGGAACAGTCAGGATACGACATAGTACGGACTTATGATCAAGCGATCGATTTTGTTCACCGGTCAACAGGTACGCCTGTGGATTTACACTGGCACCTCACCCCAAAATACTTTCCTTACGAAGAGACCATAGAATCTTTTTTTGAAAGATCCCTACAGACAGAATCTAGTGCGGGGGTGATTCGGACTCTGTGCGATGAAGATCTTTTTACGGTACTCTGTCTTCAAATAGCAAAGGATGCTTGGGAGCGCCATCAACGTATTCCTTATTTCTTCAAAGTGGTTGATCTTGCTGAGGCTATTTTGGTATTGAAGGATTTGGATTGGGAGAGGTTACAAGTTCGTGCCAAGAAGAACGGTTGGCTGACCATCTTGCAACTAGCGGTCGGTACTTGTCGAAGGTGGCTGGGAATGGAAGCGTCTGTATGTAACAGAGTGGCGGGGGCTGAATTGAGCAAGCGAATGCTGGGGCTTGTAAGCCGTTTGGGTGAACAAGTAGTTTGCCCATCGGCTTATGACGTAGTATTAGAGGGGCAAGATCGAAGAAAAAAGGGTAGTAACGATTGGGGACATCGTTTGCGTCAAGGAGTTTTTTTCATTCAAATTCGTGAGCGTCCGATAGATTGGGTGCGTTATGGTACGGCTGTACTGTATTACGGTTTACCTGAGTTTGTATTTGGGAGGCCAAATAACCTCTTAGGAGAAAATAGAACTCTAGACCGCGAGCGTTCAGAGAAGGTCGCAACATGATTTCTTTGAAGGATCTAAAGAGGCAGTTCGAGGTTCATCGTTGGACCTATGGGTTATTGTGGAAGGTACAGCCTTGGTACACCCTCGGATTGGTCGTTTGTGGCTTCCTATCTGGGATCACCCCAGTATTGCTGTTTGTAGCTTTGCGAGGCTTAATCGATGATCAGCACGTATCTGGCGGTGAGCATACAGAGTTGTGGTTACTATTCTTGTTGACAGTTGGTATTGTCGAAGCGGTCGTTAGTTTAGCGCTCAAGTTGTTCCGAAACCTTCTCCGAGAGCGGGCCGTCGTCGATATTAACGAAATGATTCTGAAGGCATCAGTTATGCAGCCGGTGTCTTTTTTTGAGAATAACAAATCGATGAATCGTTTGGAGAAGATCAAATCGAATAGTGCAGAACGCTCGGTTGAGTTGATAGGAAGAAACTCCCAAGTGCTCGCTTCGATTCTACAAATTGTCACGATATCGGTGATGCTGGCACGACTCGAACCTTTGATCCTGTTTGTTGTACCACCCTGTTTCATTCCGTATTTGTGGTACCAGTTACAACTGGGATCCAAGACATCGAAAGAGCTTCATGAGCGAGCGCAAGATCGTCGGTGGGTGGGATATTTTGTGAATTTGCTGACTTCTCCGAGCAGTGTTGCAGAAACACGTCTGCTAGGTATCTCTGAGCACTTGATCAAGAAGTTTCGTGGAGCACTAACGGTGAATCGCGACCAAGAAGTATCGAAGAGTGTAAGGCAGTTCACTGGAGGTGCGGTTTTTTCCATCCTGTGTACAGTCTTGTTTGTATGGCTGATCTATCGGATGTTGTATGGCCGCGGGGAAAACGGAGTGTCGTTGGGTGGCAAGTTCTCGAACGATGCGGAGGATGGCAATGCGCGCGCTGTGTTGTTTATCGTTCGCAAATACGACTACCTTAGGAATACTATCCGCAGAGAAAGGCAGTGCACGGTTGGAAATCGATTGAGGGACTGCGCGCTGTTGCTTTGAGATTTGATAGAAGACTTGCAAGTCGCAGTCGTAGATGATTTGAGGATCGGACGGTTTCCTCAAGGTAGAAACCTTAGTTCCGTGCATGCTAAAGCATTGGACCGGTTGCGTATAGAATTCGCGCTGATTGAATAGGGTTTGATAAATTGCGGCGTCTCGATGCAGAGCGACAACTCCACCGCTTGAAGTGAGAAAGCTTAGTTCGGTAGATTTGGACGTCGACGGGGAATGCTTGGCTTCAGAAAGATTCTCTTGGATCCATTGAAGATCTGAGATTTGGCTGATTGACGTTGCGGATGTCGAATACGATTCGATGTGGAAAGCCACATTCTGCAATCGTATTTCGAGGGTGACGGGTTCGCGGGACATACACAAGGCGAGCCCGTTGGGCCTTATTGTTCCAGTGGACGAACGTTATCGATTAACGTTGCCGATCAACGTTACCGATTAGGAGGGTTTGCTACCTTCGACGATGCAGAAGTCCGAGCGTTCGACTTTGGAGACGTCGGGGATTCGGCTTTGGTGGAAAGGCATTCGCCCAACGTTCACGAAACCGACTTGTTCGAATAGGGCGGTTAGTTGCACATCGTCGAATTGCCACTTGTGTTTGTGTCCGACGGAGCCGAACCAAATTCGGCGGGTAAGGATATCGCTGAAATACATTTGTACGTGTGCGCGTAGAGCTTCAGCGGATCGCGATCCTTTGGGCTTTGCTATTTCTGTGTTGTACAGATCGAGGTAACGTTGCCAAAAGGTGGGGCCATCTGGAACGCAAATCCGAAGTACTCCGCCTGGGGCGAGGACGCGGAAGCATTCTGCGGTTAGTCGAACGGTGTCGTCGTACTCGAAGTGTTCCCAGACTTCTCCAGCGTAGACACATGCGGCAGAGTTGTTGGCGAACGGTAGTGGTTTAAAAAGATTGTGGATCGTGATGTGTGGTCCAAATTCTGTCGGGCTTAGCACACCGAGTTTCACAAGTGACTTATCGACGACTGAGAGGCGGCTGGCGAGCCATGCTCGGTTGCTACCGTCGATGTTGACCCAGCCTTCGGGTTGAACTGGACCGCAACCGATGTTGAGTTTTAGGCCGTTTGGAAGGGGTTGAGAGGCCGAGCCGACGTTGCTGTTAGACATAGTAGAGTCCTGAGAGCACGGTAACTGTGAGCACGGTAGCTGTGAGCAAGGTAGCTGTGAACACCGTAACTGTGACCAAGGTAGATGAGTGAAAGGGACAAAAAGGGTCTTGCGTGTATCAGCTCGGGCGTTGAGGACAGGCATTGTTTACGGCGGAGAGACACCGAAATACTTTTCCGCTGGACTGCGCGTTTGCATTCTGTGCACGAAGTTTTCTGCGCTCGAAATATTCTGGGCAGGGGGGATTATAGTTGGATTGATCGAAAAAACTAGAGGTTTTTGCGTTTCAGAATAGAAGCTAAGGGGGTCATTCGATGCCCAAGGTGGCTTCGGCATCGGAGGAAGCTTTAGTTTCCGTAGGAGAGATTTTTGGGCGCACGGATTGGCTTAGTGGATTCGGGGCGCGAAGGAGTCGCCAGACGATTAGCCATAAGAGAGCTATAGCGAGTAAGAATGCGACGAGTGCGACGAGGAACAGGCGAGCGAGTTTTTGTCCCATGGTAGCCACGGGAACTGTGATCGAGTCTGCGGGGACTTGGACGAGCAGCAGGAGAGACGTGGACTGTTTGCGTTCAAACTCGTCGGAGCCGCGTCTTGCGATTTCGACTTTTTCCATGGCCGCGATCCACTCCCCACGGTACGCTGTGCCGCGGGGGTCATTGGATACAGGATCTTGGTACCGGTAGGTACCTGTTTCTTTAAGTTTTCGGAGCATGGCCTCATCGATTTGAAATTTCAAATCGGAGTTTGTGGCTTTTAATTCCGGTGCAGTGCTAAGTGTTGAGAAGAAGGGGTGCTGCAGGATGGTTCCTTCGCGTTCTCCTTCGTGGCCATCGACAAGGACAGCGAAGCCAGAGAATTGACGGTTTTCAGCTCGGTCTTCAGGATCGGCCGAGCGCTCGGCCGCTTCTCGTTTTTGGCTTTCGGAAGCCAGCAGTTCTAGGTCACCGATATTGATCGTTAAGACGAGGACTCCTTCGGTGGTGCGTTCGGTTTTTTCGTTGATTCGGCGTTTGACCGACACCGGAGTTGAAACGGCAATTTTCCAGCGGTTTGTGGTGGTGGATTTGAAGGGGACCGACAAGTGGGTTGCATGGGTGCGTTGAATATTGCGTCGCGGTGTATTGGGGCTCAAGTCTCTTGACTGACCGGAGAAGTAGCTACGGTAGGCAAAGTTTTCGCCGATGGGTGCGGAAGATGGATCGTTTGCGAAGGCGGCGGCGAGCATAGTTCCGTAGCGATCGGTCAGGAACAGACTATCGAATCTGGTCGCTCGTGCATCTCCGCTACGAGAGCGGATGAATTCGAGACGATTAGCCAACAATCTTTCGAGTTCCGAACGTGCTGGCAAATCGACCAAGGTTGCGCGACTTTCGTTTGGGGGGGATTGTTCGGTCGCAAGTGACTGCAGGAGTTCAGAGCCAGCGGCGTCGGTGCAAGCGACGAAGCGTTCTTCGAGGGATTGCCGTCGAGCTTCGTCTTCGACCAGCCCGAAGAGTTGCGTAATCTCAGATTCGAGGGTACCTGCGGCGGACTGTGCCGCAAAGAAATTGCTCTGCAGGGCTCCTTCTCGCAATTCATTCGACAGATCGCTTTCTGCAACCGAGACGGCTCGCCAGAAGAACCAGCCCATGATGGTTGCGAGTAGGAGTGGTCCAAGGATTCCAAGGATCATCAACGGTCGTCGCAACCGCGTGATATGTCGTCGTTCTAACGCTGCAAGGACTTGTTGAACGTTATCAAAACGATCGTCGGGTTTCTTTGCGATGCAGCGATCGATGATGGAGGATAGTCCACGATCGATTCCGGCAACACGATAATGCGTGCGTGGATATGGACTCTTGAGGATCGTGTCGCGATAACGTTTCAATCGTTCTGATAGGCTTGTAGCCGTATCAAGTGTCGTTACTGTTTCTGGTGTTCGATAGGGAGGAGTTCCTACCAACATGCAGTAAAGGATTGCACCAAGTGCATAAACATCCCAACGCGCATCGGGTACGGCGTTAAGGTCAGCTTGCTCCGGTGCCATAAAAAACAGCGTTCCGAGCGAGGGGGTTTGTTCGTTCGACAATCGGCTTTGTCCGAAGTCTGCGATCCGAGGTTGCATGTCTTGATCGAGCAAGACGTTTGCGGGTTTTAGATCGCAGTGAAGAACCCCTTTACCGTGCGAATGGTTTAAACCCATGGCGATCCCGGTGAAGAGTTCCACAGCGCGAGTCACTGGGAGTGCACCGCGATTGCGGATCAGATCATCGAGCGATCCATTTTCCAAGTACTCCATCACATAGTATGGGGGTTCGGAATCCCAACCCACTTCGAGTACTTGGACGATCGCTCGGTTGCCCGACATCGACACAAGGTTTCGTACTTCGCGGGTGAGCAATGACCAATTCACACCGGCGCGATGCAAATAGAATTTGATTGCTACGGTACGTCCTGTGTTTAGATTTGTGGCAATCCAAACTTGTCCGTAGGCTCCTTGCCCCAGCAATCTTTCCATGCGGTACCCAGGTACTTGGGATGGCGGAACGGTTGAGCGAAGGCTTAGTTCCTCCGCTCTCATTTGTTCGCCGACCGACTGATTTAAGGTTTGGTTGAGGGTCATACGTAAGGAGGAACACGGAGAAATGCACCGTTGGGAAGCCTTAGCCCAACCGCCGGCTTGCCCAAGAGCGATCTTATTAGAATTGCTTAATGTCGCTCCTGGAAGTCATTTTTTCGTTACACTAGGTTTTCTTATGCAATTTGGGCGCGTTCGAGAGAGGGCAAAACGATGATGCGATGTCGCAGACGCTGGGCAAGATCATTGGTGGTGATACTTGGCTGCGGAATTTCTTCTACAGTAATTGTCGGTAGTCCGTTTGCGCATGCCCAGGATGGGGCTGGGGCTACGGGAATCGGGACTACTGAGGCGCAGCAAAGGGGTGAGGCGCAGCAAAGGGGTGAGGTGCCGCAAAGGGGTGAGGCGCAGCAATGGGGGCATTGGCGCGGCTCAATTGGCAACGGGGTGAGTTTGACAGCCAAGCCGCCGAAGGAATTTGGATTGACGAAGAACTTGCAGTGGAAACGGGAAATACCTGGCAATGGTTCAGGCTCTCCAGTTGTTTGGGGAAATAAGGTGTTTGTCACCAGTGCAGTGAAGGTAGCTCAGGGCAATTCTTTCGATTTCCGCGTTTATGCATTGGATCGAGCGACGGGTGCGATACTTTGGGAGAAAAGTGCGGTGGTAGCAAAACCGCATGAGGGAACGCATGAGACCAATGGGTTCGCTTCTGCATCGGCCTGCACGGATGGCGAAATGGTTTATGCTTCGTTCGGTTCGCGAGGGCTGTTCGCGTACAGCGTCGATGGGGAACCGGTTTGGAACACCGATCTTGGTGACATGACCATTCGCAATGGTTTTGGGGAAGGGAGTTCGCCAACGATTGCTGGAAATCTTTTGTTGGTTCCTTGGGATCATGAAGGCCCGTCACGGTTGGTGGCCTTGGATAAGAAGACAGGCAAGACGGTTTGGGAAACGCCGCGTGAGGAGCCGACATGTTGGGCAACACCCTTAGTGATGAAAGATCCATCGGGTGCGTTACAAATCGTCATGAATGGCCAGACTGCAGCTCGCGGATATGATTTGTCGACGGGCAAGGAACTTTGGCGTTGCGGTGGCCAAACGCAAAGGCCTTGTGCTTCGGCGGTAGCCGAGGACGGTATCGCTTATGTTGCAAGTGGCTTTCGGGGCTCATTCATCGGTGCTTTTGATGTAGCTGGCAGAGGTAACTTGCAAGGAACCAAGAGCGTGCGGTGGACACTGGATCGCGACACACCCGATGTGGCGTCTCCTTTGCTGACCAATAGTCGGATTTACTATTACAAAGAGAAGACTGGTTTGCTGACATGTGTGGAAGCGAAGACGGGCAAGACGCTATTTTCGGCGAGTCGTATTCCTGGTGTCCAGCGAACGTATGCATCTCCTGTGGCAGCAGACGGGAAGATATATTTGACAGATCGATCAGGTACGATTGTGGTGATGGAAGATGCACCGGAGATCAAGGTTCTATCGACTGCAGAGCTTGGAGAGGGAGTGGATGCGACACCAGCTATGGTAGGCTCGCAGTTGATCGTTCGCGGTGAGAAGCATGTATTTAGTTTTTCGGAGTAAGAGCAATGGAAAGAAAACGTGCGAGTGATTTTGATCCAAGGGCTTTGGTGGCTTATGACGATTTTGCTCATGGACGCATATCGCGGCGCGAGTTCTCGCAGCGGCTTGCCGGGATTGCGGCAGCTGGGATTAGCGCAGAAGCGTTGATAGAAGCACTGACGCCGAATTATGCTTGGGCACAGCAAATTGCAGCGGACGATCCGCGGATTGTACAACAGACTTTTGAGTACCAATCGGAAAAAGGTGGTGGTGCCATACGTGGGGTGTTAGCGCATCCGAAAGGAACGGAGGGTCAGCGGTATGGGGCTGTATTGGTGATTCACGAGAATCGCGGTTTGAATCCTTACATCGCTGACGTAGCGAGGCGGTTGGCGGTAGCAGGGTTTTTGGCTTTAGCTCCCGATGCGTTGAGTCCTTTGGGTGGTTATCCTGGGAATGATGATGAGGGGAGGACATTGCAAGCCAAGCGTAAGCCGGAGGAGATGTTGGAGGATTTTCAAGCTGCTGCATTGGTGCTTGCGAAACATGCGCAATCGAATGGCAAGGTGGGTGCAGTGGGGTTCTGTTACGGTGGGGGTGTCGTGAATCAACTAGCGGTCCGTTTGCCGGGAATTCTCAAGGCGGGGGTACCTTATTATGGACGCCAAGCTGCGTTGGAGGATGTGCCAAAGATTCAGACGCCGCTCTTGTTGCAGTATGCCGAGTTAGATACTCGCATCAATGAAGGGTGGCCAGCTTATGAAGCGGCGCTCAAGATGCATAGTAAGGAGTATCAGGCTTACATGTATCCTGGTGTGAATCATGGATTTCACAATGACTCGACCCCGCGCTATGATGAAGCGGCCGCAAAACTATCTTGGGACCGGACATTGGAGTTTTTTCGCAAGCACTTAAGTTAACGCCGGGGATGAGCGTTGAGCGGTCGCGAAGGTATTTATGAGCGCAGTATTACCGCGAGAAGAATATGTCGAACAAGCTTATTTATTTCGGATCCTGTGGGAGCGACTTGGACAAGATCTGACGCTACAGGACTTGATGCAGCAGTGTCGGTTTGAGGTATTGGCGACGACGAAGTTGCCGATGGCGATCGATTTCCTCAACAGCGAGTTGAAGCACACGGGGGTTCTGGCTCCTGGAATGCGGCGACTGAATCACTACTTCACGTCGTATCAAGCTTTTTTGGTGGAGCAAGCCGAGGAGGACCGCGGCCGTTTTGATTTCCGCACAGCCTTGTTGGTTTTGCAATCGGAGGCGAACTATAAAGCGTCGAATTCATTCGATCGGCAGGGTTTATTCTTTTTTCAGTTTGAGTCCTTGTGTCGGCATCGGCTCAAGTATGATCCGGGGTTAAAGAGTATGAGCCAAGACCCGGCTTATGACGCGGCTTGGCAGGAATGGTTATTGATCGTTCAGAAGCAGTTAGGTTTAGTAGATTTGGCGGATTTGATTTACGGTCGCAGCGAAGAGTTCGTGACGTATCGCAAACGCCATTTGGGGCCTGACGCGCGTCCGGAGTATCCGATTCTCTTCGGAGAACGGGAGGGTAAGATAGCTTTTGCGAATCGGCGCAAGGAGCCTTTGTATTTGTTTGCCGCGATGCAACGGCATTTGGGATATCCGCCGGTTCCAAAACGGGAGATTGTCGATCAGACGTTGGAACTGATCCCGCAGATGCAGAGGAGACTAGAGCGACTTGAAGCGAGGATGAAGTTTATGGAGGAGGAGCAGCGTCAGGGGATCGACATTACGAAATTCTTTGGCCGGGGGGGGCCTCCGGTGGTCGATTTGGGCGAAAACACCTGACTCGGATTCCAAACGGTTTCAGGTTAAGGTCGCTTCATGATACAATCTCAGGAGTGTTTGCCATCATCAAAATTCATTTTGCTCCAGAACGTACGCTGAACCACCAATGACCTTAGCCGATCAAGCGCAAGCCGACTTGGACCGTTTGCAACGCGCGCGCGAACAGATAATTACCCAGCTTTCAAAAACCATTGTCGGGCAGCAGGAAGTGATCGAGCAATTGCTCATCAGTATTTTTGCCCGTGGGCATTGTTTGTTAGAGGGGGTACCGGGGTTAGCCAAGACGTTGATGATCAGCACTTTGGCCAAAACCATGAATCTGAGTTTCAGCCGAATTCAGTTCACCCCGGACCTGATGCCTGCGGACATTACGGGAACGGAGATCATTGAGGAGAACAAAAGTACCGGGGAGCGAGAGCGACGGTTTATGGAGGGGCCATTATTCGCGAACGTAGTGCTCGCGGACGAAATCAACCGAACGCCGCCGAAGACGCAAGCGGCTTTGCTTGAAGCGATGCAAGAGCGGCAGATCACGGTCGGTCGGATTCGTCATACGCTGCAGGATCCATTTTTTGTGTTGGCTACACAAAACCCGATTGAGCAAGAAGGGACGTATCCGTTGCCTGAAGCGCAGCAGGATCGGTTCATGTTCAAGGTATGGGTATCGTATCCAACCTTTGATGACGAGTTCGAGGTTGCCAAGCGTACAACGGGGCGCGGTACGAGTGAGATTCAAGCGGTGTTGCAGGGGCCGGAGATCTTGGCACTCCAGGAGTTCATTCGAGGAATCGAAGTCTCCGAGAATGTGATTCGCTACGCTTTAGCTATTGTACGACAGACCCGTATCGGTCAGCCTGGTGTTCCGGATTTTGTCGCCGATCAGCTTGCTTGGGGCGCAGGACCTCGCGCCGTGCAATTCTTGATTTTGGGAGCCAAAGCGAAAGCTGCGTTGTCGGGTAGGTCGCATGTCGATACATCCGATGTGCAGTTCTGTGCCAAGCCCGTGTTGCGTCACCGCATTGTGGTGAACTTTGCTGCGGAGAGCGATGGGGTCACAAGTGATACTGTGATCGATCAATTGATACAAAATACACCGATGGCTCAAGATCAGTTGCTACAAGATGCCCGATTCCAAAAACTATTTGCATCCTGAAGCAATCCGTCGCATCTCCTCTATGGAGATTCGTGCTCGGAATATTGTCGAAGGGTTTCTCTCCGGCATGCATCGCAGTCCGTACTTCGGTCAATCGGTCGAATTCGTGCAGCACCGCCAGTACGTGCCCGGAGATGATTTAAGGCACATCGACTGGAAGGTATGGGGTCGCCAGGACCGTTTGTATATCAAGCAGTACGAAGAGGACACCAATCTTCGCTGTACCTTATTGGTCGATGCGTCGGCGAGCATGCGATACGGTAGGGGTGCATTAAACAAATACGACTATGCAGCGACCGTAGCAGCATGCTTGACCTATCTGAGCCTTCGGCAGCAGGACTCTGTTGGATTGACGGTTTTCGATCAAAAAGTCCGCACTAAACTGCCTTGGCGAACGAGTCGAAGTCACTTGCAAGCCATATACAAGGCGTTAGAGCAATCGCCGGTGGTTGAGAAGACCAACTTGACGAAGGTATTTAAGGAGATCCTCGAGACATATCCGAAGCGAAGCTTGATGGTGATCGCATCGGACTTTTTGGGAGCCGAAAAGGAAACGCTCAAAGGGCTAACGGCGTTGCGAAGTGCAGGGCACGACATATTGGTGTTTCATATTCTCGACGACGACGAGTTGGATTTTCCTTTTAATGATCCTACGCGGTTTGAAGGGATGGAAACCGTAGACACACTGACTTGCAATCCCAGGGCTTTGCGGGATGGCTATCTCGAATCGCTTCAGAAGTTTCTCGATCGCGTCAGGCACGCTTGTGCGAGCGCCCGCATCGACTATCAATTGATCCGAACCAGTCGTCCTGTCGACGCAACGCTGACGGCTTACCTCAGCGCTCGCATGGCGCACATGAGAAAGAGGTGATGCCATGCAGTTCGCATACTCACCATTAGCTTGGGGTTTTTTGCTTGTTCTCGTACCGCTATTGATCCATTTGATCAATTTGGTTCGCCACAAGAAAACTCCTTGGGCGGCAATGGAGTTCTTGCTCGAGAGTTACCGCAAGAATCGACGATGGGTTTGGCTAAAACAAGCGTTGTTGATTGCTTCGCGAATGCTTGCGATGGCGTTACTGGTAGGGATGCTCGCGCAGTGGCTGACTGATTCAAAGATGTTCGCTTGGATGGGACGAAGTAGCATTCACCATTATGTGATTCTCGATGATAGTGCATCGATGGGTGATACAGCAAACAACAAATCAGCCTTTCAGAATGGACTTGGAGCAATCGCATCGATCGCTGCATCGGCCAAGCAGGATTCATCGAATCATCTGATGAGTTTGTTTCGGGCTTCGCGCGTGCAGTTGGCATCTCGCAATGGCATAGCGAACAACACGACGGATGCTATTGGGGTAAATAAGCCAGATGATGTGGGAGGGAATGCAGACGATTCAATAGAGAATCGATCTGGTAGTGCGGAGGCGGTTCGTGCTGATGCGGTTGCCGACTTGTTGGCGCAGACTATCCCCAGCGATCCATCTGGGATGCTTGCGAAGATCAACAGTACCCAACCGACGTCACTGGATGTTGGCTTGCTCGATGCAGTCGCCGTAGTGGGGCGATTGATTCAATCGAGTGAAGATCAGAAGTCGATCGTGTATTTGATGAGTGATTTTCGAACGAAGGATTGGGCGAATGCCGTCGCTTTGCGTCAACGGTTGTTGGGGATCGCTGGAGAGTCTGTCGAGATTCATCTGATTGATTGCGTTGAGACCAAGCATGAGAACTTGACGATCACAGCGATTGAGCCTCGGCAGGAGGTTCTGGCTGCTGGAGTGCCGACGATGGTCAACGTGACGGTTCGAAATCAGGGGAGTAGTCCTGTTCGAAATGTAAGCGCCCGAGTCACAGCAGTAGATTACGGTTTGTCGAATGGGGAGCCGAAGCCTACGGATCGATTTTCAGGACTTGTGACGGAACTACCTCCGTTGTTGTTTGACCGACTTGAGCCCGGTGAGTCGGTTACTCGCAATGTGCAGGTGGTATTTCCAAAGAGTGGGTCACATGTTGTGCAAGTCGAGTTGCCGCCGGATGCGATTGCTTCGGACAACACTGCTCGTTGCGTTTTAGAGATTTCGGAAGGGGTTCGGGTGCTATTGATCGATGGGGATGCAGGTGGCAAGCACTCGTATTTCTTCGAATCGGCGTTGGATCCGGGCGGGAATGCTAAGACAGGTCTTATCGTACAACGAGAGCGGCCGGAGTATCTTCGGGATGCCGATAGCGTTGCATTGGAGAACTATTCTTGCATTCTGTTGCAATCGATACCAAATCTTGATCCTCGCGCTTTAGCGAACTTGCATCGATACATCGCACAAGGCGGGGGTGTTTCGTTGTGGTTTGGGGACGATTTATCGATGAATGATTACATTCGTGGCTATGGGGCTTGGACAAAACCGATCCCAGGTTTGGAGCCTGCATTACCTTTGCTCCCATTTGGGTTGGTTGGGCCAGTGGAATTGCCGAAGGTAGAAGGTGACACGACACCGGATATTTTGGCGGAATCGCATCCTATTTTTGAACCGTTATTGGGGTTGAGCAATTCGCCGTTTCAGTTTGTTCGGATTGAGCGATACGTTGAGATCGATACCAAATTAGAGACAGCTGGCAGTCGGTTATGGAAACCGGTGGCTAGTTTGAGAAATCGAGCTCCGTTGATGATCGATTATCCGATTGGTTCTGGACGGATGGTCATTGCGTTGACTTCTTTGGATCGACGTTGGAGCAATTGGCCGCAAGACCCAACGTTCGTGGTTGCCTCACTTAAGCTTGTGGGGTACTTGTCTAGTTTTCGGCTTCCCGAGACTTCGCGGTTAGCGGGGGCGCCGTTGCGATGGGATTTCTCAGCGCAAGAGTTACTACCGGAGACTCAAGTATTGATGCCTGCCTCGAGTGCGAATGGAGTGCGACCGTTGGTGCAAATCAACGCGACTGAGGTAGGAGAGAATTCGTTGCGTGCTGATTTGGGTGGTGCAAGTACGGAAATGGGTAGTGAGCTTTATCGCGCGAACACGACGGCTGGTCTTTTTGAATGGTGGGGAACTGCGATTCAAGGGGAAGCGGTGGTCAAGAATTTGGCTCGCAACACGCCAGCTTCGGAGGGAGAAACAGAGCGAGTTGCACCAACGGATCTTGCGCGAAGTTTGACTGGAATCGATTACAAGTATCGCAGTGCATTGGCGGGCAGTGCGGATCTTGCCACGGCAGGGTTGTCCAATCGAAATATGTTCTTGCTCGCGCTCTTGGTTCTGCTGTTGCTAGCTGAGCAGTGGTTAGCTTGGAGTGCTTCGTATCATTTGCCCAAACGATCAACCTAAACCGACGAAAAAGAGAGTATGCCTTTGTTTGCAGAGACTAAAATCGCTCGATTCGCCGGATGGGTTATGGCCCAAGAGGACGTGCGCGTTTATTACCAGTGGATGCGACTTGAGCAGCTTGACCAATGGCATCATTGGTTTTTGTTGTTGCTCGGTATTCTCGGAATTGTCGCTTGGGTTATTCATTGGTATCGCAAGGATTGGGAAGAGCTACCGCGTACGTTAGGAGTTGCTTTATTGATCTTGCGGTTGACCGCATTGATCGGGTTGTTGATTTTCTTTTTGGATCTACAGAAGCGCAGTGAGAAGAAGGATGTACGGTCATCGAAGGTAGCGGTATTGGTTGACACGAGTTTGAGCATGACGATGCCTTTAGAGGATACCGGTGGAGATGGTGTGGTTGGTTCGAATACGGGGCCAAGCCGAATCGGGGCGGTGCATAAATTCTTGGGTCAATCTTCGGTGTTATCCGACTTGCAAAAGAAGCATGATACGACGGTTTACAGGTTTGATTCGGGGAGCAAGCCCAGTACGGTGGCGACTTTTCTCAAGCCGCGAGAGTTGTCCGGTCAGGCTGGTGGGGAAGAAGCGCAGGAACGGTTATTGAGTCGATTGCGTTTCACCGCTTGGTTTGGAACGATCTTGGTTGCTGTTGCGATTGCGGTTTTAGTGGTTTGTTCCTTAGCGAGAGCGTTGGGTAACGCGCAGGGGTATTGGGCTTATGGGATCCTCGCTGGGGTAGTTGGCACGCTATGTGGATTCGTGATCATGGCGACTGCGATCTTGCGTGCCGATACGATCCCTTGGAACTCGCTATGGAGTTCTGAGCCTTACGTGCAGTTACAACCGCAGCAAGAGCGTCAGGGAGTTGAAAAACAGGAGAAGCCATTGGTGCCCAGCGAAGTGGCTTGGGAGACGCTGTTGGGAGCGACAGGTACAGAATCGCGAGTAGGGGATGCTTTGCAGTCTGTGTTAGAGCAAGAAAGCAGTTCATCGTTGGCGGCGGTGGTTTTGTTGACGGATGGCAGAAGCAATGCGGGGATTGATCCAATCAACGTTGTCTCGCAAGCTGCGGGGCAGGAAGTTCGAGTTCATCCGGTTGGATTGGGAACGGACAAGAATCCTGTGAACGTGAAGATCTTGGATATGGAAGCACCGAAACGGGTTTTTCCTGGAGATCGATTTAGGGTGAGTGCGTTGGTACAAGCCTCTGGGATGGTGGGCAAGCAGATACCGATCCAATTGCGTCGACGACCGGGTGGAAGTTCAGCGATTGGCCCGACGATTGAAGAGGAGCGGATGTTGATGTTGGAGGGGGATGAAGCGATTACCAGTGTGGTATTTGATGTGACGCCTCGCGAGATTGGTCCATGGATTTATGAGTTGAAGTTGATAGCACCTCCGAGCGATTCAAATAGTTCGGACAATCAGTTTGAGGTCGAGGTACGGGTGGTTGAGCCGAACTCAACGGTTTTGGTATTTGCGGGTGGTCCGACGCGAGAGTACCAGTTTGTACGCAACTTGTTATTTCGTGATCCGACTGTGCAGTCTCACGTGTATCTCCAATCGAGTGGGCCTGGTGTATCTCAAGAAGCGAAGCAATTGTTGAGCGAGTTTCCCAAGACTCGGCAAGAGATCAGTCAATACGATGCGATAGTGGCTTTTGATGCGGACTGGACCAAGTTGACGACGGAACAGATTGATGCACTGGAGAGTTGGGTATCGGAGCAAGCGGGAGGATTGGTTGTGATAGCCGGGCCTGTTGCGACTCCGAAGTGGGCGGGGAACAGTGGTAATGGAAATCGCAACGCAGAGATATTGCGTGGGATGGTGCCGGTGGTGATGAACTCACGTGGGGCTAGGTTGGTATCGATCGGTCGTTTTGAGTCAGAAACGGCTTGGCCTCTGACGTTGCAAAGCAATGCTTGGGCCACTGACTTTACGCAAGTGGGCCAGACGCTTGAAGAGAGCCAGCGAGCTTGGGAGCAGTTTCGCGGCGTTTATAGCTTCTATGGTTGTTATGAGCCGAAGCCTGCGGCGAGTGTGCTAGCGACATTTTCGGATCCGACGACGGTAGTCAACAGTTCAGCGCCAATTTACTTGGCCACTCAGTTCTATGGAGCGGGGCGAGTGGTATTTCAAGGTGGAGGGGAGTTATGGCGTATGCGTGAAGTTGGCGAGCAGTATTTTGATACGTATTACACCAAGCTAGTCCGTTGGGCGGGACAGGGGCGGTTGTTGCGTGATTCTGATCGCGGGATGTTATTGGTGGATAAAGAACAGGCCATTGTCGGGGATCAGGTAATGGTTCGAGCGGTTCTGAAGGACGCTCAGTTTCAGCCATTGGTTCAGAGTGATGTGACAGCCAAATTGCTCGAACCTGGTGGGCGTAGCAGTAACTTGAAGTTAATGCCGCTGGCGGACCCGACCCAGGCGGGAGTTTATATTGGCCAGTATACGACCAAGCGGACAGGGACTTATGAGGTTCAGTTGCCGATAGGATCGTTGGCAGAACAAGTCGTATTGACGCAGCAGACTGTAGTTCGAGTTCCAGCTTTAGAAATTCAGCGTCCGCAACGCAACGATCCGTTGCTGACGGAGTTGGCGGCTAAAACAGGTGGAAAATACTGGGTGGGATTGCAGGGGTTGGGGGGGTTGTCGGATGCGATTATCCCCAGGGATCAGATCAACTATCTGCCGAATGCCCCCGATAGTGCGTTTCGACAACGTCTCAACGGGTTGCTGATGGCGTTAATTGCCGGAGCGCTGTGCCTCGAATGGCTGACACGTCGTTTAAGTCGGTTGGCGTAGTCGACACGATGTCGAGTCTCACGCAAAATAGAGAGGACTTCCCAGCAGGTAGTACCGAGGGGAAGATACCTAGATGAAAGTTATCGGAATAGTTGCAGGAAGCGGGTCAATCTTTAGACTTGCATTCTGCATTTGTCTATTGGATTTCAAAACCCACACGTCGAGAGATTTATGCATATAGAATTGGTACCCACAAAGTCCCAAGTGGCCAGAGCGAATCAGAATAGTATTGGTATAGCCGTTTCAAAGTACAACGAGCACATCACCGGGAAGCTACGAGATGCTGCGATTGAGACATTGACTAAAGCGGGATTTGCGCCGGAGAATATTATTGTTGTTACGGTCCCGGGTGCTTGGGAGCTCCCTTTTGCCTGCCAAAGGCTGGTTGCTCTGCGAGATGTTGCTGGGGTGATTGCTCTAGGAGCGGTCATCAAAGGAGAGACTTCGCACGATCAGCATATCAATCGAGCAGTCAGCAATGCATTGATGCAGTTGTCGTTGGATCACAACAAACCGATTGCTTTTGGGCTATTGACGGTCAATAGTTTAGAGCAAGCCATACATCGCAGTGGGGGAAACAAGGGGAACAAGGGGCAGGAGTGTGCCCAAGCGTTATTGGAGTGTTTGCAGTTAGGTGTTGCGATGGATGACCGCGATTCAGATGGTGGTTGCGATCGATAGAATGCAGAGTGAATCTACCGATGATGGTCATTTAAAGTTCTTAAGCTTTTGGCAAGACGTCCCAGTGTGCGATACCTTTGTCGCATCGCCACTGGTCTTGGGCGATTTCGGTGAGAATTGCTCGCAGAACCCATTGATCGTCAAGGATGGCGACAGGTGTGTTCACCGGTGGATGGATTGGTGAGTAGCTGTTTATTGGTTGATGCTGACTGTTTTGTACATCTGGTCGAAACTTGTCGATCGGAGCGGTTTGATGTTCGATGAGGGCAGGCCACGAGAGACGTTGGCCATCGAGAATCTTGCGCAAAATGATGTCGTTGACGAAGAGGGTGGGTAGATGGGAAACGGCGAGAGCCGGCGAGAGAACGAAAGGACTCCAAGAGGTGCTTGGGAGTTGTGCAAGCGGGATAGCATGATCGAGAGAGAATGGGCCGACGCGAGTTCGGCGTAGAGAGCTCATCACAGCATCTGATCCGAGTGATTTAGCGATATCGCTTCCGAGCGTCCGCATGTAGGTGCCGGTGCTACATACTGTGCGTAGGGTGAATGATTCTGGGGTCCATTCGACCAGTTCTATTTCATGGATGGTTACTGTGCGTTTGGGCATCTGAACGTCGACACCTTTGCGAGCTTGTGTGTGGGCGCGTTTGCCATTGATGCGGATTGCAGAGTAAGCGGGAGGAATTTGGTCGATAGAACCTAGAAACTGCCGCAGAGTAGCTTGTAACTCTTCTTTCGAAAAATGGTTTGCATTGGGTAATGGTACGACTTCTGTTTCCAGGTCGGCAGATGGGCTTGAGCATCCAACTTGAAAGCTTCCTATGTATTCTTTGTCGAACTCGTGAACTTGGTCCATCAAGCGAACGGCGGGTCCGAGGAGTAGAACCATTGCACCGCTAGCGAGGGGGTCGAGTGTACCGGCATGAGCGATTTTCGTAGCGCGATCGTTAGCTTGGCGCAAAACTGCGGTTGCTTGGTTTACGCAGTCACGGCTAGTCGGGCCGACTGGTTTATCGACGACGAGGATTCCATACATAGTCGGCGGGTGCGAAAGGTAGAGAGTTACCAGCGGATGTCGATTGTAGCGCCGGGGCGGACTCCGAGCATCATAGCGGCGGAGTCATCGACAAGATGCAATCGCAAGGGAGCTTCGTTTTCAGCGATTGCGATCAGGGTCATGCTAGGTTGTTGGTGGTTTGTATCGAAAAGACCGATCGTTTCGTGTTCATCGTCGATGAGGATACGTGTATCGGTCGAGCGAGGAATCGGTTTCCATTGCGCCGAGGAGATGTTGGTGATTAGATCGCCGTTCGAGCTGACCTCGACGACGATTCCTTCGATGCGTCCCGACACTTAGTTGCTCCTTCAAGATGGCACTGCCAAATTAGCCTTCGGTGCTCGTCACTGTGAAAAGGTTACTTTGTACTTTCCACAGTGGAATAGAAACGACGAAGCCACAAACAGTGTACTCGAAACTTTGGAAGTTGTGGGCTCGCGAGGGGAGGCAGGAGAGAATACGCTACCGAACTTTGATGAAGATTCGCTCATTTTGGAGCTTATTAGGTGTTCGATTGGGCTTTAGGGCTTGGGATTCGGTAGGGAGATTATATTTTTTCGGGAGTTGGGATGAAGGACTCCGAGCCATCGTCCTCGGCGCACATCGATAACCGGAGCTCCATCGAGATCGTTGGTTAGGAGGACCGTAGAGTCGAGCAGTAGGCCTTGTTCGGTTTGGGTGAATCGTGATTTGTCTATGAAGACGGAGCGTTCGGTTTCAGGGGTAACGATTAAGATATCTTCGATGGGATCGGAGGAGGCTTGTAGGAACTCGATTGGATCGAGGGGTGGGCTGGAGGTCACGGGTGGTGATGGGAGTCTAAGACGTAGCATGGCGTACTGCTGCCCGAAGGACATAGGAATTTTGTCGACAGCGATTTGTTCGGCTTTGGTCAGCTCGGCATTCGGTTGTTTTGGTGTACTGCTTGGGGAGAGGGATGCATTGGGGAGTGATTCATGGGGCAGGGAGACACCGGCGACTTCGAGCTGACCGGAATTGGGCAACGTATTTTGAGGAAGCGTGGCGAAGTCTTCGCGGAGGAAGAGAGTACCATCTTCGAAGAGCAGGCCCCAACCGACTTTTTGTTTGGTGACTTGGAATCCGAACGAGGATTGCTTGTAGGTCAAGCTGGTTCGATAGCAGACGGGGGATTGTCGTTGGAGTTTTTCCCAGAGAGAGCCGTAGGGTAGTGATGGGTTCCACTTGGTCCATTCATCTTCTGGGCTTTCGTGCAGATGGAAGCGAGCGCCGGTACTGACGATACGACCTCGGTGGTCGGGGGTTGCGAATTCGATGCCACCGTAGAGGATTTGGCTCAGTGAATCGGCTTCGAGGGATATTCCCGAGAGTCCGATTCCGAAACGCCAACCGGACCGCATCCAGAACTTGGTATTGCTGCGAACGAGTTCATGGTATTCCGGGTCGATAGCGCATCGGACGAGAACACTTCGTGCATCGCTGGCGAGGCCGACGGAAAGGACATTACCGACATGAAAACCTCGGTGCAGGATGGGGGTACCGCTATCGAGGCTAAAGCGTTTATTGGCGTCGAGGATGATCTCGATGGAGCCTTCTTTGGGGCGTATTGGGGGAGGGGTTTCGAGTCCGAGGAAGTGTTTTGATGTGTAGGACAGGGAGTCTCCGGGTTCCATTGCGATGTATTTTGGGCCGACGATCGTTTCAAGACCACGGATAGATTCGATAGAAACGATAGGGCGAACGATCCAGAAGAGGGTTCCATCGGTCACGGTTTTTCGGGCTGCGGGGGTTAGGCGTACTGAGACGGTAATCCCTGGGGATTGCGAAGCGTTCGTGTTGGATTTGAGCCCAATTTTTTCAACGCGTCCTACTTCGATTCCGCGAAAACGCAACGCGTCAGCGGGGGCAAGACCGTGGCCGTCTTCGAAATCGATTTCGATCAAGTCCCCTTGGTTCTGGAAGGTGTTTAAGAATAGCAGGAGGCTCAGGACGGCGCAGAGGGCTGTAGCGAGCCACATCCAAGACAGGCGTTTCTTGGAGCGTACGGACCGGGTAGCCTGGGGTACATCCGATATTTGACTGGTACTGGAAGTGGGTTGTGGATTGTCGATTGGTGGTGAATTTGGCGTAGGTGAATCGGACATAATGGGTTACCGCGTCGCGGGAGGAATCGGTTTAGGCTGGGGTTCAATCCTAAGCGAGGCTTGGTTAAGATGGGATTTTTATGGATCGGTGTATCCTAATCCCAACCGAAACAACAGGACCAAGATGTTATTGTTAACGATGCTTTTGAAATTACCAATCGGATTCGCAGGTGTGCTTGGGCATGCTGGGCATGGTCCGGTGGTTGACGGTGGGGACGGAGCAACGAGTTTGTTGCATGCATTGACTAGCCCGGAGCATTTAATCCCTGCGGCAGTTGCGTCGGCATGCCTTGGTGTTGTGGTTTGGATGGTCCGGGAGATTTATCGGATTTCAAAACCTACTTGAACTGAAAGGGAAACGACCAACTCATTGGGGTTGGGATGAAGGCTCCGTTTTTCGGCTCGATCTTGAAATTCGAGGGCTGTATTGGAAGACGTGACATTGCCGTTGGTGGTGACAACTTGGTTTCCGAACATCGGTGATTGGATGGTGGTCATAAGCATTTTGACTTCGCCAAGTTGTTTGCCGGCGGCGGTTGCAAGTCGCGTGGCTTGTCCTTTAGCGCGTTCAAAAGCGCGTTTCATCGCTTCGGCTTCCTGTTCTTCGGTCAGAGCGCCGACATAAAGAACTTGGGCCTCGCTTGCGTTTGTGTTGGTTGTTGAGGAGACGTACGCGGAGGCGCCCATCAGAGGCATGACCTGCTCGAGTTCTTCTTCGGAGAGTTGTACTCGCAGTTTGGTACCTCGGAAGTTTTTGTCTTGGCTGATCTGTTTGAGTTTTGCGCCGAATTCGACGGCTGCATCGAGTTGATCGGGATTGATGGTCCATTCGGCGACGAGTCGTTTCGTTGCGGTTTGGACGAAGGGAAGAGGTTCCGATTCTCCGTCGAGTTCTTCTTCTTCCTGCAGGAGCATTTCTCGAAGTTTTCCTCGCATCTGCGGGTTGTTGACTTGCATTTGTGCGGCTTGTCGTCTGAGCCACATTCGGGCGGATTCGGGGTTTTCGACGAACGGAACTGATTGACTTAGGACGGGCAAGTTCCAACGGAAGCTGGATTGATCTTCGCGGAGGTTAGCAGCCGCAGCTGCATCGACGAGTATTTTTTGGGCTTCTGTGCAGTGAGTCTGCAATTTTGAGACGGCTTGCGCGGCCGTTCTATCCTCTGAGCGAAAAGTCGTTCGCAATTGGATTGCGACGGGTTGAAGCGTAACCGATTCTTGAGCGGTGACTGTCAACAAGGGTTGTGGGGTTGGGGAAGTAGCTGATGCAGCATTTGGAGTTTGGCCAAGAGCGAGAGAACCAAATCCCAATCCCAGGCCACTTGCCCAAAGGAGGCTTGAGAGCAGTAGGCCATTGCGTGGCGATGGAAGTGAAATCATGGAAAGATCTCCACGGAACCTTGGCTTGGTAGCATGTGGGGTGATGGGGAAAAGATCGAGGAAATACCGACCGTTTTATCATAACTTGTTCGATATCGATGGTTTGGAGAAAGTAATAAGTTTCTGGTTGCAAAAGAGAACTTTTCCTTTTGTGAAAAAGCTATCCCCTTTGAATTCTCTCGATTTATGCTTTTCCGACTTGTATACTGCAACAAGCAGTCGCGGGGTGAGGGGCCTAACTAGTCCCTGGATGATTTCAGGCGGATGAAAACGACGCTGTAGGGATTTTGGCGTTGATGTATGGAAAGGGAGCGGGATGTTGAATCGAATCAATCGGCATCGGATCGGACGCGGGAGTTTTCCGCGGTTGGCATCCTTTGTGATGGGCATGAAGGCTCTTGCGGTCTTGCCTTTCTTTCAGCTTGGTTTCGCATCGCCGTTGGCAACTCCGTTCATGGGTACAGCGACGGGTACGGTGGCTGCTAGGCAACCCGTTCCGCCGAATGCGGGGGTGGATGGGTTATCTGTAGGTGCAGCAACTCAGGATTTGGAGAAGAGCGCAAGTTGGGTATGGTCGGACGCGGCGGGCTGGGTTGAGCGTTTCGCGAGCTGGGTTGAAGGGATTGGGAAGAGCGATGCGACGGTGCCAATAGCGGCGTTGCTCGATGAGTCACGCCAAATGATGGGCTTGCGCGGGATTGCCCTGCACGAGCGTTTAATAGGGATTTCTTCGAAAGCAGATCGTTCGATCGCTGAGTTTATCAGAACCCTCGACGCAAGTTGGATTGAGGGCACCCCGAAGACGCTTGAGGGCCAGCTCAGTTCGCTCATCGCGAACGGTGCAATTCCAGCTTGGCTCAAACCCGAATTGCAGCTTGCCTATGCGAGGGGCTTGATTCACCACCAACGGATCGATGAAGCTTTTACGGTCTTGCAAAGTTTGCCGATCGAATCGGTAAGCGATCCGTCAAGTTTGTTGTTTTCCCTTGCGGTTTGTCAGCATTATTTGCTCATGAAGCAACCTTGCGAAGAATCACTTCGGAAGTTGCTTGAGCGGGAACTAGAGATCCCAAGTCGTTATGCGATTACTGCCCGACTGATGTTAACGGATATCGAGCCGTTGAAAGAGGATTCGCTCGATGAAGTAGCTAGGATGATGAACGACGTAGAACGGCGGTTGTCATTGGGTAGGACGGGCAAGCAAGTTCGCGAGCAGGAGCAAGCCATCATCGACAAGCTGGACAAGATGATCGAGCAGATGGAACAGCAGCAACAACAACAGCAACAGCAGCGCAAGCAGCAACAGCAGCAACGGAATCAGAGTCAGAAGCAGGGTCAGCAGCGCGATCAGTCGCAGCAACAGAAAGCTGCTGAACAATCGAATCCAGGTGGTGGGGATGGTGAGGGGGAAGTCGACAACAAGGACATTGGAGACAAATCTGGGTGGGGGAATCTGCCGCCGGCGGCTAGGCAAGAGGCTTTGCAGAGTATGACCAAGGATTTGCCGAGTCATTACCGTGAGGTGATCGAGGCGTATTTTAAGCGGTTGTCTAAGGGTAGCGAAAAACCTTAGAATCAATGGAAGAGCCAAGTTTGACGGCTACTGCGAGTTTTACTGTTTCGGCAAATTCCCTGTCCGTGACAAAAATAAGGATCACGTATACGATACTCTACGCGTTTGGTCCTTTACGTGGGGTCACCTCCCGCTTGCCGAACGGCTTTCTACGAAATTGTTAGTTATTGTCTTCATCGAGATTTTGTTATGAGTGAATCAAGTGGTTCTGAGTCTTGCGACGCAACGCGACAAGCCGTTTCAGAGAAGAAAGCGGAGATACGCAAGCAAGCGCACGAGAATCGGCGTGCTCAGGTGGACAAAGATGGCGTATCTGATGCTATTTTGGCGAGGTTCTTTCAGTTGCCGGAAGTCGCGGCGGCAAATACGGTCATGTTTTACGTGGATGTGCGTGACGAAGTAAGAACGCGACAAGCATTGCCAGAGGCTTTGAAGAGTGGCAAGAGAATCGTCGTTCCCTATTGCGTTGACGGGGAGCTTGAGCTGTTTTGGCTTGAGTCGATGGAAGAGCTTGAACTCGGTATGTACCGTATTTTGGAACCTAGGGCCGATTTGCGAACGGTAGCGTCCAAGCGGTTGCAACCAGAAGACCTGGATCTGATCATGGTTCCTGGAGTTGCTTTTGACCGTAAAGGTGGACGCACAGGGCACGGAAAGGGTTACTACGACAAGCTTTTGGAGCATGCCAAGCCGACGACGCCATTGGTAGCGCTGGCTTTTGAGTGCCAACTATTCGAAGAAATTCCCATGGATGTACATGACATCTACATGGATAAGGTGGTCACGGAATCTGCGGTTTATTCGGGCCGTGGTCGCAAAGCTGTTTAGTGAAACGAAGAGGCCGTTATGCAATCGACGACAAATACCACATGGACGCCCAGCGACCCGAGTGCAACGAACAATCTTTGCTCTCACGAACCGTGGAAGTCGTCGCAGTGGCAAGCGATGGTTGAGGATACATACGCAGAAGCATTTCGTAGCCTCTATAGTCGTGTATTGGTCACAGCTCGGGATGAGAAGTGGTTGCTAGCTGCTTGCCAAAAAGCAACCGGGCATGCTAGCAGTACGATTCTTTGCGATTGCGAAGCTGGGATTGAGGGGATTGTAGATGGAGTAAGTCCTGGGCAGCAGACGCCTGATGGCCGCATTGGGGCTTATCTGCAATTCCACGTGCCGAGGTTTCGTAAAGATCGCGTTGAGCATCTTGAAAGGGTACTCCTTGCGAGACTGTCTCAAAACGTTTTGACATGTCCCACCACCCGTTTATTTAATGCGTTGGAGACCGATCCCTATTTCAAATTGGGTCGTAAGATTGCGTATTTCGGGGATGGCCATCAGTTTCGCAGTGTGCAACATGGGCAAAAAGGCTGGACGATTCCAACCTTGGGGGGAGAGTTTTTTCTCAGCCGTCGCTTTGGCTATGCGGATGGCATCATGGGTGGAAATCTATGGTTTCTTGCGACGAACGAAGATGCAGCGATTGAAGCGGCAGACCGAGCAGGTCAGGCAGCCGATGCGGCTCCTGGTGTTATTACGACGTTCCCAGGTGGGGTAGCTGCTAGTGCAAGTAAAGCTGGGAGCAGTTACAAGTTTTTGATCGCAAGCACTTATGCGGAGTACTGCCCAACGCTTCGAGAAAAATTGGGGGATCGATCCAAGGTACCGCAAGGGGTGAAATCGATCATGGAGATCATCATCAATGGTTCCGATTTACCGGCGGTCGCACAAGCAACTTATTTGGCCATCGAAGCCGCATTAGGTGTTCCTGGGCTGGTTCGGATATCGGCTGGAAATTACGGTGGACGTCTAGGGAAGTCCTTTGTGTATCTTCACCCGGACAAACACAACGAAACGGCTTGATGGATTGCTAAGGCTTTGCTTGCTTCATTTTTTCCGTAGCGTTGAAAAGTTGCAGATCGACATCTCGGATCTGTTTGGAAATCTCAAGGGCTTTCTCTGTACTGGAAACGGTTGTCGCGTCGTCGAAATCGGCGAGAAGTTTATCTTTCTTGGACTGCAGTTCAGAAACATTTTTTGAAGCCTCTTCAAAGGCAGCAGGATCAGGTTTGCGGGGGCGGTGGCGATCGAGAGCGTACATGATCAAAGCGGTTTGCTCCTCGATCGAAACTTGAAGGTTGGACGCGGACTCGGTTCCTTTAAAATTTCCCAAGCGGAGGCTATCAACCAGTTCCCTTCTCGCTACGTGGGCTTGCTCAACAGTTCGATCGTGACGTTCGAGAGCGAGCATATATTCACGTCGACTGTTTTCACATCCGACCAACGAGAAGAGAGTCGAGGAGAGAGCAAGGAGAAGTATCCACAAATGAGAGTGTGGTTTCATGGTATGCGTAGCATGCAGTTCAAAGGATGGGCAGAACGGCAACGAATTGCGGTTCGCGGAAAACACCAGCATCGTTTTAATTTATTTATCGCGCAGTGCGATGTCTAGCTAAGTTGCTTGCGGACTGAGGATAACGTTGGGAATTTTCATAAGTTTTTCTTCCAACGACTCGAGTGCGAAGGCAGCAAGTACACCGTCGAGTACCCGGTGGTCGCACAGTAGGACCACGTCGGTTGGTTCATTTGGCTCGATTGGTCCGATGGCAAGACTTGAAGTGGTTACCAGGGGATGGTAGCCGTTAAGTGCTCCGAGGTGTCCGAGGCTGGAGATACTAAAGGTGCCTAGGTTCTTTGCTCGTTTGCGTCCTGTCCACCGCATCAATAAATACCATTGAAGCCGTCGAAACGGAGCGGGCCACCGCTCGAGTTGCAGCGCATCGGGATAGACTTGCTCGATCGATTGTTTACTCCACAGATCCATTTGCTTTTGAACGTCTAGAGCGGTTGAATTTGCAGAGCAAAGATAACGTCCCCACACGAGTCGTCCCAAGTGAGGGTTCTCAGGCGATTCTGGTCGGTGCATTGTAAGGGAAGCGATGGGATCAGGATGTCGATAGAGGTAGGGCCAAGGCCTAGCCACGTAGACATCTCTGAGTTCTGGAATCTCTCTGCAGACCTGACCGTAGCAGTGTGCAAGGATTGCGGACCAGCCGATACGGATGCCAGAATTTTTGAGTTCTGTCCGCCAAGCTTCGATACTGTCGAATTGCATGCGTCGCAATACGGGAAAGCTTGGGACACGCCGTGCAACGATCGCGATATCGACGGCTAGTCGTCGTTCGCGAGGAACCCGTCGACGCGCTCCTCTAGGTTTCGAATGCATCTGAAGCCGATCTTGAAAAACAGACTATCGCTTGATTTGTGAATTCTTCAATTCGTTTAGCGAAGCTTGCGTTTCGACATTGCCAACGCGGCTCTTCTTAGGATTTAAAATATTGGTGATTTGAGCATCCGCAAAGAGTTTCGCCATCGTTGCGTCCATCTCCTTGCTGAGTTTCTTCTCGCGGACATCTTTCAAGAGGTCTTCGCGTACTGCATTGATGTCTTGAACCACAGGTTGTGTAAAGCCTTGGCAACGGAGCACAACATATTGACCACCAACTTCGATGATTCCCGACATCTCACCGGGTTTCAATGAGAAAGCAGCTTTCTCTAGGTTTGCTTGGCCACCATGCTTACGCAACGGGGGAACTTTGCCGAAATTCGCACGAGAGCTTGGTTCTACTGAGTATTGGTTTGCGAGTTCTCCGAAGAATTGTTCGGTATTCTTGTTTCGCGCCATCTCCCAAACTTCTTGGGCTGTGCGTTGATTGCTGAATACAATCGCCAAAACTTCCGCGCGTTGTCCGAAGTTTGCCTCGAACTGACGTTGTACGTCTTCTTCGGTGACTTGGACTTGATCTGCGCATAGTTTCTTCAGTGCAACAGTTGGCCAAACTGCATCGCGAACGTAGACTTCGACACTCTTGTTTTGATCTCTCAAGACGTCTGCAATCCAGCGTTGGATATCGGGGGTTCCGTCTGCTTGGAGGTAGCCATAGTAAGCTGCAGTAGAGCGGATTTCTTCATCAACATCGGCTTGTGTAACACTTTTGCCAGACTTGCTTAGGGCGTCTTCAACAAGCTTGCGATTGATTTCTCCTTCGAGCAATTTCGTTCCAAATCGCTTGACGCATTCCTGTTCGAGAACCGCCATAGTTACATTTTGACCATTGATGATTGCAGCAACGCCTGGATACTGTTGCTGCAGCTGGGGTTGTCCTAACACCGAGACGATCTGGGCGCGATTTCGCAACTCGGTATAGATAGTTTCTGCGGATCCGCGTAGCTTTTCTTCTTCTAATTCTGCCTTAATGCGAGCTTGGATCTCGGCGAGTTGGGCTGCAGGTGGATTGGCTGCTGGTATATGGCGAACACATTGCAGAGCTACATGAATATCACCCACTTGGAAGATCTTGGAGACTTCGCCTGGTTGCAAACCGAAAGCGACTTGCTCTACCACATCATCTCCACCACCGCGACGGATCGGTGGAAGCAGGCCTTCGACACTCGCACTGGCGGGATCTTCTGAATGGTCGCGCGCGATCGTCTTGAACAGTTCAGGATTGGCAGTCGCTTGTTGATGCAATGGCTGTAGCTTTGTCAGGTCTTTGCAAGCGATCATTCGGACTTGAACCTTGGGACCGAATTCGCTCTGGAATGCGCGATCGATGTCTTGCGGAGAAACTTGAAGCATCTCTTTGCTCAATGCGCGCAGAGCGAGCATTGGCCACACCACATCGGACGCGTAGTATTCAGGAAGAATATTCCGTTCATTCTCAAGTAGCTTTAGGTACATTGCGACGCTGAGATTGAATTTCGATGCGATTCTGGCGATTTCGTCGTCGACGTTCTTTTTTGTGATTTCGATTTTGCGTTCTTGGCAAGCCTGGAGAATAAGGTAGCGATTAACCATGTTCTCAAGAACTTCTTCGCCGTGATGCGAAACGCATTGATTCGCCAACTCTTGCAAAGTGATCTGCTGACCGTTAACGATTGCGACAAGTGCTGGGCCAGTGGCAGTGCCGTTAGCGTTCGGTGCGTCTTGATCCGAAATGCTCCGGCCAGAGGAAGCGGTCGAGGGATTTGCAGAAAGCCGAGCGGTCGCGCCCTTGCCCGTTTTATCTTGCCCGAATACTCCCCCGCTTGTTGCCGAAATGCACCCAGAAGCAACCACTAGCGCCAAAGTCCATCTTGTCATTCGCATACAGATTCCTTTCGTTTTCCGCGAAACTTCAACGTCGGGAGTTTAGGAACTGGGTAGCGACGAGGTCAAGGTCAAGTCGCCAAGGAAGCGACTTGAAACAAAGCTAGCCATTCAAGTGTGACGTAGAGTTGAAGCAATTTCGAATCCTCTCGGGCTTGTTCGCAGGCATCAGTGAGGTGATCAGCGGTCGGGGTTCCGGGTGGGACGCGTTCGAGAATGGATTGGATCAGTTTTGGATCGCGTACGCGGCGAAACCAATAATTAGCATTCCAGTAATCACCTTCCATGCGATGTAAAAACCCGTGAATGTAGGCCCCGAGTCCCTGTGCGTGGTCTTGGACAATCTCATGAGCGGGGTCTAGCCTACCGAGCCTGAGCCAAAGTAATGCTTCGATAAAGGTTCCCTCAATAGCAGAATTGCTAGCGATCAATAGTTCCAAGGATTTCGCTTCTGAAGCACTCTGTTTTGATGGGTTGCTCTGTTTTGATGGGTTGCAACGCAGAGGAACTTCGGTGGGTAGAGTCTCAATCCAGGATTGTAGGGGTGCGATAGCAGGAAGAGAAAAATCGATGTTGAGAGAGGCTTTGTTCATCTTCGTTCAAGGGTGAGAATTTAGCGCAATTTATGTGGAGGGACGAAGGTTCAACTGGAGTTCAGGAGGTAGACGTTTTGCGCGTCCATTGCGGTCAACGCAACCGATTTCGGTAGTACCGGAGACCAACAAAGTTGGTTCGACTCCATCGGCATCCTGGCGGATTAATTGGTATTGATGTTCGATCCGCGCTCCGTGGCAGTAACTTAGTCGCATTCGCAAAACAAGAACATCGTCAAAGGTAGCAGGCGAGAGGAAATGAAGTTCAGCTCGTCGCACCACCAGCATGTACCCGGCCGCTTCGATATCCCTGTAAGCGATTCCCGACGCACGAAGCATCTCAACACGACCGCGTTCGAAATAGTTCAAATATTGGGAGTTGTGCACGCGGCCTTGGCCATCGACTTCGTGGTAGTGGACGCGAAGGATAATCTCGTGTTCTGTTAGCAACATTTGGGATTCTTGGGGAAAAGGAGTAACGGTTTACACAGGGCTATCCGTACAGCGTGAAGTGCGCCAGCGCGAAGTGCGCGTGGTCTGATGTACCCATTTTACTTCATCCATTCGACGAATCGCTTTGCTCCTGCAACGTTGTAGTTGGTCTGGTATGCCGTGCAGAAAAAGAGTCAGGCAACCAAGAAAACTTCCGTTGACCTTGTTTGGGGAGATCTGCTACATCGGATTGTTCGAAGAGCAGTTTGGCATTGGAAACAGGTTTGGACTAGGCGGGGTTGGCAAAATTTGCTGATTGCGTGAGTTCTGCGGGTTGTGTTTCCGATATCAAGCGGTGCGGACGTCGCGTCCCCTTCATTCCTATAACCCATTCGAGCCGAGCGGCTCGCACGAACCACTGCCACTTCATCGAGGTTGATTGCAATGCAAAGTCGATTTCCATCATGGATCCGATTCGGTTTGTTACTCGCTGTACTCACCGGTACTCAAGCGGGGTGCACTTCCGGGTGGAAGATGCCAGGTTCGAATATGTTTTCTTGGGGCCGCAAGCCGTCCGCAAGTACATTGACGGGGACAAAGCCGAGTCATGCACTGCCAACGGCACCGTCAACGAGTGCTGGTTCCAATAGCTCGACTGCCTCCAGCAGCACAAATTCCCAAGGTGGTCCCGCTGCATCGCTCGCATCGTCGACGACGCCGATTAGCCCGGCGACACGAAGCACTCCGAGTGCTGTACCGGGAGGTCCTAGTGCGTATGGAGTACCGGGGGCTGGGATGGCTGCTGCGAATAATGGATATACTACGGGTGTGTACAATACAGCGCCGGGTCGCAGCGGCATGCCGAGTGGTTCGATGCCTAACGTTGCGATGCCAAACGCGAACATGCCCAATACGGCAATGCCTAATAGCATGGCTGCGGGACCGCAGATGTCAGGAGCACAACCTGTTGCGTTTAATGCTCCTGCAGCGAATGCCGGGTATCCTTCCAATACAGGGTACTCTGTTGCGAACAATCCTTATGGTACGAATCCAGGGATGACACCTGGATCGAACCCGAACGCATTCCCACCGAATGCATCATTGCCAACAACTGCTGGTCAGCCGGTGCCAAGTCAACCAAGTAGTCTTGGTTTGCCCCCAGCTGGATTGATGCCAGCACCGGGGATGCCTCCCGCGCCGATGGGCCCCAATGGAATGGGTGGACCGGCTATGAATCCACCGAATATGAATTTGCCGAATATGAATTTGCCGAACATGAATTCGCCTAGCATGTTGCCACCACCAGGCTCACCCTCTAGTGGTGGTTTACCAGCAGGCGTAGCTCCAGGACTTCCGGGAGGAGCAATCAATACAGTTTGGGGCACTGTGATGCCAGCTTCCAGCTCCGCATCGCAATCCAATTTGCCGCAAGCCAATGTTCCACCGAGCGGTGGTCCAAGCTATAGTATTCCGGCAGCCGGCATTCCTTCCGCACAGCAGTTGCCACCCGCTTATGGTGGCCCCAGTTCGCAACCTGTCGGAACTCCATCAGTCCCACCAGCTCCCACTGGATCGGGTGTATATCGTCCTGGGAGCGTAGGGCGTAGCACCAACTATGACTTCTCAGGTGCTTCTGCGACTCGATAAGTTGTAGCCACAATGAAGCAACTCGCCGCACTCCAGTACTCACGAGCAGTGTGGCTCGCGGTTGCCACAGCGCTAACGTTTGGTTGTGGTTCTCCTTTGATTCGAGGAGTCAATGAAAACGGCTTGTTAGGATACATCAAGTCGGGGCGAGGGGAGCTAGATTCCGAATCGCTCGCAATGCAGCGTTGGCGAGCCGATATGCTCATCTTGCCCTACGTCGAATTTCGAGGTGAGGAGATAGTTCTTCGCAATGTTAGGAACTGCGTTTATCGCACGGAATCAGACTATGATGTCCGTCACTACGATATGCGTTTTCGACTCGATGCGGTACGTACAGTCGATTTCTTGGTGGTTCCCTTTAAAGAGAGCGACCTCTTAGCACATACGATGTTGAGCTTTGGGCTCGATGACGGCCGGCACTTCATCATCAGCGTAGAAGCCCGGATTGGTCAGGATCAAGACTATTCAGCGGTTGCAGGGACCACTCGGCAATTTCCATTGATGTATATCGTTGGAGACGAACGGGATCTTATTTTGCTTAGGGCTCGAGTGCGGCAAGTCGACGTGCATTTGTACCGGGGTAGGGCTGAACCGCAACAGGTCCAAGATTTACTTGTCGACATGTTAGCTCGCGTCAATAAACTTCAGCGTCAGCCTGAGTATTATGATACGCTGACGAACAATTGCACGACGAACCTCGTTCAGCACGTCAACAAACTACGACCTGGCAGAATTCCCTACGATTGGCGTGTTCTTTTGCCCGGTCATTCCGATCGGCTTGCGTATGAACTGGGACTTTTGGAAATCCAAGGTCCATTCGAAGTGGCACGGGTATCATCACGAATCAACGAGTTGGCATTGGCTTATGCAAATGATCCTGAATTCTCAAAACGTATTCGCAGGGAGTGATTCTCTGCCATGAAACCAGGAACCAAGCTGTCGAGTGATTCCGTACGGAATGTGCTACCGAATCGAGAGAGTCTTCGAGATCATCAACTTGGGCGTCTGAACGTGTTGTTGGCGGAAGTTTTATCCAACAACAAGTTCTATCGAGAGCGTTATCGAACCGATGCACTGCAGATTGAATCCCTCGATGCACTGAGCGACCTACCGTTGATTCAGAAATCGGATTGGATCAATGACGATCCAACTGGGATCGCCAATCATCATTCTTTTGCTACGGATCAGTATCGACGCTACCATCGCACCAGTGGAACGCGCGGACGTCCCATGGTGATTCTTGATTCTAAACGTGATTGGGAATGGTGGATTGAAACTTGGCAGTATGTGTTGGATGCTTGTCAGATCACTCGGCAAGATCGAGTGCTGATGGCTTTTTCCTTCGGGCCTTTTATTGGCTTTTGGAGTGCTCACGATGCTTGTCTGCGCCGCGAGTGCATGGTGATTCCGTCAGGTGGTATGTCGACGGAAGCGAGAATCGAGATGATTCACAGTTCGCAACCTACCGTCTTGTTCAGTACACCGAGTTACGCGATTCATCTTGGACAAGCTGCCCGCGACGCGGGTAAGAATTTGAGCAAGTCAAGCATTCGCTGTGTCTTTGTCGCGGGCGAGCCGGGTGGCAGCATTCCAAGTATTCGACAGAGCATTGAAGAGTTATACGATGCTCAAGTGATGGATCATGCGGGAGCAACTGAAATTGGTCCCTGGGGATTCGGGTCACGCGATGGTACGGCTTTGCATGTCATCGAAACGGAGTTCATTGCGGAGTTTCTGCCGATTCGTTCGCATTCCAATGTAGAAAGTGCAACCGAAGAGAAAGAGCTGGTCCTAACTAGCCTTGGGCGTTTCGATACTCCTGTGATTCGATATCGGACCGGAGATATTGTTCGACCCTCTTGGGCCCGTGATACCGTCGAACAAGAGGCGTGGGGAACTAGTTTTGTGCGTTTGGAGCATGGGGTATTGGGCCGGACCGATGGCATGATGGTCGTACGGGGTGTGAATATTTTTCCTTCGAGCATCGAAGCGATTGTGCGCGAGTTTCCTTCGATCGGAGAATACCGCATCGTGTTGAGCAAATCGGGTGCTTTGGATCAATTGCAGCTTGAGATCGAGGAAGGAACCGAACGGGCCCAAGACACAAATCGGGCGCAACGATTTGGGACGCAGGACGGATTCCAAGTCTCGGAAACTGCTGAATCTTTGGGGAGACGGCTACAAAATCAGCTGCAGTTGCGAGTCGATGTACGAAGCGTTCCAATCGGCACGTTGCCCAAACCAGAAGGTAAGGCGAGGCGGATCGTCGACCTTCGCTAGTTGGGATGCGGCTCGCGATTTGCGGCTAGAAAACTACCCGCAGTCTCCGTTTTGCGGCGCAAAGTCTACCCTCAGGTGTTGCGGCGTCTGCCATCTGCAGATGCCGAGCCTAACCTTAGGGCTTGGTCTGACTTTGCAGTATTAGTCCGATTGAATGCTGCGGTGCGGAGGGAAGAAGGTTGTCATTGAAGCATTGGTGCCCCATAGGTATATTCAAGCGTCTTGTGCAAGTGGATTTCATGGGATTTCCGTTGCAGATGGTTCGAAGTTCTTTCAAGTCTCTTTAGGTTTAACGGCGGAGTATTTTTGTGGCTATTCGAATTGCGATCAATGGTTTTGGACGTATCGGTCGACTGACTTTCCGTAATTTGATGGCCCGCTCCAACGAGTTCGAGGTGGTAGCCGTCAACGATTTGACCGACAACCAAATGTTGGCAACTTTGTTGAAGTACGATTCGGTTCACGGTCGTTACAACGGCGAAGTCGGCTATGACGACAAGCACCTGATCGTTAACGGCAAGAAGATCCTTGCATTGGCAGAAAAAGATCCTGCCAAGTTGCCTTGGGCTGAAAACAAAGTCGACATCGTCATCGAGAGCACCGGTTTCTTCACCGGTCGTTCGAAGGATGGCAAGCCAGGTTACGATTCTCACTTGGCCGCTGGTTGTAAGCGTGTGGTGCTCAGTGCTCCAGCCAAAGACGGTGCTGATTTGACCTGCGTTTTGGGCGTTAATGACGATAAGCTCACCGCAGATCTCAAGTGTATTTCCAACGCTTCGTGTACCACCAACTGTTTGGCACCGATCGCCAAGGTTCTCAATGAGACTTTCGGAATCGAGAGCGGATTGATGACGACCGTTCACGCTTATACGAACGATCAAAAGGTTCAGGATTTGCCGCACGCAGACGCCTACCGTGCTCGCGCAGCAGCGTTGAACATTATCCCAACCTCCACGGGTGCAGCATCCGCAGTAGGTTTGGTGATCCCGGAGCTCAAGGGCAAGTTGACCGGTATCGCGATGCGAGTTCCTGTAGCAACCGGCTCTGTGGTTGACTTGACCGCGAACCTGAAGAAGGAAACGACCAAGGAAGAGATCAACGCAGCGATGAAGGCGGCAGCAAACGGACCGCTGAAGGGAATTCTTTGTTACACCGAAGACCCGATCGTTTCGAGCGACATCATCGACGACCCGCACAGCAGCATCTTCGCTGCAGACTTCACCCAAGTTCTCGGAGACAAGGGCAAGCTTGTTAAGGTTGTCTCGTGGTACGACAACGAATGGGGCTACAGCTGCCGAACCGCTGATTTGTGTGCTCGCTTGGCCAAGTATTGCTAGTTTGAAATCATTCGCGATTCGTTTCGCCTAACAAAACAGAAACCACTGGGTTGTTGAAACCATCCCGGTGGTTTTTTTTCGCGCGACATGTGGCAACGCAACTTTGGGAAGCCAACAAAAACGTTGGTTTTTCAATCGGCGGAGAATTTTTTGGATAAAAAATCCAAAATGATGACCAGACCGGTGTCAGTACCGGGGTCAAAAAGCTATTTCTACTATGGAGGGCATCATTGTCTGACGTCCTCCAGGGCGCAACACGGAGCACACAGAGAGAGAGTTTGTCCTTGGGAGTGATCCCGAGACGAATTCTGTGGCTCCGTGTATTTTTTTGCGCCGACTGGAAGGTTAGCAAGCTTGAAGCGTTGCATTCCTTGGGCCCCAAGCGACGATGAGCACACAGAGAAGGCACGAGTGTAGAGTTTCGGAACGTGGATTGCAAACTTTTGGAAGAAAAATCTCTGGAATTTTATAATTAGTTTGCGTGGCTAATTCAGCCAATAATTTCTCGTTTTCGGTGGACATAGTCCCATAAGACGAAGCGGTCGAGGTTGTTTCCGCTGGTGAAGAAGACTCGACCACGGGTTTGTTCTGCCATTCGATGTGCGAATCGAATGTCTTCTTCGGACTGTGACCAGCTGGGAACCAGAAACAAATTGATGGTGATCCCCTCTTGTCCGCAGAGCATTGCTTCTCGCATGGTTTGCTGCTCGGTCCTTGGGTCTGGCGGGTAAAGTAGGTAGAGCATTTCGTCTTCGAAATGGGCTGTCGGTAGTCCGTCGGTAATGAGGACTATCTGTTTATTGGGTGTATCGACAGTGGCGAGGTTTTGTCTTGCTAGGCGCAGAGCGTGCTGGATATTTGTGAAGTGGGGTGGAATGTCTGATTCACCGATCCGCTCGTCGCTCATGTCCGCTTTGAGTCGCACGACTGGGTTGTGGATGGTCACGGGTTTTGGCATCACGTCGATGATTTCGCCTGGCGCACGTAGCTTTGCAAACGAATACATTTCGATGAATCGCAGGAAATCTCCCGGATACTCGCTGCTGATTAGGCCTTGTAGGGCGAGGGCCATTCGTTTGACATTCATGTATTGCCCGTCGTACCGCATCGATCCGCTCATATCCATTACGACAACGGTGGCGCATTTTGGGCTGTTTCGCGTGCGGAATACTTCGATGTCATCGGAACGTAGCCGAACGGGGGTTTCATCGGGACGTCGGAGCAGAGCATTGGTTACCGTTTGAACGATATCCATGTTGGCGATGGAGTCCCCGAATTCGTAGGGTTTTGTCGAAGGTAGTTCCACACTACCGTCTCCAACGATTCGTCCTGTATGACGACCGGTCCGCGAGGCCTGCAAGTCGGAGAAGATCCGTTCTAGAAGTCTCGCTTGGAATGTCTTGTAAGCTTTGGGGGTAAGCCGAAAGGCACCCGAATCGCTACGATCCAAGCCTTGTCGTTCGGCGAGTTCTCTTACGACGTTTTTGATTTGTTCACGGATTTCTTCCAAGGCGTTCAGATCGCTAGGTTGAGCGAACTTTTCCAAGGCGTCCATGTTGATCAAACCGATTTGTGCCGTTTTTGCGGCTTCCTCGAGTTGTTTGAGAAGCTCATCGATTTCTTCTAGTTCTTTCTTCAGTTCGATCGCTTTGGGGATGTCGACTTTTTGACGCCCAGTAAACGTGTATTTGCTGATCAAATCATCGATTTGATAACGGTCGCCGAGGGCTTCCATCGTCTGCAGGACGGCTTGTGCGAAGTCCTGGTCGGATCGGTCGGCTTGGTACCACAACTGTTCCAACAGGTAAATCTGGGATTGCCGTACCGCTCGGTCGAAGAGACTTTGGAGTTTTTGGGGAGGGCGAGCTCGTCGGGCGATTTTTTCAAAGCGATCGGCGGCTTTTTTGTCGAGTCCGTCGACTTGGTAAGTCTCCAAGATTTTTCGTTTGCGCTCTTCGAGGATTGCTCGAAGGTGGTCGAGGCTTGGTCCGAGCCCCGAGATTTGGCTTGGGTCTAATTCGATTGCTCGGGCTAACTCTTCCTCGGTCAATTCCCTGAAATTACCGTAGGCAAGTGCATGTTCGAATGCTCCGGACACAAGATCCGGATCGGGTTCTGCCAGCGGGCTGGGAAACTCGGTCGGGTTAAATTTTTGGTAGACGTGGATAATCCCACCGATATCGTTTCTGCGTTGGCTCATGCCTCTATTGTACGCGAGCTGTCCAGATCTGAAGCCAAGAAGTTCCACGAGGTCGCGCGTTCCAGAAGAATCCAGACCCATCCTTGAGGAATTGAACCGGACCGATGACTTCCTCGAAGCAAGCCACTCCGTGGTTTGTCTGTTCAAGCCAACCTTCGACCGGGATCTGTTTCTCTGTGACTAGGTCGAGCAAATGCAAGGACTGACCCGAAACGAGGCTTACCATGCGTCCGGATGGGTCGAGGGCGGGAGGGTGAGTGATGGAGAAAGCGGGTTTGCTGATCGGTCGCAACGCGCCGGTGCGTGAACAGATGCGAACCAATCGGACACATTCTCTGATGTCTCTGAATAACCCGAATATCCATTCGCCGCACGGAGAAGCGAGCAGCCAGTGCCGTGGACCTTGAATCCCTCGATGGCTTAAGTCCATGGTTACAAGATCTGGGCAGAACCCTATCGCTCTCGTGCTATTTCCGTCTACGAGATCGGAGTCGCTATACGTAAGGCGTCGGATTTGAATTCCTGGCGGTGCTTGGAGTCGTCCCGTCGACGGATCGGTCGGTACACAACCTTGTAATTGTTCAGGCCAACGCAGTGCGTCCTTAGGGAATTCCGCGATAAATACTTCTTCGATACTTGGTCGCAACGCCGTCTGATGGATTCTACCCACAAAGGCCAATCGAAGTGGATTGGGAATCCAGCACTCTTCGCGGGCCCATTCGCAGCGGGCCACTTTATACCTATGTTCGGTTGTTTGTTGTTGTTCGACGTTGGATTGGCCCTCAGAGGTCGGTTCGATGGGATCAAGGGCCAGTGCGGCCCAAGCGATTCCTTGAAAGTTTTCCGCGTCGGCTTGTCGACCCCAGGAACTTAGCGAAGTGGAGTTCGTGATCTTCCCGAAGACTTGGCTGCTGGAGAGTTTATCGGTTTGTTGTTGCGTCGCTTTGGTGTCTTCTTGAGGTAATAGAGCGAAGCCGATGGTGCGCCGATCCAAGGTGGGTTTATATTTTGCGACCCAAGCGTCGTTGTAGGTAAAGCTAATCCAGCGTCCATCGGGAGAAAAACTGTGCGCATGGGAACCGCCGCGTAAGCTTCCCCATGGAACCGATTCTGTCAGGCTACGGCTTTCTAAGGGCAATACTTCAGGATTCGTTGCTAGAGTTTGGTTTAGAGAGCAGAGGGCGCCGAAGCGTCGGCCAACAGCGTACGGGTTTTGCGAACTGCAATTTTTCAAGCCATGAATGAATAGAACGCGTGGATGATGAGGATCTGCGACGACTGCACCTACGCCAGGGCCGAAGGGTTGGTCGCTTTGGGTGTCATACAAAACTTTTACGGTATTATTGTCTAAATCGATCGCTTCGATCCGTCTCGTTTTAGGGATATCCGGATCTGCATTGCGAGTGTCGTATACAAGGTGCTTGCCATCGTAACTTTGCGCTTGGCGATGGTTTAAGAAGTAACCGTAAGGGCCGAAGGTGCATTGTTTGAGATCGACCAGCTTGAACTGCTTAAACACCGGATGGTACTTGGTAGGTCAATCGAGAAACAAAAGAGCGACATTGACGTAGATGAGGATTCCAAGAAGGTCGCTCAAACCTGCTACGAACTGATTGCTCATAAGTGCTGGATCAAGCCCCATCCGTTTGAACATCAGAGGAAGCATACTACCCATGCAAGTCCCACAGAGGACCACGCATAGGATGGTTACCGGGATCACTAGGGCGACGAAGTAGTTTGGGGCTAGCAACAAAGCGCAGAGATAACCCATGGTGCCCATGATGCCACCGAGAATCATTCCCATGATTACTTCGCGTCGAACTAGGGTCCACCAATCGCTAAGCTCAACATCTTTTGTGGCCAGGGCAGAAATAATAAGTGTTGATGATTGGCTTCCGGAATTCCCACCGCTACTGATGATCAAGGGGATAAACAGAACGAGCCAAGCATAGGTGTCGAGCCAGTCTTGATAGAGTCGTAGCGCGAAGGCCGTTGAGAGGGCGGCGAAGAACAATATCAGGAGCCAAAAACCTCGTTTCCACGAGAGGGTCAAGATGGGGGTGCGGATGTAGGAATCGTTCAGAGGTTCCACAGCTACGATTCGCTGGACATCTTCTGCGGCTTCTTCCCGCACAACATCGATGACGTCGTCGTGGGTGATGATCCCCATCATGTGTTGATGGTCATCGACAACGGGAACGGCGAGGATGTTGTAGAAGGCGACTTTTTGCGCCACGGATTCTTGGTCGTCATGGACATTGACTGAAACGACATCGCGTTTCATCAAGTCTGCCAATTTGGTGTCTGGTCGACCCATGGCAGAGATCAAGATTCTGCCGCTGACGACACCTCGCAGGTGGTTCGTGTCGTCTACCATGTAGATGTAGTAGATGGTTTCAAGCCGTTCGGCTTGCCGACTGAGAGCCTCGAGGGCTTGCCGTACCGTGAGGGTTTCGGCCAAGCACGCGACTTCGGTGGTCATCAATGCCCCTGCCGTGCCTTCGGGGAAGGTTTGTAGGCGGCGAATATCCCGACGGTCTGGGGCAGGGACTAGTGCAAGTACCGAGTCGACGCGAGACTCGGGGAGTTTCCGCAGGAGGTCAACGGCATCGTCAGCGGGAAGTTGTGTGACGAGTACTGCAACTTGTTTCTCGTCTTGGGTGGCCAAGATTTCCACTTGGCGATCCCAATCAAAGTATTGGAAAATTTCAGCTTGTAGAGTTGGCTGAGCATGTTGTAGGACTCGCCAAGTTTCTTCGACATCCAATCCTTCCATGAACTCCGCTGTGCGGGCTGGGTGCAGCGCAGTACAGAACTCGCGGAGTTCGTCAGTGCGATCCTCCGCGAGCATTTCGCGCAGTTCAGGAAGGAAGAGAGTTGTCATCGGGTGAATGTCATCAAGCGGTAATCCTCAAAGCAGTATCAATACAGTTTAGATCGACAGATGGAAGTCACCTGTCAGATCGCGCCAGACCGAGTGGATGTGATTCGCTGTTGTTCCTTGGGGGTCTGTTTGGAAGTTGCAGAGTTCTGCAATAAAGGTAGGTCCTTGCAGTCGAATAAAGTGTTGTTCTTTTGGATCCGTTCCGCCGGCCCATCCGAAGTGGATCGCTCCACCGTTAGCCACAGCGATCAATTTCATGCGGTCTTGAGCAACGGCACTTGGCATCGTGGAGAAGTACGCGTTGAGAATGTCGGTGAGCATTTTCTTTTGCTCTGGGTTAAGTTCCGTAGAAGCGATTCCGACGGGGGCAGCGATTTTGGGTTGGGGTTCACCTGGCCACTGAATGTCTTCAGGGCAGTCGCTCAGGAAAATCGCTTTGGCTTGTTGTTCTTTCGACAATGCACCTAGGAGTGCATATGCGGCTTGTTCCTCAGGTAACAGCAATCGAGTACCGGCGGTGTATTTGGTCTTACTTCCGGATTGCAGAGGATCGGGCGTTTCAAAGTCACGCAAGAGTTTTGCAGGGTTCACGCCGAAGAATTGCGGGGTGGAGTCGACGAGCTTGTCCCCTTCGTAGGTCATGTTGACCGACAGGTGGTGACCTTCGATGCTGACTCCCCAAGGAGCATTGGGCTCGGGGTTTCCGTAGATGGAGAAATAGAACTTGCGGTAGTCACGACGCTTGGCCTGCGCTGGGCCTTCTAGTTCCAGCAGGATCGCTTCGTAAGCCATGATATCGACAGCGCGGCGAAAACCGGATTCGCTCAGGATCGCTGCCATCAGACCCATCGCTGCCGTGCGCTGAGCGTCGTTCATCTCGCGCAGGGGTAATCCCTTTCGGGACTCCATTGGAATGAAGTGCCATTGAGACCGCTTCGCATCTTTGTAGTCGATTTGAGCCAAGTTGCGTTGGTCGTTGCTGAGGCTTGAGAGAAACCCGGTTGCGGTTTCCCGTGCCGTGACTTCAGGACGCATCGCCCAGAGTTTGTTGGAGGAGAGGTGAGCGATGGTTGAGCCTGCGGCGCATGCGGCCGCGGATCGAATGAGGAATTCCCGGCGCGCTAGATTGATCGAGGCGGGATGTTTCGAGGTTTGAAAGGATTTCGAGAATTTCATAGTCGCGACTCGTGTGGGGTAGGAGGGAATGGAAGGAGGGAATTGGGCTCAATTATGAACCAAGCCCAAGGGAAACCAAAGGCCAACACGGGAAGTACGTGGGCGAAATCAAGAAATGGGTGAGGAAGCTTAATCCCATTACATTTGTGTTTCGTATCCCCGTCGCGGTTCGCGGGAGAGTAGCCGGCTGGCTTGCTCGTCACCGAGGATCTGCTCTTTGATTGGATCCCAGGCCAACTTGCGGTTCAAGCGTGCTGCAATTCCGGCGAGGTGGCAAGTCGACAGAGCTCGGTGATGACTATGGACGTCGGAAATCGGTTCGACTCGATCCCGGGCCGCTTCGAAGAAGTTCCGGAAGTGGTCGGTAAGCGGCCGCTTCTTGTAGGCCGCTTCCATTGCCCCCTCGGGTAAAGGATTGGTTTTGAGATCTTCTACAGGTTTACCGCTGATGCGTCCGCGATTGACGAACAATCGTCCTTCGGTTCCTTCGAAGAGGATACCGTTGTCTCCGTCGTGTCGGATCTCTATTTCAATTCCGTCTTCGAATTTGGCGCGGATTAAGAATTCGGTCGCGGTGTTGTAGCGAGACGGATCGACTGGGAAACCATCCCGAAACTCGACGGGATGTTTTACCTTTTCAGGGATGATCTCGATGGGGCCGGTATCGGTTTTACCGAGCCCCCAGGTGGCGATGTCGACGTGGTGAGCTCCCCAGTCGGTAAGTTTGCCACCTGAATATTCGTACCACCATCGGAACTCATAGTGGCATCGTGACCAGCTCTTTGTCTCGCCGTTATCTCCCGCTAGGTATCGAAATGGGGCGGCGGCAACGGGGCCTTGCCACAATTCCCAATCGAGTTCGTTCGGAGGTGTTGCCACAGGGATTTCTGGGCTTGTCGGGGCACCACCGATGTGGCAGATGGCTCGTTGTACTTTGCCAATGCGACCGTGTTGAAGCATCGCAATCGCTTGGATGAATTGCTTTTCGCTGCGTTGTTGTGTTCCGATTTGGACAATACGTCCTGTTTTCTTGCAAACGTCACAGATCGCTCGACCTTCAGGGATCGTCAGCGTCATCGGTTTTTCACAGTAGACATCTTTGCCGGCCAGCATCGCTTCGATCGCAATTTTTGCGTGCCAGTGGTCGGGGGTGGAAATGTGAACAATATCGATTTTGGGATCGTCGAGGATTGCGCGATAGTCGTGATGACTGGTAGGTTCCACACCGGTCCATTCTTTGACGATTCCGGCTGCGCGTTCGGTACGTCCACGGTCGGCATCGCAAACTGCAACATAATCGCCGTACTTTCGGAAATCGGGAGCGGAGCCCCAGGGACCATTGATGCCGGTAGCTTTTTGGCACCAACGGCTACCCGTTCCCACTGCTGCGACTCTCGGCCGATCGTTCGCTTGAGTAAATCCCCAGGCTCTTCCATCGCGTGAAGGCAGAGAAACCACGCCGGCGGTGCCGAGAGTTGACAGCAAAAAGCTTCTTCGACTGGGTTTTGCGCTTCGGTTTATTTTCATGGTTCGAATTGGCTTTCGCGGAAAGGAAGGGAGGATTTTGCGATGGGCTGGAATCTTATTGTAGATGGATCCAGGCTCGGATTGTGGCACGTCGGGAGTCCAGGACTTTGGCATCGGAACATCCTGGGAAAAACTTCAACCAAATGATCCTACAGCTTAACTCCTAGAAGTCCCCGTCGATCTGTGCTAAAACCCTATACTTTTCCGTAGGACGCCCCAAAAAGTTTGGGACACGTTCCATCGGTATTTCTTTGATCTCAGCACACAGAATCCAGCCAAGCATGAGTGATACAACGACCAAGTCCCACGATAGCGATCCGAGCGGGAAACACGATCAGGCCGGGAAACATGATCAGGGGAGTCGAGTCGAGAATTGCGTAATTATCGGTAGTGGGCCTGCTGGCTGGTCCGCAGCCATTTACGCTGCGCGCGCGAACCTCCGTCCTCTCCTTTTCGAAGGTGCGATGACCGAAGAGAATCGCATCATGGGGCGGTTCCCGATGGGGCAATTGGCACAGACGACGGAAGTTGAAAATTATGCCGGTTTCCCTTCTGGCAAACTCAAGGAGTTTATCGACTCGGCGATTGATCCTTCTCGCCAGTACATGTATCCACCGGTTGAGGAGCATCCCCACGCAGTTACCGGTCCTGAGTTGATGGAACTGATGCGTCAGCAAGCGACGAACTTTGGCACACGGATCATCACGGATGATGTTGTCAGCGTCGATTTTTCAAAGCGTCCATTGGTGTTGAACACTAGCGAGAATGGGACTTTTCAAACTCACACCGTCATCGTTGCTACCGGTGCTAGCGCCAATTACTTAGGCATTCCCAGTGAAGAAAAGTACCGCAATCGAGGTGTAAGTGCTTGTGCGGTATGCGATGGGGCATTGCCTCGGTTCCGAAACAAGCCTCTTGTTGTAGTTGGCGGTGGGGACTCTGCCGTGGAAGAGGCGAGTTATTTGACCAAGTACGCATCGAAGGTTTACATGTTGTTGCGACGCGGTGAGATGCGAGCTAGCAAGATCATGCAAGAGCGAGCATTTGCAAATCCAAAAATCGAGCTTGTTAAGTTCTCGGTCGTGGACGAAGTGTTGGGTGACGATGATCCTCGTATTGGTGTAACGGGTGTTAGGATCCGTAACGTAGAGAACAACACGACGATGGATTTAGAAGCTACCGGTATGTTTTTGGCCATCGGCCATACTCCAAACACCAAGTTCTTGGGTGGGCAGGTCAAGACTCGCGAAAACGGCTACATCGCTTGGCAGCAACCTTACCGCACCATTACCAGTGTCGAGGGAGTGTTTGCGGCTGGTGACGTTGCAGACGATTACTATCGCCAAGCGATTACATCGGCGGGTTCGGGCTGTATGGCCGCTTTGGACGCAGAGCGATACTTGGCTTCGGCCGGTATCCACTAAGCATGCGGCTTGGCAGTTTCGTTGTTCGTCAAGCTCGCATTCGGTACCCAGGGAACGAAGTTAGCGTTCCCTGGAGTTGCAAAGCTGCATCGAAGAAACGACTTTAGGGATGACACCGAAGCCTTTTGGGCGAGTGATGGATCGTGATCAAAAAACGAACAAAAAAAGAATCGTCTAATGTGAACGATCGGCAAAGACTAGCCTCACTGCCGATCGTTGTTCGCGGTGCGCGCGAACATAACTTGCGCGATGTCGAGCTTGAGCTGCCACGCAACGAGCTGATCTGTTTTACAGGTGTCAGTGGAAGCGGAAAAAGCTCTCTGGCGTTCGATACCTTGTTTGCAGAAGGCCAGCGACGTTATCTCGAAAGTTTATCAACGTACGCCCGGCAATTTGTCGGGCAGATGCCCAAGCCCGATGTGGACTATCTCTCGGGCTTAGCTCCCGCGATCTCGATCAGTCAAAAGTCAACGGGTTTCAATCCGCGTTCAACGGTTGGGACAATCACCGAACTGAATGACTTTCTCCGCGTCTTCTTTGCCCGTTGTGGGACGGCTCATTGTCCTAACTGTCACAACCCGTTAAGCCGACAGACACAGGACCAGATGTTGCAAGCCATAGAAAAGCTGCCAGCTGGACCCTATACATTGCTTGTTCCATTGATTCGCAATCAACGCGGATCTCATGAAAATCTGTTTGTTGCATTGGAACGCTCGGGATTCAATCGTGTTCGAATCGACGGCGTGTCCTATACGTTGGAAAATCGACCGGATCTCGATCGTGCGGTCAAACATTCGATCGATGTGGTCTATATGCATCTGGAGTTACCTCTGCGCGATTCGCCTCTCCCAGATGAACTTCCGGATGCACCGACGGAGTTCGCAAGGCTACGGACCGCAATGGAGGGCGCGCTGAAATTAGGTCGCGGATTATTTATTCTCGCACCAGATAACCCCGGAGCGGGATCCGCCGTAGGAACTCAAGCAAAGAAACCGCGAGGTCGGACTGCGAAAACGAACTCGCCCCAGTCACAGGCGAATAAGAAAGATACGACCGCGGGAGTTCCCAATCAGGGAGTTCCGGAACGTGGCGTAGCAGCTCCAGCTTCATTGAACGATACGCTTTTCGCTGAGAACTTCGCTTGTTCGACTTGTCAGCAATCATACTCAGAACCGACCCCCCAATTGTTGAGCTTCAATTCCAAGCAAGGGGCTTGTGAAACGTGCCAAGGCTTAGGGGTCGCTTCTTACTTCACCGAAGACTCATTGGTCAAAGATCCGGAAGTATCGATTCAGAAAGGTGCTATCCCTGCGCTTGGGCAATGGAAAAGCTTGTCGATGTGGGTCAAGCGAGGGCTCAATGACTACGTGTCCTCAGTGAGGCGGTTGACTAGGTTCAATCAGGATCTATTGAAGACTAGTTGGAAATCAATTCCAGCAGAAGCCCGTCGCTTATTGCTCCATAATCAGCTTGATGGCGATGTCGCGATCAGTTGCCCAATGTTCCCCCCGGGGGATCAAGACTTGTGGAATTTCCCGGGGCTTGCAGGCTATTTTTCGATGTTATGCGATTCCAATCCGGCGCACAGGGAACGGTTGGAAAAGTACATGACCCAAGTTCGTTGTCCTGATTGCTCTGGACATCGGTTGAGTCCTTACGCTCGAGCGATTAAGGTTCGAACGCGATGTGAGCAATTTTCGGATAAACCTTGGTGCTCGATTAGTGATTGCGCTGAGATGTCGATCGATCAAGCGGCAGCGTTCTTCGATGATGTTGATTTGACACCGACGCAGCAGATCATTGCTGCGGAAGCACTCAAGGAGATCCGTAACCGTCTTCGTTTCTTGAAAGACGTAGGACTGGGATATCTTTCTCTAGGGCGGGGTGCCCCGAGTTTGTCCGGTGGTGAGTCGCAGCGGATACGATTAGCAAGCCAGATTGGAGCGGGGCTTACTGGCGTGTTGTATGTTTTGGATGAGCCTTCCATAGGATTGCACCCGCGCGATAACGATAAGTTGCTACGGTCCCTCAAACGTTTGCGAGATCTTGGGAACACCCTGATCGTTGTTGAGCATGACGAAGACACCATGCGTGCGGCAGATCGATTGGTGGATTTTGGACCGGGGCCAGGAGTTAAAGGGGGAGAGCTCATTTCTGCTGGTTCTTTAGAGGAACTCGCTTCGAATCCGCAAAGTGTCACGGGTGGATTTCTAGGGCGTCGGTTGCGAGTTCGTTCCCCGCAGTCGCGCCGAAGTGGCACCGGGGAGCACATTGTCGTACAGGGCGCGGCTCACCATAATCTCAGAGGGATTGAGGTCAAGTTTCCGTTGGGAATGTTGATCGCTGTGACAGGGGTAAGCGGATCTGGAAAGAGTTCGCTAGTTACAGATATTCTCTCCCCTGCGCTTCGCAATGCGCTCAATGGAGCGGAAGATACCCCTGGCAATCATAGAGCGATACAAGGGATAGAGCATTTGGACAAGATCATCGATATCGATCAAAGTCCAATTGGTCGTACGCCGCGGAGCAATCCTGCAACTTACACGAAATTGTTCGATGAAATCCGCGATCTCTTTGCAGAGTTGCCTGAAAGTAAACGCAGAGGATTCGCGCCAGGAACATTTAGTTTCAATACCGAATTAGGACGTTGCACCGCTTGCGATGGTCACGGGGCAAATCGTCTCGATATGGAGTTCTTACCTGATCTGTGGGTTCCCTGCGCCGTGTGCGAGGGCAGACGATATAACCGAGCGACCTTGCAAGTTTTATTCAAGGGTAAGTCCATTGCTGACTGCTTGGATTTAGATGTACAGCAAGCGATTGAGCACTTTGGTTCGATTCCAAACATCGTTAAGAAGCTCAAAACTCTTGCGGACGTCGGACTTGACTATATCAAGCTGGGGCAACCTTCTCCGACCCTCTCTGGTGGCGAGGCGCAACGCATTAAATTGGCCAGAGAGTTGAGCAAGCGATCTACAGGGCAGACCCTTATCGTTCTCGATGAGCCGACGACCGGTTTGCATTTTCACGATATCGATTTGCTGCTTGGCGTTTTGCAGAATTTGGTTGATAAGGGAAATACGGTAGTCGTTGTCGAGCATAATTTAGATTTGATTCAAGCTGCGGATTGGATCATCGACATGGGCCCAGAAGGTGGAGCAGCGGGGGGGCTAGTGATTTGCGAAGGAACCCCGGAGGAAGTTGCGAGCAATCCCGATTCGCACACGGGGGTGGCATTGAAACGTTACTTCGATGATCATCACTCCAAGGATCATGACAGTGCTGATCATGGAACTTCGATTGCGGCTTCAACCAAGAAGGTGAAGAAAGCTAAGAAAGCAACGGCGAAGGGAGGGGGAGCTAGCGATGCGCCGAAGGAGCTTGCAGCGCAAATTGATAGAGAAGAGTCGACTACTGAGACGAATAATGCTGGCAAGATTGCTATGCTTGATGTGCAGGTGGTGGGAGCAAGCCAGCACAATCTCAAGAACATAGATGTAACGATCCCCAAGAATGCGATGACGGTTTTTTGCGGGTACAGCGGGAGCGGCAAAACATCGATGGCGTTGGAGACGATCTATGCGGAGGGGCAGCGACGGTTTGTCGAGAGTCTAAATCCATACGTTCGGCAATTTGTTGGTCAGATGCAAAAACCATTGGTCGAACGAATTGATGGACTCAGTCCGGCCATTGCGATCGAGCAGCGAGCGATGTCTCATACACCGCGATCAACGGTGGGCACTGTTACGGAAATTCAAGATTACTTGCGAGTGCTATTTGCAAGGTTAGGGGTGATGCATTGCACGCAATGCGATCAGCAGGTCGAGTCGCAAACGATCGACCAGATTCTTGATCGTTGGATGCAGTGGATCGATGTGCAATTAGCAGACCCCGATGGAGCCCGGCGATGTATGTTACTGGCTCCTGTGGTTCCACCTAGCAACCAGACATTGGAGAGGTTCCTCAATGAACTTCAGCTCGAAGGATATACGCGGATTCGCATCAATGGTCAGACTCGGGAAATTGGACCCGAGCAAGCTGTAGCACCGAAATCGGTGCGTGAGCTCCAGATTGTGGTGGATCGCTTTGCGTTGGACCAAGTGGATCGAAAGAGGTTAGCTGATAGTGCTGCGATTGCGATGAGTTTGGGGAATGGAATCGCACAGCTTGCGGTCGTGAATGAAAAATTGCCGGAAAAGCGATGGACTGTACTGACGTATTCCCTGCAGTCGGCTTGTCATGCATGCGGAATCTCCTATACCTCGTTGACGCCGCATCACTTTTCATTCAACACATCGATTGGTTGGTGCCCATCGTGTTCGGGGTTAGGGGTTGAGCAAGGAGCGGATCCGGCTCTATTTGTCCATGATCACCTTTCCTTGCTAGAAGGTGGTTTCGTGATGTGGCCGCATCGCGATCATCCATTTTCAAAAGGAATGTTGCGGGCTTTGGCTCGCAACGCGGATTTGCCGTTAGACGTCCCGATTAGCAAGTGGACATCGCGACAGCGACACGTCCTCTTACAAGGCTTGCCGGATGTGAGCGTGTCGGTTTTCAAAAGCGATATAGAGCCCGAGCTCGACGCAGCTCAGGACCGCGAAGTGCTTCGTTACCAGTTTCGAGGATTATTCCCCGCGTTAGAGTTAGAGTCCAAGCGAAGCAATGAAGTTCGGAGCATGCTTTGGGAGGTTCTCGCAGATGTTCCTTGTAGGACTTGCAATGGCGATCGTTTGCAGGAGCAAGCGTCTCATGTTCGATTATTCGGACGAACTATTGGAAGTTTGATGAGTGAACCGATTGGGGAGCTTACCGCTTGGATCGAGCAGCTTAAATGGGATGCTCGCACGCAGAAGATAGGAGGTGAGTTGCGGCGTGAAGTCGAGCATCGTCTAAAGTTCTTGGTCGATGTTGGTTTGGAGTACCTGACATTAGGTAGGGCTGCTAATACGCTATCCGGGGGAGAGTCCCAGCGTATTCGACTCGCAAGCCAGCTTGGGACAGGACTCAGCGGCGTGCTGTATGTGTTAGATGAACCGACGATCGGATTGCATCCGAGAGACAATGGTAGGTTGATTCGAGCCATGCATAAGTTGCGGGACTTAGGGAATACGGTTCTTGTGGTGGAGCACGATCGGGACGTAATCGCTAGCAGCGACGAAATACGGGACTTTGGGCCAGGTGCTGGTCCTTTGGGGGGAAGGGTGATTGCACAAGGTACCCCGGAAGAGGTGTTAAGTAGCGAAAGCTCGGTTACGGGCCCTTACTTATCAGGTGCCAAGGAGATTTCGCTGCCAAGGCAGCGGCAAGTGACACCATTTGTTAAGGATGAAGCGAACGTACCAACGAATTGGTTACGGATCAGCAAAGCCGCGCATAATACTCTGAAGGCCATTAATGTAGATATACCACTGAAGCGACTCACTGCAGTTACGGGCCCAAGTGGTAGCGGAAAGAGTAGTTTGATACAGGGGATCCTCTATCCCGCTCTCGCGCAGCGACTTCTGCGGATCAAAAAACGCCCTGGGTATTTCGAATCGATCGAGGGTATCGATCAGATCGGTAAGGTGCTACAAGTGGACCAGTCGCCGCTCGGTGCGAGTCCATCTAGTACTCCAGCGACCTACGTAGAGGTGTTTGATCTCATCCGGACTGTTTTCTCAAAACAGCCTTCGGCCAAGCAATACTATCGCGATAGCTTCAGCTTCAATACCGGGTATGGTCGGTGTTCGCATTGCGAAGGGCTAGGGAAAATCAAAGTTGAAATGCATTTTTTGCCTGCGGTTTGGATCGACTGCGAGGAATGTGAAGGCAAACGCTACAAGCCCGAGATCTTAGCGGTCACTTACAAGGGATTTTCAATCCACGACGTTTTGGAGATGTCAGCAGCGGAAGCGTTAAAGCTATTTGAAGATGTACCGAAAATTGTAAACATGCTTGATGTGATGTGTCGTGTTGGACTTGATTACATCAAGCTTGGTCAAAGTTCGTCGACACTCTCTGGTGGAGAGTCGCAACGAGTCAAGCTTGCTGCCGAGCTCTGCAAGCCGAACGATGGAAAGACTCTCTATTTATTAGATGAGCCGACTACGGGGCTACACTTCGAAGACATACGTAAGCTATTGCAGGTGCTCGATGAGTTAGTCAATCGCGGCAACACGGTCTTGATCATCGAACACAATCTTGAAGTCATTCGATCCGCAGACTGGGTGATTGATTTAGGCCCGGAAGCTGGCCGGGAAGGTGGAGAACTTGTTTTTGCAGGTACCCCGGAGGCATTGGCGAAGTACGCTACTTCGGCTGTCGCAAAGGGGGGCAAACGAAGTTACACTGGAGAGGCGCTCGCAGATTGGGAATCCAATCGTGCGAAGCGAAAGTGACCAAGCTCTCACGCTTTAGCACAGTTTTTTCTCGTACTACCCGTTGAATCGATCTAGGTTTGATCCATGCACAAGTTAATTGCTGTTGCTCGGCTATGCGTAAGTTGTGGCCTTCTTGTGGGGTTGGTAACAAGTAATTTTCTTGTTGCTCAGGAATGGATCAAGGTGCCCATATCGAGAGATACTTGGTTATCAAATTTCAAGGAGGAGCAATCTGGATCGAACGGCGCAGCACCGCGACTAAAACTCAAATCGATCGTGGAATTGTCTTTGATTGATTTTGAAGCCAGTCCATTGCGAGACAAGACCATTCTCGACGCAAAACTCTTGCTCAAGGTTGCAGGGGATCGACCTATCGATCGAGTAACCTTGAGCACCATTACTTCCGATTGGGTTGAGGGGAATGGAAGCAACTATCAAGTCATCAAAGGGGCGTCGACATTTAGCCACAGGCGTTATCCGACGGAGCGATGGTACAAATCGGATTTTACTAATGTTTGTATCGGTCATGGAAATTCAATTTATGCATCGATCGACGCGAAACCAGCAGAGACGAAAGATTGGGTGGAATTGTCTGTTCCGGTAGAGTTGATTCAAGCTCGGATGCATGGACTTAGCTACGGACTGGTCCTGATGGACGATACCGGAAGCACTTGGACTCGCAATGGAGATGAGTTCAAGCAAGAGATTTTTCCGAATCGATTCGTTTATAGCACTAATTCCAACAACGCATCGAGCCCTTATTTGATGGTGCAGGTGGCTTCAGCGGAATCGACTGAGAAAATGCTCGTCCCTGCCCCTGAGAGCGTAACCTTTCTACCACCAGACGTAAAAGATCCTCGGCCGAGAATCACTTGGACGCTCCCTGGATTGTCAGATAACAAGCAGATAAACGGTCCAATAGGTTTTATAGTCGAACGCAACGGGACTCGGCTTGAACCATACTATGTTCCTTCTATTCGCAGCCATCTCAATGGCGTCTTTACGATGCCTATCGACGGGTTAGATGTTGCGATTTCTTCCAATCCTGAGAAGTTCGTAGTACGAAGTCTTGCTAGCGATGGTCGAATGAGTGATTCAGTGGAATGCATGGGTTCTGCTGTACCGGAAAAAGGAACCGGCCCGAATTTCGCTAGTTCGATAGAAGCCAGTGATGATGTTTCGGGAGGTGCCAGCGTTGATTGGACCGGTTCGCCGGAGGTTGGAACAACCCAGATTTCGGTCATCGATCCACTCGATAGTTACGTACCTGCAAAGGATCAAACGATCCCAGGGCATTCACAGGGCTATTTCACCAAGAACCATTTATGGGATGCAAGTTCCAAGCGGATCTCGCTCGACTGTGGGCGAGGTAGTTGGGTAGGTTTTCAAGTTGTATCGAAGCGAGTGGTGGAGCCGAAGTTCCTCTTTGATTGGAACCAATCCGAAGTTTCTCCTGCGGTGCTAAAACGCAGGTTAGTTGAATACTATCGTTACGGAATGGTATCGAAGGGAAATGAAAATCTACCAGACCCATTGTTGCAAATGATGCCCAATAAAGACGGTTATGCTGGTGATTCTCAAGCAGCATCCAGTTGGTTAGTCGAGTTGTACATTCCGAAAGAGATGAAGGCTGGAGCGTATGAAGCTCAACTTTACATCAGCGTTGGTAAACAAAAGCAGATACTTAAAACGATTATCAATGTTCATGATGTTGTTATTCCGAATACTTTAAGTTTCCTACCGGAAATGAACTGTTACGGTCTACCGACTAATGACATCGATTACTATCGCTTAGCACAGCGGCACCGAACGGTTCTTAATCGTGTGCCGTATGATCAAGCGGGGCGAATTGCGCCTGGATGCGGCCCGATATGGCGAGACGGAGCTTTGGATTGGACACTGTACGACAAACGTTACTCTGGTCTTTTTACGGGGGAAACATTCAAGGATCTACCTCGGGGAGCCGTGCCCATCGAGTGCTTTTATTTACCTATGCATGAAAATTGGCCAATGCCGATCGAACCGAACTACAACGGAAGCTATTGGGCAGATAAGGCATTCAACGAAAAATACCGAGATGCTTGGGTCGACGTCGTGAGTAAAACGATGGATCACCTACATCGGAATAAATGGGATAAAACGAGATTTCATGTGTACTTGAACAATAAAAATAATTTCAAGTCGCGTGGTTGGTCTCGCGCGAGCTCTCCTTGGGTTCTTGATGAACCCTCAAATTTTCAAGACTACATTGCTCTTCGGTATTTTGGACTTGCGTTTGTTGATGGAGTGAAGGGTTCCAAGTGTTACGTTGCTGGCAAGACTTGCACACCTCGTTTGGTCTTCCGCGCGGATATCTCACGTCCTCAATGGCAACGAGACACACTCGATGAGTTTCTTGTGTACAACGTAGTCGCTCAGGAACCCTTTAGGGAGTATCGGCCACTGGTCCTCGATCGCAAATTCCGTTTTGGACAGGAAGTAGTCATTTATGGCAGTAGTAACCCAATTGGAACCAATAACAGTATGGCAGTGGCATGGAGCTGGGATGCGTGGAGTCTAGGGGCAGACGGTGTCCTACCTTGGCAAACAATCGGAACAGCTAACTCATGGAAAGTTGCTGATGAACTTGCTCTGTTCTACCCTTCGAATGTCGCTTCCAGTCAGAAACCTGTACCTTCGATCCGCTTGAAAGCATATTGCTACGGCCAACAGGATGTTGAAGTCTTGACGCAGATCGCAAAGAAATACAACCGCGATCGGTATGCTCTAGGACAAGAGTTCCGTCGAGCCGTGAAGTTGCAAGCGATAGGTAGGACCGAGGGTGACTACCTTGAACCTGCTTCGTGGAGCGACTACGGCAATCTCTCGATCGAGACGCTTCATAAGCGTCGTGTGGAAATGCTTAAGCTTGCCGCGAAACAGCCTTAGATTAGGCGAATTTAGCGGTAGCAGTAAATCGCGTCGGAAGAGCGAATCAGTAAGTGTTGATTCGCAACTGCCGGTGTGGCCCAGAAGACTTCGTCCCGTCCGACTAACGTTGATGGATCGGATTCGTCCGACTTCTCTTGCGTTGCACCATCTGGGGAATCAGTCTGCGCTTTCTTGGATCGTTTCGGCTCCTTTTGGACTTTGTACTCACGGACAGCGAATTCGGTTCCAGGGGTTACTACAAGAACATCTCCGGATTCGTTTACCAGCACAATTCGTTGATCTACGACGATGGGGCAACCGGCGACCAGTGCGCCTCCAGGCATCCGCTTGCGATAAATTTCCTTGCCAGTTTGTTTTTCGTAGCAAGTCGCAGTGTTGCCAAAGAAGTAAAGATAGTCACCGAGAACAACTGGGGAGGGCATACCTGCACCACTTTTTGTACCTGACCAAAGAATCGCATCGCTCTTTGTTTGCCCCTGCTCCAAAGAGAGATCACCTGTGTGACCACTTGCGACCGCGTAAATCGGCGCTCGACTACCCGGACTAGCTGTCCCGAAGTACACCGCATTGGCATCTGCGACGAGTGAGCACGAGAATGACGTATCGAGTCCCCCTACTCGCCATCTTTCTTTACCAGTTTGCAGATCGTAAGCGATCGCGGAGCCTTGACCTCCAGTGACCACTTCTTCTACGCCTTGGTTATTCCAATGGATGGGTGTACTCCACGAAGATCCCTTGGGGCGTTCGGCACTCCAAAGTTCCTCACCGTTGTCTGCTCGCAAGCAGACCAAGGTAGCGGATTCTTCGTTATAGCGTTGGATGAACAGTTTTCGTTTGGATGGTTCCGAATGATCGACCAACAGCAACGAAGATCCAGTACCGAAGTCGTTCGTAATCTTTTGCGGATCGTACGTTTTGGACCATTTTAAATTGCCTTGAAAGTCATGTGCGGTGAGGATTCCGGCGGCACCGAAGAACGCATAGACGGTGTCTTCTGAAGCCGCCGGCGTTTCTGTTGCAAAGGTATTCGATGCATGCTTCCCAAAACTAGGTATCGCTTCGATCGCCGTCTGACTCCATTGGATTTCACCGGTCGACAGGGAAAGGCAAACAAGCTTCCATGCTACTGGGTCTTTTGGTTTCGCAGCGCGTCCCATCGTGCTCGGATCCATCGCACCACCGGTCATTCCCTTTGGCTTTCCTCCCTTTGGCGAAACGGCCGTGGTCACAAACACTCGATCTCCAACAACGATCGGCTGTGACCATCCACTCCCTTCGACTTCGGTTCGCCAGCGCGCTCGCGGGAGGGTTTCGTCGGTGGGTTCCAACCATGAGGAGGGAAGTTTGGAGTCTTGGTTGACGCTCCGTGCATCCCCTCCGCGAAACTGTCTCCAGTCTTCGCCCATTGCGAGGTCTGCGGAGAGAAAAAAAGGACTGGCTGCCAAAAGAAATAGTTGAGTAAAAGTCTTTCGATTTTGCTTAGCTAGTTTCATCGCGTTGAGTTCTTTTCCCATTGTTGGTTCCACCCCTATACCTTCGACTTATGCACCGTTTACACCGAAGAACACCGAATTAGCCATCGGAATAACTTGTAGGCTTGCCTACGTCATGCCTTTTGCTTATTCCACCCGGAACTATATCCAATAGGCAAATTGGTGGGAAAACGCGGAGGATTTTGAGTGCCAACCTGGATGGAACGAGGTCAAACCAATGCACTGCGAGATGAAGGCTTCGATTGATGCACTTGGCGAATCCGGCTAAACTAACCGCTTCCTCTTTGAAGGAGTTGCCAGGGAAAACCCTAAAACGGGCGATTGAGAGCAACAACGAATCTGAACCAAGTGAATTTCAAATAGGGTTCTTTAGGAACTGCAAAGCGAAGGGTTTTCGAGCATGAGCGAATTGTGTGATTTCGGTCTGATCGGTTTGGCGGTCATGGGTGAGAATTTGGCTCTGAATGTTGAGAGCCGAGGCTACCGAGTTGCGGTATACAACCGAACCACCGAGAAAGTCGATGAGCTCATCGCTGGGCGGGCTAAGGGCAAGAACTTTGTCGGTTGCCATTCGTTGGCGGAGATGGTGAAAAACCTACGTCGTCCGCGAGTAGTGATGATGTTGGTCAAGGCTGGGCCAGCAGTTGACGATCTCATCGAGCAGTTGCTTCCACATCTCGAGCCTGGGGACATTTTGATCGACGGTGGCAACACGCACTATGTCGATACGGAGCGTCGAACCAAGTATGTCGAAGGAAAGGGATTGCTTTTCGTCGGATCGGGAGTTTCTGGTGGAGAGGAAGGTGCATTGAAGGGTCCAAGCTTGATGCCGGGTGGTAGCAAGGCTGCTTGGGAAACCATCAAACCGATTTTCCAAGCGATTTCGGCGAAGGTTGGACCGAAGAATGATATCCCTTGTGCTGAGTGGGTGGGACCACGTGGTGCGGGGCACTACGTGAAGATGGTTCACAACGGGATCGAGTACGGCGACATGCAATTGATTTGCGAAGCGTACTTATTGCTCAAGGAAGCAGCGGGATTGAGCAACGAAGAGTTGTACGACGTCTTTGCCGATTGGAATCGTGGGGAGCTCCAAAGTTATCTCATCGAAATCACCCGTGACATTTTCAGTGTTCGCGACGACCAAGGTGGCGATGGATATTTGGTAGACAAGATCCTCGACGTTGCTGGCGCGAAGGGAACTGGCAAGTGGATGAGTCAATTGGCTTTGGACCTCGGTGTTCCTAGCACTTTGGTTACGACTGCCGTTTACGCGCGTGGGCTTGCTGCGATGAAGGAAGCGCGAGTGCGAGCGAGCAAGGTGTTGCCAGCGCCCGCCACGTCGCACAACTCAGCGTTTGGTGCCGCGGTATCCGCGATGGTCGCCGACCGAAAGAAGTTCATCGAAGCGGTTCGCCAAGCGTTGTACGCATCGAAGATTTGTTCGTATGCACAAGGCTTTGTGCAGTTGCAAGAAGCGAGTCGCGAGCATGATTGGGGGTTGAACTATGGCGACTGCGCGTTGCTGTGGAGAGGTGGCTGTATCATTCGCGCTCAATTCCTCGACCACATCAAGGAAGCGTTTGATGGGAATCCGAATTTGGAAAACCTACTGTTGCATCCGTATTTCAAGCAAGCGATCGAGCGATCGCAGGAAGCTTGGCGTGCGGTAGTGATGGCAGCGAGCCATTTGGGGCTTCCAGTTCCTGCATTCACCACTGCGTTGGCTTATTACGACAGCTATCGTTTAGCTCGATTGCCGTCGAATTTGCTGCAAGCTCAGCGTGACTATTTTGGTGCACACACTTACCAACGCGTCGATCGCGATGGTGTCTTCCACAGCGAATGGCTCGAGTTGCGCAAGCAACCGAGTTAAGCGAGGAACGGTTCAAACGAATCCTGTTTGCTTTCCCCGTCTCCTTGATCGCATTAAAGTTTATCAACCATGGCTCGTGACCTTCATTCGATCCGAAACATCGGAATTATCGCCCACATTGATGCGGGCAAGACCACGGTAACTGAACAGATGCTTTACATGAGCGGTACTAAGCACCGCGCAGGGGCAGTCGATTCAGGAACAACCGAGACCGATGATGACCCTGAGGAACAGCAACGCGGCATTACCATTTTTGCTGCTTGCGTAACTTTTCGTTGGAAAGAATGTTCGGTCAACCTTCTCGATACGCCAGGACACGTCGACTTTACAGCAGAAGTCGAGCGATGTTTGCGTGTGCTCGATGGAGCCGTGGTGGTCTTTAGTGCTCGGGAAGGGGTGGAAGCCCAAAGCGAGACGGTTTGGAGGCAAGCGAATAAATACGGTGTGCCTCGAATCGTATTTATCAATAAGCTCGATCGTGAAGGTGCGGACTTTTACCGAGTGCTTGAAGAAATTGGGCCTCGATTGGGTGCTGATCCAGTGGCTGTACAGATTCCGGTCGGCCAAGGCCCATCGCATACGAACGATCCGTTTCGCGGGATCATTGATTTGATCGACATGAAACTCTTGACCTTTAATGCGGAAGATTCCGGTAGAACGGTCAACGTGCAAGAGCTTCCGGAGGAGCTTGTTGCCGATGCGAAGGATTGGCGAAATGTGATGTTGGAAAAACTCTATACGCACAGTGCCGAGATGATGGAACTGGCGATGGAAGAGAAAGAGATTCCGCCGGAACTTATCCGCAAGACTTTGCGGGAAACTTGTATTGCCCAAGTATTGCAGCCAGTTTTCTGTGGGTCTGCGCTGCATGGCGTTGGGGTGCAGCCGTTGCTCGATGGGGTGGCGCACTTTTTGCCATGTCCGCTGGATCGACCGCCGGTGGAAGGGTGTGATCCAAAGAAGACTGACAAGAAGTTAGTGCGCAAGCCTGATCCGAAAGATCCATTTTGTGCGTTGGTCTTTAAGATTCTGCCAGCGAAGACGGGAGACATGTTTTGGATTCGAGTCTATTCCGGGCGGCTAGAATCCAATTCACGGGTTTACAATCCCAATCGAGACAAGAAAGAGAACATCGCACAGCTTTGGCAGATTCACGCGACAAAGAAGGAGCGGCAAGGTCAAATCGATGCACTCGAGTGTGGCGATATCGCTTGTGCTATCGGGCCTCGAGATTCGATCACAGGTGATACGCTTTGCGACACTCGCGAGATGATTGAATTGCCATCGATTCAATTCGCACAGTCTGTGATTTCCATGGCGATTGAACCGGAGAATACGACCGAGCGCAAGAAGCTCGCAGAAGTCCTTGATATGCTCAAGCGTCAGGATCCGACCTTTCACGCTTCCGAGAATGCCGAATCAGGCCAGACCATCATTTCGGGGATGGGTGAGTTGCATTTGGAAGTGATCAAGAACCGGTTGGTGCGAGATTTCCATTTGAACGTCAAGTTCTACAAGCCGAGGGTAAGTTATCGGGAGACGATTAGTTCGGCGGCGGAAGTCACAGGGCAGTGTAATCGTCAGGTTGGCTTTCAGACGTTGTTTGCGCGATTGCAAGTTCGATTTGAGCCATTGGAGGATGTATCGGCGAAGGTAATTGTTTTGGATAGAACACCGCCGGACAAGATGCTTCCGGATTTGCAGCGCACAGCGGCGCTTGAAGAGTTGCGGAATCGGGCTGAGGGTGGTGGATTGGTAGGTTCGTTCCCTTTAACGGGTTTTCGCATCAGTGTGCTTGGGGCGGAGATGGCGGAAGTCGGTTCGGACGAAGTTGCTTTTCGAATTGCCGCGAACGATGCTTTTGACGAGGGGCTCAAGGCTGCGGGTCCGGCGTTGCTTGAGCCGGTGATGAAGATGGAGATTACCACTCCGCCGGATTACTTGGGTGAGATCGTAGGGGATCTTCAACAGCGTCGTGGATTGATTGAGAGAACGGAGGCGCGTGGAGTGGTAACGAACATCACAGCGTTAGCACCGTTGAAGGAACTGTTTGGATATTCGAGTGCGATTCGTTCGTTGAGTCAGGGTCGAGCGGGTTGTTCGATGGAACCGCATGGATACCAAGTTGCTCCGCAAGCGGATTTAGAGTCCTTCGCCATTTAACGCAGTAGGGCTTTAGGAATGTTTATTACGCTTGATGGGATTGATGGTGGGGGGAAGTCGACGCAGTTGGCCATGCTCAGCGATTGGCTTGAATCGCAAGGGTATCGCGTGTTGAATTTTCGTGATCCTGGAACCACAGCGTTAGGGAACGCGGTGCGTGAGATATTGCTTCATCGAGAAGACATTCCTTTGGCGAACACGACCGAGATGCTCTTATATATGGCAGCAAGAGCTCAGTTAGTGGCCGAGAACATACGTCCGGCGCTTGAGAGTGGAGCGGTGGTATTGTGTGACCGTTTTTTGTTAGCGAATGTGGTTTACCAAGGATCAGCGGGTGGGGTGGACATCGAAGCGTTGTGGCAGGTTGGTCGGGTAGCGACGGGTGGGTGCATGCCGGATGTGACAGTGGTTTTGGACATAGATCCACAGTTGGCATCGAAGCGAATTCAGCGAGGTCAGGATCGGCTTGAGAAGCGAGGTATTGAGTACTTTCGGAGGGTGCGACAAGGGTTTTTGGAGCAGTTACCTCGATGTGGTGGGGTAACGGGAGTAGTGGATGCTGATCAATCGGTCGATCGGGTGCATCAGGAGATTGTCGAGATAGTACGTTCAGCGTTGGTTCGATAGAGGATTTTTGGGTGGTAGGATCAACGATGATAGACCGTCGGCGACTACTGCAGCTTGGGGGGATTCATGGCGGTGTCGCTTTGTTAGCGCAGGGAGGTTTGGTAGCAGGTCAGGAGGGAGCTGAGGAGAGCAAGCGGGGAGCGATGTTGTTGTGTGGTGGAGGGAAGTTATCGGATAGCATTCTCGACACGTTTTGCAAGTTGGGGAGAGCGGCTGGGAATCGGATGGTATTGGTGCCGACGGCATCACCGCGATCGGACCACGAGGATTATTCGCCGTGGTTAGAGTTATGGAGAGGGAAGGGGTGGCGCGAGGTGAGTGTGGTGCATGCCGAGTCACGTCAGGAAGCGATGCGAGAGGGGTTTGGCAGGGAGTTGGAGGGTGCAACAGCGGTATGGATAGGAGGAGGGGATCAGAGTCGGATAGTGGAGCGATATTTGGGTACAGTGTTTTTGGAGAGGCTCAAGGGTTGGTGGGAAGTTGGAGGAGTGGTAGGGGGTACGAGTGCAGGTGCGGCGGTGATGTCGCGGAGGATGATATCGGGAGGGGAAGTTGAGCCGGAGATAAGGGAGGGTTTTGGGTGGTTGCCTGAGGTGATAGTTGACCAGCATTTCAGCGAGAAGAAGCGATTAGAGCGGCTCAAGAGAGCGGTATTCAAGCATCCGGTGTTGGGGGGGGTGGGGG